>NZ_JBFAQA010000010.1:0-313835 GCF_040677005.1 Nonomuraea sp. NPDC049421
GTACCGCAACTGCACACGATCATCTTACGGTTGGGCTATGGCCGATCACAGCGATATCAGACCGGCAGGCATTGCGTTTTCGTGCTGCACGCACACTTGGTTTTCGTGACGAAATTCCGGCATCGAATGTTCACCGGCGAGCACCTGACCCGGCTGCAAGAGATCATGAGATCCGTGTGCGCCGACTTCGAAACCGAGCTGCGCGAGTTCAACGGCGAGGACAACCACGTCCACCCGCTGGTCGACTTCCCACCCAAGCTGGTCAACTTCCCACCCAAGGTGGCCCTGTCCAAGCTGGTCAACAGCCTCAAGGGCGTGTCCTCGCGCCGGATGCGTCAGGAGTTCCCCGAACCGGCCCGCCACTACTACCGGGCGAACAAGCTGTGGTCGGGCTCCTACTTCGCCGGGTCGGTGGGCGCTCCGATCAGTGTCCTGCGCCAGTACATCGAACAGCAGAACCCGCCCAGCCCGGATGCTCGCCCGGCGGCGAAACGGCTGTTCTCGCCCCGCTACGCGGGCTGGTCGGCTTCACCCCCTGCCCGAAGGCCGGAGCACAGCCGACGATTCCGGTAGCGACGGTCCAGTGCAAGGCGTGTGGTGCGGGTCACCCCAGCTTGACCGCCCAGCTCGGATGCTCGCCCGGCGGCAGCTCGACGAAGCCGGGCAGCTCGCGCAGCGCCTCCTCCTCCCCGCCAGGCGTATACGTCGCGATGATCCGCAGCGGCCGCCACCCGGTGTTGAACGTCGAGTGCAACGTCCCCATGGGGATGTAGACGGCGTCGCCCGCCTTCACCGCGAACTCGGGCTCGTCGCCGACCGTCTGCCGCCCCTCCCCCTCGATGATGTAGAGCACCTCGTCGGAGGCGGGGTGCAGGTGGCGGTCGTGCCCTCTGTCGGGATTGATCACGACCTCGCCGAACGTGGACGACGCGCCCGGCACGGTGGCCGGGGTGACGTGCCACTTGATCGAGCCCCAGTCGAAGAGCATGGTCGGGACGTCTTCTGGCCTGCGGTGCATGGAGGGACTCCCTCGGTCGTCAGAGGGCCTTGAAGGCCCTGAGCTGGTCGGCGATGGCGCGCTCGGCGGGCAGGCGTTCCATCGAGGAGGCGCCGAAGAAGCCGGCCACGCCGGTGGTGCGTTCCTGGATGAAGCGGACGTCGTCCGGCTCGGCGATCGGGCCGCCGTGGCACAGGACGATGACGTCGGGGTTGACCGCCACGGCGGCGTCGTGCATCTCCTGCACGCGTACGGCCGACTCCTCCAGGCTGAGCGCGGTCTTGGCGCCGATGCTGCCCTTGGTGGTCAGGCCCATGTGCGGCACCAGGATGTCGGCGCCCGCCTCGGCCATGGCGGTGGCCTGCTCGGCGGTGAAGACGTAGGGGGCGGTGAGCAGGCCGCGCTCGGCGGCCAGCCGGATCATCTCGATCTCCAGGTCGAACCCCATGCCGGTCTCCTCCAGGTTCGCCCGGAAGACGCCGTCGATGAGGCCGACGGTGGGGAAGTTCTGGACGCCGGTGAAGCCCATCGCGCTCAGCTGGTCGAGGAACTGCGGCATGAGCCGGAACGGGTCGGTGCCGCACACCCCGGCCAGCACGGGGGTGTCCTTGACGACCGGCAGCACCTCGCCGGCCATCTCGACCACGATCGCGTTGGCGTCCCCGTACGGCAGCAGCCCCGCGAGCGAGCCGCGCCCGGCCATCCTGAACCGGCCGGAGTTGTAGATGATGATCAGATCGACGCCGCCGGCCTCGGCCGCCTTGGCCGACAGGCCGGTGCCCGCGCCGGCTCCGATGATGAGCCGCCCCGCCTTCCGCTCGGCCCGCAACCTGCCGAGCGCCTCGTCACGCTTCATGCCGTCCCCTTTCCACGCGCCCGGCGCGCCTCATGCCGTTCCCTTCTGGATGAGCTCGTGCAGCCGGTCCGCGGCGGCCACCGCGAACGCCGGCCGGTTGATGTCGTCGGCGCTCTCCACCACCTGCACGTCGGTGCCCGCCACGGCGGCCAGCACGGCGTCGAAGCAGGCGGCGTCGGCGGCCGGGTCGTGGAACGGGCCGCCCGGCACGTCCACGGCCGAGACGCCGCCGCGCGGCACGAACAGCACGACGGGCCCGGTGGCGGCGGCCAGCTTGGCGCCGATGCGCCGGCCCAGCTCGGCGTTCTCCTCGGGGGTGGTGCGCATGAGCGTCACGGTCGGGTTGTGCACGAGCAGGTTGCGCTCGCGGAAGCGGGCGGGCACGGTGTCCATCGGCCCGAAGTTGACCATGTCGAGCGCGCCCAGGCTGACGACCTGCGGAACCCCGGCGGCGCCGGCGGCGCTCAGCCGGTCGGGGCCGGCCGACAGCACGCCGCCGACCAGGTCGTCCGCGAGTTCGGTGGTGGTGAGGTCGAGGACGCCGGCGAAGTAGCCGCTCGCGGTGAGCGCCTCCATGGCCCGGCCGCCCGAGCCGGTGGCGTGGAAGACGATCACCTCGTAGCCCAGCTCCTCGAGGCGGGCACGGGCGGCGTCCACGGCGGGCGTGGTGACGCCGAACATCGTGGCCGCCACCAGCGGCCGGTCCTCGCCGGACGGACCGCCGGCGCGAGCGTCGTACGCGGCGGCCATGGCGGCGATCGCGGCGGCGGCGTTGCCGAGGATCTGCCGGGAGATCGAGTTGACCCCGGCCACGTCGACGACGCTGTACATGAGCGTCACGTCGCTCTGCCCCACGTACGCCGACACGTCGCCGGACGCCATGGTCGAGACGAGCAGCTTGGGCAGGCCCACGGGCAGCGCCGCCATGGCGGCCGCCGCGATCGAGGAGCCGCCGCTGCCGCCCAGCGCCAGCACGCCGCTCAGCCCGCCACGCTCGTACAGGTCGCGGGCGACGCGCGCGGCTCCGGCGGCCATCGCGCTCAGGGCCGCGCCGCGGTCACCGGCGCTCCTGAGCTCCTCCAGGCTCGCCCCGCCCGCCTCGGCCACCTCGGCCGCCGGGATGTCGGGCGCGAGCGTCCCGCCGCCCATGACGCCTGCGTCGAGCAGGAGGACCTGCTGTCCCGCGGCCGTGACGAGGTCGCGGACATAGGCGTACTCCGCGCCCTTGGTGTCGAGCGTGCCCAGCAGTAGTACGGCCATCCGACCCTCCTCAGGGGGAACGACGGGTTCGCTGCCATCGGACAGCCTCCCCAGCCGCGCCCTGACTCACGCCTGCCGGTCAGCGGCCGTGCACGATCAGCCAGGTCGCGACGGCGGTGACGGTGGCCGAGCGGTTGCCGATGATGTGCGGCCTGCTGCACGGGAACGTGATGGAGTCGCCCTGCGCCAGCGTGACGGTCTCCGACTCGAACTCGATCGTGAGCTCCCCCGCCGTGACCGTGCCGACCTCGTACCCCTCGTGGCGCAGGAAGCGGCCGTGCGCGGTGGAGACCGCGTGCGGCGGGTACGTGGACTCGAAGAACTCGACGTCGGGGGTCGGCCCCGGCGACAAGCGGCGGAACGTCACCCCGCCGCCCAGCCGGATCGGCGCCACCTCACCGGCCCGCCCCACCGCGAGCCCGGGAGCCCCGGGCGGGTCGGGCGCGTAGTCGAAGACCGCCGCCAGCGGCGCCCCGATGGCCGTCACGTACGCGATCAACCGGCTCACCGACGGCCGCATGGTGCCGCGCTCGATCTGGGACACGGCGCTGGGCGAGATGCCGAGCTCCTTCGCCACCGCCCGCAGCGACTTGCCCGACTCCGTGCGCAGCTCGCGCAGCCGCCGCCCGAGCCGCTCGCCGCCGATCGCCTCCAGGTCCTCCATGACCTCCGTCACACGTCTTTAACACTTGCGACATCGGGACCGCCGCACGCAGGGTGTTAAGTGATGGCTTAACACCGTCCGGCGACCCTACCCCCCAAGGATGCCGCACATGACACAGCCGACCGTCGCCCAAGCCCCTCCCCACGACCCCCGGCTCACCAATGAGGACCTGGCCCCGCTGCGCAAGCAGAGCTGGTCGTCGTACAACATCTTCGCCTTCTGGATGTCCGACGTGCACAGCGTCGGCGGCTACGTGACCGCGGGCAGCCTGTTCGCGCTCGGCCTGGCGAGCTGGCAGGTGCTGTTCGCGCTGCTGGCCGGCATCGTCATCGTCAACGTCTTCTGCAACCTGGTCGCCAAGCCGAGCCAGGTCACCGGGGTGCCGTACCCGGTGATCAACCGGGTGGTCTTCGGCGTGCTGGGGGCGAACATCCCGGCCATCGTGCGGGGCTCGATCGCCATCGCGTGGTACGGCGTGCAGACGTACCTGGCCTCGCAGTCGCTCATCATCATCTTCCTGAAGTTCTGGCCCGCCACGGCCGCGCTCAACGAGCCGACCTTCCTCGGTCTGTCCGTGCTCGGCTACATCTGCTACGCCATCCTGTGGGTGGCGCAGGCGGCGGTGTTCTGGCGCGGCATGGACGCCATCCGCCGCTTCGTGGACTGGGCGGGGCCCGCCGTCTACGTGGTCATGCTGGTCCTGGCCGGCTATCTGGTGAGCAGGGCCGGTTGGGAGAACATCAGCCTGGACCTGTCGCAGGGCGAGAGCCTGGGCTTCGCCGAGTCGATCCCGGTGATGCTGAGCGCGATCGCGCTGGTGGTGTCGTACTTCTCCGGGCCGATGCTGAACTTCGGCGACTTCTCCCGCTACGGCCGCTCGTTCGACGCGGTCAAGCGCGGCAACCTCCTCGGCCTGCCGATCAACTTCCTGTTCTTCTCCCTGCTGACGGTCATCACTGCGTCGGCCACGATGCCGGTGTTCGGCGAGCTGATCACCGACCCGATCCACACCGTGCAGCGCATCGACACGCCGTTCGCGATCCTGCTGGGCGGCCTGACGTTCGTGATCGCGACCGTGGGCATCAACATCGTGGCGAACTTCATCTCGCCGGCCTTCGACTTCTCCAACGTCAGCCCGCAGCGCATCAGCTGGCGTACCGGCGGGATGATCGCGGCGGTCGGCTCTGTGCTGCTCACCCCGTGGAACTGGTACGGCGACCCCGACGCCATCCACTACACGCTGGGCCTGCTGGGCGCGCTGATCGGGCCGCTGTTCGGCATCCTGATCGCGGGCTACTACGTGTGCGCGCGGCAGCGGGTCTCGGTGGACGAGCTGTTCACGATGGACCCGGGCGGGCGCTACTGGTTCAGCAAGGGCTACAACCCCAACGCCGTCTGGGCCACGGTGGCGGCGGGCGTGCCGGCCATCGCCTCGGTGCTGGTGCCCAAGTGGATCACGGTCGTCGAGCTGGCCTGGCTGGCCGACTTCAGCTGGTTCATCGGCTGCGGGATCGGGTTCGTGGCGATGGTGCTGCTGGAGCGGCGCGTACCGCGGATCATGCCGGCATGACCCATATCCGGGTGATCAATCCGAACACCGCCCTGGCGATGACCGAGTCCATCGGTCGGTGCGCCAGGGCGGTGGCGTCGTCGTCGACCGAGGTGACGGCGGTGAGCCCGGCCATGGGGCCGGAGTCGATCGAGAGCCACTACGACGAGGCGCTGGCGGTCCCGGGGCTGCTTGCCGAGATCGCGGCGGGCGAGCGGGCGGGCGTGGACGCGTACGTGATCGCCTGTTTCGGCGACCCCGGCCTGGACGCGGCGCGCGAGCTGGCGGCGGGTCCCGTGCTGGGCATCGCGGAGGCCGCGATGCACGCCGCCACGATGGTCGGCAGGACCTTCAGCGTGGTGACCACGCTGGCCAGGACCACCGGCAGGGCCTGGGAGCTCGCCCACCGGTACGGCTTCGCCGCCGCCTGCCGGGGCGTGCACGCCTGCGAGATCCCCGTGCTGGACCTGGAGCAGCCGCCGGCCCGCGCGGCGGTGACCGAGCTGTGCGCGTCGGTGGCCGAACGGGACGGCAGCGACGTGATCGTGCTGGGCTGCGCGGGCATGGCGGACTTCTGCGCCGAGGTGACGCGGGCGACGGGCGTGCCGGTGATCGACGGGGTGGCGGCGGCCACCCGGTTCGCCGAGTCGCTGGTGGCGCTGGGGCTGCGGACGAGCACGCGCGGCGAGTACGCCCGCCCGCTCCCCAAGCGCTACACGGGCCTGCTGCGCGATTTCACGATCTAGACCGGATCTCTTGACCGCCTGCTCGGGTTGGGGTTACTGTCGGCGCATAACTAAAAGGAAACTTTCCTAATAGTTTGATCAGGCATCCCACCCCCCCGTTCACCCTCGACCGGATGTCGGAGCATGATGAAGAACCCCACCCTGAGCAAGGTCCTCGCCGGTCTGGCGGCCCTGGCGCTGCCGCTGACCGCGCTCGTCGCCGCGCCGGGCACGGCCACCGCCGCCGCCGGGCAGTCCTCCTTACAGGCCCTGCAGGCCGACTGGACGGCGTGGACGGCGTACACGGCCGGCACGCGCGTGACGTACAACGGCGTGCAGTACGAGTGCGTCCAGAGCCACACCTCCCAGCCCGGCTGGGAGCCGCCGAACGTGCCCGCCCTGTGGAAGGTCGTCTCGGGCGGCGGCGGCGACACCAGCGCGCCGAGCGTCCCCGGCAACCTGCGCTCGACCGGCGTGACGAACACGAGCGTCACCCTCGCCTGGAACGCCTCCACCGACAACGTCGCCGTCACCGGCTACGAGATCTACCGCGGCGGCACCCTCGTCGCCACCGTCACCGGCACCGGCCACACCGACACCGGCCTCTCCGCGAACACCTCCTACAGCTACACCGTCCGCGCCCGCGACGCCGCAGGAAACCGCTCCGGCACCAGCAACAGCGTCACGGCCACCACCTCGGGCGGCGGGGGCGGTGACACCAGCGCGCCGAGCGTGCCGGGCAACCTGCGCTCGACCGGCGTCACCGGCAGCTCCGTCGCGCTGGCCTGGAACGCCTCCACCGACAACGTCGCCGTCACCGGCTACGAGGTCCATCGCGGCGGCACCCTGGTCGCGACCGTGACCGGCACGACGTACACCGACACCGGGCTGAACGCCAACACCTCCTACAGCTACACCGTCCGCGCCCGCGACGCCGCAGGAAACCGCTCGGCCAACAGCAACAGCGTCACGGCGACGACCACGGGCGGCGGCGGAGGCGGGGGCAAGAAGGTCCTCGGCTACTTCGTGCAGTGGGGCGTCTACACCCGCAACTACCACGTCAAGAACATCGACACCAGCGGCTCTGCGGCCAAGCTGACGCACATCAACTACGCCTTCGGCAACGTGACGAACGGCCAGTGCGCGATCGGCGACAGCCACGCCGACTACGACCGCTTCTACCAGGCCAACGAGAGCGTGGACGGCGTCGCCGACACCTGGGACCCGGGCGCGCTGCGCGGCAGCTTCAACCAGCTGCGCAAGCTGAAGAAGAAGCACCCGCACATCAAGGTGCTGTTCTCCTTCGGCGGCTGGACCTGGTCCGGCGGCTTCGGGCAGGCCGCGCAGAACCCGGCCGCGTTCGCCGAGTCCTGCTACCGCCTGGTCGAGGACCCGCGCTGGGCCGACGTCTTCGACGGAATCGACATCGACTGGGAGTACCCGAACGCCTGCGGCCTGACCTGCGACAGCAGCGGCCCGGCCGCGTTCAGGAACCTCATGCAGGCGCTGCGCGACCGCTTCGGCCAGAACTACCTGGTCACCGCCGCGATCACGGCCGACGGCACCAACGGCGGCAAGATCGACGCGGCCGACTACGGCGGCGCCGCGCAGTACCTCGACTGGTACAACGTCATGACCTACGACTACTTCGGCGCCTTCGCGGCGCAGGGCCCGACGGCCCCGCACTCGCCGCTCACGTCCTACCCGGGCATCCCGACGGCGGGCTTCCACTCCGACGCGGCCGTCCAGAAGCTGAAGAGCAAGGGCGTGCCGGCGAGCAAGCTGCTGCTCGGCATCGGCTTCTACGGGCGCGGCTGGGCCGGGGTCACGCAGTCGGCGCCGGGCGGCACCGCCACCGGGCCCGCGCCGGGCACGTACGAGCAGGGCATCGAGGACTACAAGGTGCTCAAGACCCGCTGCCCGGCCACCGGGACGGTCGCGGGCACGGCGTACGCGTACTGCGGCAACCAGTGGTGGAGCTACGACACGCCGGCCACCATCGGCGGCAAGATGAACTACTCGAAGGACCAGGGCCTCGGCGGCGCGTTCTTCTGGGAGCTCAGCGGCGACACGACCAACGCCGAGCTGCTCACGGCCATGAAGAACGGCCTGGGCTGACCGGCGGCGAGCCGGCTCTCCACGCGGGTGTGGAGGGCCGGCTCCCTCGCGGTTCAGCTCAGCTCGGCGACCTGCTCGGCCGTCAGCGTCACCGTGGAGGCGCCCAGGTTCTCCTCCAGGTGGGCGATCGACGACGTGCCGGGGATCGGCGCGACCACCGGTGAGCGGGCCAGCAGCCAGGCCAGGCTGACCTGCGCGGGCGTCGCGCCGAGCAGCTTGGCGACGTGCTCGACCGGCCCGCCGGGCGCGGCCAGCGCGCCCTTGGCGATGGGGCTGTAGGGGATGAACACGATGCCCTGCTCGGTGCAGTGGTCGAGCACGGACTCGGAGAAACGGTTGGTGAGGTTGTAGCGGTTCTGGACGGAGACGATGCCGGCGATGCGCCGCGCCTGCTCCAGCTCCTCGACGCTCACCTCGGACAGGCCGATGGCGGCGATCTTGCCCTCGTCCTGGAGCGCCTTCAGCTCGCCGATCTGGTCCTCAAGCGGCACCTTCGGGTCGATGCGGTGCAGCTGGAGCAGGTCGAGCCGGTCCTGGCCGAGCCGGCGCAGGCTCATCTCGACCTCCTGACGGAGGTACTCGGGGCGGCCCACGGCGTGCCACTGGCCGGGCCCGGTGCGCACGAAACCGGCCTTGGTGGCGATCAGCAGGTCCTCGGGGTACGGGTGCAGCGCCTCGCGGATGATCTCCTCGCTGACGTACGGGCCGTAGGAGTCGGCCGTGTCGATGAGGTTCACCCCCAGCTCGACGACACGGCGCAAAACCTTGACGGCCGCGTCCCTGTCGGACGGCGGTCCCCAGACTCCTGGGCCGGTCAGGCTCATGGCGCCGAAGCCCAGGCGGTGCACGGTCTTGCCGCCGATGGTGATAGAGCCGGTGGATGGGAGCGATATGGACATGACAGTTCCTCGTCTCGGATGCGACGTTCCAAGTCCGTGATGCAACGGATACGCGGACAAATCTTCCCTATCACCCGCCCGATGAATACGTTTCGGAACACGTGCGCAAAATGACCCGGTTCACCCCTCCACGTACGAGGAGCACCATGTCTTACCGCTTACGTAAAGGCATGCTCGGCGCCATCACCGCTGTGGCCGTGGCCTTGTCACCCCTCGCATTCACCGGAACCGCCGCCGCCCAGGGCGGGCACGGCGGCGGGCACGGGCCTGGGCACGGGCACGGGCACGGGCACGGGCCCAAGGACCCGCACAAGAAGGAAGTCGAGAAGCTCGTCAAGGCCGTCTCGGGCAAGAACGTCAAGAAGCACCTCAAGGCGTTCCAGGCCATCGCCGACGCCAGCAACGGCACCCGCGTCTCCGGTACGCGCGGCTTCGACGCCTCCCGCGACTACGTGGCGGGCAAGCTGCGCAAGGCCGGCTACCAGGTGACGATCCAGCCCTTCGAGTTCGTCTTCGACGGCTACGTCACCCCGCCGGTGCTGCAGACCACCAGTGGGACGCCCAAGACGTACCAGTACGGGTTCTTCAGCGACTACGTGGCGATGGGCGACTCGCCCGCCGGGTCGGTCACCGGCACCGTCCAGCCCGTGGACCTGACGCTGCCGCCGGGGCCGGAGAACAGCTCGACCTCGGGGTGCGAGCCGGAGGACTTCGCCGGGTTCACCGCCGGCAACATCGCGCTCATGCAGCGCGGCACCTGCAACTTCCGGGTGAAGGTGGACAACGCGCTGGCGGCCGGGGCTATCGGGGCCATCGTCTTCAACGAGGGCCAGGAGGGGCGTACGGAGGTGGACCTCAACCCGGTGCTCGGCGGGCCCGGCGTGACGATCCCCTCGTTCTTCACCCGCTTCTCGGTCGGCGAGGAGCTGGCCGCGGCCGGCACCACGGTCACCATGAACTGGGACCCGATCGTCGAGACCAGGACCACCTACAACGTGATCGCGCAGAGCAGGAAGGGCGACCCGAACAAGGTCGTCATGCTCGGCGCCCACCTCGACAGCGTGCAGGAGGGGCCGGGCATCAACGACAACGGCTCCGGCAGCGCGGGCGTCCTGGAGGTGGCGCTGCAGGCGGCCAAGCTCAAGCCCAAGAACCAGCTGCGCTTCGCCTTCTGGGGCGCCGAGGAGTTCGGGCTGCTCGGCTCCGAGCACTACGTGGCCTCGCTGAGCGAGGAGGAGCGGGCCAAGATCAAGCTGTACCTGAACTTCGACATGATCGGCTCGCCCAACTACACGTTCGGCATCTACGACGGTGACGGCGACGCGTTCGGCACCGCCGGGCCTCCCGGATCCGACAAGATCGAGGAGGACTTCGAGAAGTTCTTCGCCGGGCGGCGGCTGCCGTTCACGGCCACGGCGTTCACCGGACGCTCCGACTACGGGCCGTTCATCGCGGTCGGCATCGCGTCGGGCGGCCTGTTCACCGGCGCCGAGGAGCTCAAGACCGAGGAGGAGGCGGCCATCTTCGGCGGCACCGCCGGCCTCCCGCTCGACCCGTGCTACCACAGCGTCTGCGACACGATCAAGAACATCAACGACAAGGCGCTTGACGTGAACAGCGACGCCATCGCCACCCTGGCCGGCACGTACGCGTTCGACATCGGCACGATAGGCACCACACCCCCCGCCCCGGCAAGCGCCGCCCGCACCGCGGAGAAGCACACCCACAAGCCCGCCGACGCGGCGGCCTGACCTCGAAAGCGCCTCTCCACCCCTCAAAGGAGGGGGGTGGAGAGGCGCCCACCCGTCCGCAGCGGAGCCCACCTACTCGGCCCGAAAAGACCCGCCCTCGAACAACAGGCCCTCGCCGCAAGCCCCCGCGCACAGTCCGCGGTGACCCCCTCCCATCAAAGGGACCTCAGCCCGTGCGGCCCCGCAGCAAGGCTCGGGACGCTCAGCCGACCTCAAGGGCGGGGCTGGTGGCCGAAGCGGGTGGGGTTCGGGGACTTTGAGCGGACTGCGGGGTCGGGCATTGCCTGGGTGCGGCCGGGCACGCGCTCGGCCGGGTCCACGATCGGCTCCACTTCCCCGGCCGCGACGATGCGGCGGATCAGGCGTTCGCGCAGTTCGGCCGCGACCGCCTCATGCGAGGGGTAGCCGGCCAGGTTGACCAGCTCGTACGGGTCGTTGACGACGTCGTACAGGGCCTGCTCCCGATAGCGGGGGGCGGCGGGGTCGTCCCAGGGGTCGGCGCCTTCGGCGACGGCGTAGTACTTCCACCGCGACGTCCTGATCCCGCGCCCCACCTCGGACTCGCTCACCTGGAAGAACACCTCGCCGGGCCAGTCGGCCCGGGGGTCGCGCAGCAGCGGCAGGAACGAGCGCCCCTGCATCGCGTCGGGCACCGGCAGCCCGGCCGCCTCCAGCAGGGTGGGCGGCAGGTCGAGCGTGCTGACGGGCCGCGCGATGGCGCCGCCCCCGTCGAAGCCGGGCCCGCGCAGCGCCAGCGGCACCCGCAGCGAGGCGTCGTGGCAGGACCGCTTGTACTCGCCGTTGCGGGTCTTGAAGTGGTTGCCGTGGTCGGAGGTGTACGCCACGATCGTGTCGTCCAGCAGGTCCATGCTGCGCAGCGCGTCGAGCAGCCGCCCGAGCCCCTCGTCGAGGCGCTTGACCTGGCCGAGGTAGCCGCCCATGTGCTGGTGCGCGGTGCCGCCGAGCGCGGCGAGGTCGGGCGGCATCCAGGTGCCCTGGCAACGCTCCTCGTAGCCGTCGGGCGCGGGATAGGTGTCCACCTCGTTCTGGTGATGCGGCTCCAGGAACGACAGGAACAGGTAGAACGGCTCGCCGGCGTGGTCGGCCACGAACCGCACGGCCGCGTCCACGAGCGCGTCGGAGCGGTAGCCGGGCAGCATGACGGGCTCGTTCGCCTCGTCGTAGACGATCGTGCGGTAGGCGTCGGAGGTGTGCTCGAGCGCGTTGGCGGCCAGCCAGCTCTGGTAGCCGCCGCGCTGGTGCTCGGGCACCGGCTCCGAGCCGGCCAGGTGCCACTTGCCGATGTAGCCGGTGGCGTAGCCGGCCGCGCCGAAGAGGTGCGCGAGCGTGCGTTCCTCGGGTGGCAGGACGCGGCCGTTGCGGTGCACGCCGGTCGTGGTCGCGTAGCGGCCCGTCTGCAGCGCCGCGCGGGCCGGCGCGCACACCGGCTGTGGCGTGAGCGCGACCGTGGCCTGCGTGCCGTGCCTGGCCATGCGGTCGAGGTTGGGGGTGAGCGGGCCGACGGTGTCCCACCGCTGCTGGTCGGTGAAGACGACGATCACGTTCGGGCGCAAAAGGGAGACTCCTATCGAAGGCCGGTGAGGGCGATGCCCCGCACGAAATATCTCTGGGTGAGGACGAACAGGACGGCGGTGGGCACGAAGAGGATCACCGAGCCGGCCGCCGTGAGGTGCCACAGCGTGAAGTACTCCTGGTTGAACAGGGTGAGCCCGACCGGGATGGTGCGCATCTCGGGCGTGCTGGTGGCGACCAGCGGCCAGAGGAACTCGTTCCACTGGAAGACGAACGTGAACAGCGCGAGCACGGCCAGCGCGGGCCTGGTCTGCGGCAGGATGACGCTGCGGTAGATGCGCAGCTCGGAGGCCCCGTCGATGCGGGCAGCGCTGATGAGGTCGTCCGGGATGGGCTGGATGAACTGCCGCATCAGGAAGATCCCGAACGCGTCCATGAGGAACGGGGTGATGAGCCCCTGGTACGTGTTCAGCCACCCGAGGTTGGCCATGAGCACGTACAGCGGGATCATCCGCACGAAGAACGGCACCATGAGCGTGGCCAGCAGCGCCACGAACAGCGTGTTGCGCAGCGGGAAGCGGAACTTGGCGAACACGTACCCGACGAGCGGGTCGAACAACAGGTGCGACAGCGTGATCGCGCCGGCCACGACGAGGCTGTTGACGATGAAGTTCCCGAACGGCGCGCGGGCGAACAGCTCGGCGTAGTTGCCCCACTGCGGCGTCTCAGGCCAGAGCACCGCACTCGCCGCCAGCGTCTCCGCCTCGGTCTGCAGCGACAGCGAGACCATGTAGGCCAGCGGCAGCACCGTCACCAGGCTCGCCAGCGTGAGCACGGTGTAGAGCAGCACCTTGCGGCTCATCAGTACGTCACCTCTCCTCGCCGCCCGGCCCTGAGCTGGATCACGGTGAAGGCCACGATCACGAGGAGCAGCAGCACCGACTGCGCGGAGGAGTAACCGAAGTCCCTGGTCCGGAAGGCCACGTTGAAGATGTGGAAGACCGACAGGTCGGTGGCGTCGCCGGGCCCGCCGCCGGTGATGATGTACGCCTGCCCGAACGCCTGCAGCCCCGAGATCACCGCCATCACCGAGACGAACAGCGTGGTCGGGGCGAGCAGTGGCAGCGTGATGCGCCAGAACCGGCGCCAGGCGTCCGCCCCGTCGATCTTGGCGGCCTCGTGGTAGGTCTCGGGGATGCCCTGCAGCCCGGCCAGGAACAGCACCATGGTGTAGCCGACGCTCTGCCACAGTGTCACGGCGGCGATGGTGAGCAGCGGCGCGGTGTTGAGCCACTGCTGGCCGGGCAGCCCGGCCGCGAGCAGCACCCGGTTGAGCACGCCCAGGTCGGGGTCGAGGATGTTGCGCCACAGCAGCCCGACGATCGCCACCGACGTCAGGTACGGCACCAGCAGCAGCACCCGGAACGCCACCCGGCCCTTGAGCGGCTGGTCGATGGCCAGCGCCAGGGCCAGCCCGAGCACGATCGAGCCGGCCACGACCAGCACCGCGAAGACCACCGTGACGAGGAACGAGTGCCGCACGGCGGGGTCGGCGAGGGCCTGGCTGTAGTTGCCGAGCCCGGCCCACTGGTCGGCCATCGGCCCGGTGCGGAAGCCGGTGGCGACCACGTTGCCGATCGGCAGGTAGAACAGGGCCGCGAAGAACAGGATGGCCGGCAGCAGGAAGAGGTAGGCGGTCCTCGCGTACCGGCCGGAGAGCGTGCGCGGCCTCACTTCAGGTAGCCCTCCGCCGTCCTCGCGAACTCCGTCAGCACGTCGGCGGCGGGCCGGTTCTGGATGAGCACCTGCTGGTACATGACCTTCAGCTGCTCCTCCCACTTGCCGAACTGCCCGGTCAGCCGCACCGCCTGGGAGGAGTCCTCGGCCTGCGGCAGCGCGTCGGCGAACACCTTGGTCGCCGGGTCGGCCTGCACCTCGGGCAGCTTCGCCCAGGACACGCGAGGCATGAGCATGCCGGTCTCCTTGGTGGCGGCCTGCTCGACCTCCAGGGCGGTGATGCGCTTGATGAAGTCCCACGACAGCTCGGGCCTGCTCGCCTTGGCCGGCACGAACATGCTGACCCCGGCGGCCTGCGTGGCCCGTACCTTGTGCTCCAGCGGCGGCGCCACGCCGAGGTCGATGTCGGGGCTGGTCTTCCTGATCGGGTCGAGGTCCCAGGGGCCGGTGAGGATCATCGCGGCGCGCTTGGCCGAGAACAGCTTCTGCGGGCCGGAGTAGTCGGTGCTCGCGACGGGAACGGGCGCGACCTTGTGCTTGTGGACGAGGTCGGCCTGGAACTGCAGGGCCTCGATCGCGTCGGGGAGCGGGGTCATGACCTTGCCGGTCTCCGGGTCGTACGGGGTGACGCCGGCCTGCGTCATCCAGGGCCACATGTAGGTGTAGTCCTGGTTGAGCGCGACGCCGTACACGCCGTCCTTCGTCAGCTTCTTCGCGGCGGCGAGGAACTCCTCCCAGGTGCTGGGCACCTCGACGCCGGCGTCCCGCAGCATGCCCGCGTTGTAGAGCAGGGTGTTGCAGGTCAGGTGCAGCTGCACGCCGTACACCTTGCCCTGGTAGGAGTTGCGCTCGACGGTCACCGGCTGCCAGTCGGCGGGGAAGCCCATGGCCGCGCCGTCGCGGTCGGCGAAGTCCTGCAGCGGGCGCGCGTTGCCGGACAGCGCGAACTCCTGCACCCACCCGCCCGGCTCCTCCACCAGGTCGGGCACGGTGCCGGAGGCGAAGTCGGCGAGCAGCCTGGTGCGCAGGTCGGGCCACTGGTACTTCTGCAGGTTGACGGTGACCTTGTGGGCCTGCTCGAACTCGGCGATCACCTTGCGGTAGGCCTGGTAGTCGTGGCCGGCGTTCCAGTAGACGGTGAAGGTGCCGGGGGCGGCGCTCTGCGGAGCCGGCGCTCCCGCGCACGACGACAGGGCCGGCACGCCTGCTGCGGCGGTGGCGGCCACGCCGAGGAGCCGGATCAGGTCACGGCGTGAGGGGTGGGCGGGCATCGGGGTTTCCCTTCTAGGACGAGCCCCGCCGCACGAAGGTCCACGACCGGACGATCTCGCGGGCGGGCGGCGGCTCATCGGCCTGGAGGCGGTCGAAGAGCAGGCGTACGACGTCGGTGTAGTCGTGGCGCAGCGGGCCGACGGTGCTGAGCTGCGGATTGGTGATGAGACCCTCGTCGATGTTGCCGACCCCGACGATGGCGACGTCGCCCGGCACGCTCAGCCCGAGGTCCCTGGCGGCGTCGATGGCGCTGATCGCCGCCCGGTCGGCGGCGGCGAAGATCGCGTCGGGCCGGTCGGGCGAGCCGAGCAGCTCGGTCGCCGCCTGGTACGCCGCCACGCGGTCGTCGGCGCCCCCGGTCACGACGCGGTCGGTGACGCCGTGCCGGTCGAGGGCGGTGAGGTAGCCGAGCAGGCGCCCGGCGGGACGGTCGCGGTAGAGCTCGTGCCGCTGCCCCATGAACGCGACGCGCCGCCGGCCGGTGGCCAGCAGGTGCTCGACGGCCTCGGCGCTGGCCTCGGTCTCCGGGGTGCGGACGACGTCGCAGCCTTCGAGCCCGCTCTCGTTGCTCAGCACCACCATCGGCAGCCCGGTGGCGGCCAGCCCGGCGAGCAGGTCGTGGGCGAGGTGGTCGCCGACCACGTTGATCAGGGCGCCGTCGGCGAGGCCGCCGCGCAGCATCTCGATCGCGGCCTTCGCCCTCGCCTCGGAGTAGACGGCGAGCGTGACCACGGAGTAGCCGCGCGCGTCGGCCATCTCGTGCAGGTCGGTGGCCAGCCGTTCGTCGGTCGGGACGCCGCCGAACGTGCTCAGCACCAGGCAGACGCGCTGGGTGCGGCGCCTGCGCAGGCTCCTCGCGGCCTGGTTGGGGGTGTAGCCGAGCTGCCTGGCGGCGTCGAGCACCCGCTGCCTGGTCTCGGCGGCCACGGGTCGGTCGCGGCCGCTGAGCACGTAGGAGACGGTCGCCACTGACACGTTCGCCAGCTCGGCCACTTGTCGCGCTGTGGGTCTCATGTTAGTCGAATAACCTAGCATTCCCTATGGGGTTATGGGGTATTTAGTGGCGATGGATCTGGGCGAGCAGGTCGGAGGTGGGGTGATGGTCGCCGTACGGCGCTCGGCCGGTGTGAATCGATTAACACCATAGGCCGGGGGTGCCGCTCCGACAAGGGGGCACGCGGCCAGGGGCTCCCGGTCAGCGTGGCGTACGGGCTTTCGCGATCACTCTCCGTTACCTTGCGAGGTGGATGGGGGGATCTGTAGTGAATGGTTCGGCAAGGGGTACGGGCGGGGGTCTTTCCCGGCGGCTGCTGTTCACCGGCACGTTCGCCGTCGCGACGAGTGCGCTGACCGGAGCCGCCACGGCCGACCGGCGGCGGCCGGTGCGCGGCACGGTGCTGCGGGCGCGGCCGGCGACCGTCTCACTGGGCGGGCGCAAGGTCGCGACCTGGACGTACGGCGGCACGGTGCCGGGCCCGATCATCCGCGCGACGGCGGGCGGCATGGTACGCGCCAGGCTCGTCAACGACCTGCCCGCCGAGACCACCGTGCACTGGCACGGCATCAGGATCGACCCGAGGATGGACGGCGCCCCCGGCTACACCCAGGCGCCCACGAAGCCGGGCCGCACCTTCGACTACGTCTTCCGGGTGCCCGATCCCGGCACGTACTTCTACCACTCGCACGTCGGCATGCAGAACGACCGCGGCCTCTACGGCCCGCTCGTGGTGGCCGACCCGCGCGAGCCGCTCGGCTACGACGAGGAGTTCGTGGTCCTGCTCGACGACTGGCTGGACGGGATCGACGGCACGCCCGACGACGCGCTGAGGCGGCTCAGCGCCAGCACCGAGCACGACGACACGCTGCGCAGCGACCTGCTCGGCGGGGTCACCGGCGAGGTGCGGCATCCGTACCACCTGGTCAACGGCCGGATGGCGGAGGCGCCCGAGGTGTTCACCAGCCGGCCGGGACGGACGGTGCGGTTCCGGGTGATCAACGCGGCGGCCGACACGGCGTACCGGGTGGCGCTCGGCGGCCACCGCATGACGATCACCCACACCGACGGGTTCCCGTGCGCGCCCGCCACCGTGGACACGTTCCTCATCGGCATGGGAGAGCGCTACGACTTCGTCACCCGGCTGGGCACGGGCGCGTTCCCGCTGGTCGCGCTGGCCGAGGGGAAGCAGGCGCGGGCGTTCGCGATCGTCAGGACGACGCCGGGAGCGCGCCGGCCGCCGCGCGACGTCAAGGTGCCGGAGCTGGAGCGGCGCCTGCTCGCCTACGCCGACCTGCGGCCGCGCAGGGCCGACGCGCTGCCCCGCCCGGGCAGGACCGTCACGGTGACGCTCGGCATGCGGCCGTCGGGCAACGAGTGGACGCTCAACGACCGGCTGGCCGCCGACCCGCTGCGGGTGCGGGTGGAGAAGGGCGAGACGATCAGGGTCGTCATGGACAACCAGTCGCCCATGTGGCATCCGATGCACCTGCACGGCCACACCTTCCAGTTGCGGGTGGGCGAGCGGCGCGGGGTGCGCAAGGACACGGTGAACATCAAGCCGCGCGAGCGGCTGAGCGTGGACGTGGAGTGCGACAACCCGGGTGAGTGGATGTTCCACTGCCACAATCTCTACCACCAGGAGCAGGGGATGATGGGCGTCCTCGGGTACGGCCAGGCTCCGCCCCGAAATCGCCACATGAGCCATTAAGGCGGCATTTGTCGGGGTTACGCGCAAGTAATGTGCTACAGGCGCGACATTTCACTATTAACGTGATTCACTCCACGCACTCTTGCGACGCGCACCCGCGCTGCGAAAGGATCACCAGTCGGACCCCAGCCCCTCGCAGGACGACTGGAGACGCCTGTCGTGCGCGCACAACAGAACATCGAGCAGTTCGGCTACCGCCAGGAGTTACACCGTACGGTCGGCCTCGCCGACCTCATTTTCTACGGTTTGGCATACATGGTGCCGATCGCACCTTTCGCGATTTTCGGGAGTGTTTATTCGGAATCCGGTGGTATGCCGGTCCTGGCGTACCTCGTGGGGATGATCGCGCTGCTGTTCACCGCCGCCTCGTACGCGCAGATGGTGAAGGCGTTCCCGCTGTCCGGCTCGGTCTACAACTACGCCGGGCGCGGCATCGCTCCCCCCGTCGGGTTCATGACCGGCTGGATGATCCTGCTCGACTACATCCTGCTGCCCTGCCTGCTCTACCTGGTGGCCTCGATCGCCATGAACGACAGCGTGCCCGGCGTCCCCGTCTGGGCCTGGCTGATCGGCTTCGTCGCCGTCAACACGGCGATCAACCTGCGCGGCATCAGGATGACGGTCCGGCTCACCCGCGTGCTCATCGCGATCGAGCTGGCCGTGCTCGCCCTGTTCCTGCTCGTCGGCGTCTGGGCGCTGCTGCGGGGCGCGGGCCGCGGCTTCAGCCTCACGCCGCTGTTCAACGCCGAGACCTTCGCCTGGCCGGTGATGTTCGCCGCGGTGTCGGTGGCCGTGCTGTCCTTCCTCGGCTTCGACGGCATCTCCATGCTGGTGGAGGAGTCGACCGGCGGCTCCGCCCAGGTCGGCCGGGCCATGCGGGTCGCGCTGCTGCTGGCGGGCGTGCTGTTCATCACGCAGGTCTGGGTGGCCGCGCTGCTCGTGCCCGACCCGGCGGGGCTGCTCGACCGGCCCAGCGACACCGCCTTCTACGACGCCGCCGCCGTCGCGGGCGGCGAGTGGCTCAGGCACGTCACCACCGCCGCCACCGCGCTCTCGTGGGGCCTGGTCAACACCATGGTCGCCCAGGTGTCGGTCTCGCGGCTGCTGTACGCGATGGCCCGCGACCGTCAGCTCCCCTCGTTCCTCGCCAAGGTGTCGGTACGGCACTCGGTGCCGTCCAACGCGATTTTGCTGAGCTGCCTGCTGTCGATCGGCGTCGGCATCTGGGCGGCCACCCGCTCCGACGGGGTCTCCCTGCTCAGCAGCCTGATCAACATGGGCGCCATGGTCGCGTTCATCGTCCTGCACGTGTCGGTCATCGTGCACCACGCGCTGCGCTCCGGCTCCGACCGGCTCTGGGCCCACCTGATCTCGCCGCTGATCGGCGCGGGCATCCTGGTCTTCGTCGTGATCAACGCGAACCTCCTGGCCCAGCTCCTCGGCCTGGTCTGGCTCGGCCTCGGCGCACTGGCGCTCATCACCCTGTACGCGCTCGGCCGCCGCCCCACGCTGCGCGGCGTGCCCGCCGGATCCGACCGCCGCTGAGGAGGCCCGCATGGACCGGCTGCCGCTGCACCAGGACCTGTATCTCATCGCCCACGACAAGACCGGTAAACCGTACGTCCATCCGGCGTCGCTCGCGCTCGGGCTGGCCGGCGCCGCACTGCTCGACCGGCTGCTCACCGGGCCGGTCAGGCCGCTGCTCAACCCCGGCCCCGTCGCGCTCATCAAGGGGGCCGCGGCCGGCGGGATCTACGACCGCACCAGGGAGGAGCTGCTGGGCTCCGGGGTGCTCGTGCGGGTGACCGGGCGGCGGCTCGGCATGCTGCCGTACACCCGGTACGAACTGGCCGACATCGCCTCCGTCGTCCGCGCGTCCTCCGGGGTGCGCTCGGCGGTCGAGGGCTGGAAGACGCCGGACGCGCGCTGCGCCGGGCTGTGCGGGCTGGTCGCGGTGCTCCGGCTGGAGGGCGAGCTCTACCTCGACCAGCCGGCCGCCCGGCTGGTCACCAGGCTGCGCGAGATCGCCGCCTCCGCCGCGTCTCCCGTGGGCGAGCTGGTGGAGATCGTGGACACGCTGGTCGCGGAGGCCGCCGTCGCCGTCTACCGCTAGCGGCGTGCCCCTTATGCGAGTTACGCTCCGCAGGCGACGGTTCCCGACGCGGCCAGGGACGAGCTGCTGCGGCTGCTCGGCTTCACCGGCGTGCGGTTCTGGGACGACCTGCCGAACAAGGTGCGCTCCGCCGACCATCCCGCGCATGGAACGCGGCAACCTGCACGACGCCGTCAGCGCCTCTGGCCCGGAGATCCGGCTCACGCTCTGCCCGAGGAGTTCATCATCAGCCCCGGCCCCGCCCCCTCTGGCGCGCCGGTGCACCCGCCGCACGTCACGGCCGGCCGTACCCTCCGCTTCCCGCGATAACGGAAATCGCTGTCGGAAATGGCGGGTGGTGCGGCGCCGGCCTTTCCCGAAGACGGCAGATCTTGTGGGCGGCGAATGCTGCGAAAGAGGGTTGTCATCAAATAGTCTCTCGTCCGTAGTACGAAATGCCGGAACCACCGACAAATCAAGCACACCCCTTTTTGTCCCGTTTTCTCGTGATACTGCCGGGAGGGTGCTGTGGCGTACGGATCAGGGTCGGGCCGCCCGTGCGGGCGTTGCGGAGCGCACGTGGGCTCCCTCTCCTCATGCCCCCACTGCCGGACCCCGCAGGTGGCGCCCGATGACCGGCCCGAGCCCTCGCCGTACCTGGACTGGGAGCCCGAGCGGTTACCCGCCGAGACCCCGGCGTGGCGGCGCGCGCCCGTGCTGGTCGGCGTCATGGCGGCCCTGCTCGTCCTCGCCCTGACCGGGTGGCTCGTCGTGGCCCGCACCGACGCGGGCGGCGCGGCGGGGGGCTCCGGCGGCCCCGCCGGCACGAACCAGGCCGACGTCGCCCCGCCCGTCTGGGAGAGCACCCCCGCCGACGACACCGACCCCGCCTTGGCGACCGGCGACGCCGCCGCGGACGCCGGCGCCCAGACGGACGACGAGACCGACGAGCAGGCCGAAGACCCTGGTGAAGAGCAGGCCGAAGAGCAGGCCGAAGACCCTGGTGACGACCAGGCGGAAGAGCAGGCGGGGGCCGGGTCGGGCAAGGAGGCCGGGCGGCAGGCCCAGGAGCTGGACAAGCTGCTGTCCAGCAGCAACTCCTCGCGCTCCGACCTCACCGAGGCCATCGACGAAGCCGTCCTGTGCGAGCGCGCCGGCCCGGACTCCATCAAGGACATCACGAACGCCCGCCGCAGGCAGCTCACCGCCGCCAGGAGGCTGACGGTGTCGGCACTGCCGGACGGGGCGCAGTTGCGGGACGCCCTGGTGACCGCGCTGGACGCCTCGTACCAGGCCGATCTGGCGTTCCTGAGCTGGGCCAGGAAGCTGGCGGCGGACGGCTGCCCCGGAGTGGGCAGGGACCACCCCGACTACCGGCGCGGCCTGGACTGGTCGAAGGCGGCTCACGAGGCGAAGACGCGATTCGTGCGGACGTGGCGGCCGGTCGCGGAGAAGTACGGCCTGACCGTGTGGAAAGCGCGCCAGATCTGATCACCGGTCTTTTCGTCTTACCAGAAACCGTTCCACGCGCGAATTCCGGTGGGCGGATGAGCGCCACGGCGGCCCCCGGCGAGACCCCGGCGGCCGCCGCGCTTTTGCGCGCGGGTTGACCCATGGTTGACGAGCCCGCCATGAACGCTTACGTTTCTCGGCGATCGACGAAATGTATCGTCACGATTCCGAAATTTTCGGAGGCGCCATGTTACGAGGGATCATCGCGATCAGCCTGCTCGGCCTCCCCGCCGTCCACCCCGCCGTCCACTCCGCCGTCCACTCCGCAGTCCACCCCGGCCAGCCGGCCCCGCAACCGGCGATCACCCTGAACGAACGCGTCCGGCACCAGGAGATCGACGGCTTCGGCATCTCCCAGGCGTTCCGCCGCAACGAGCTGCTCAAGGCCCTCTCGCCGGCCCAGCAGCGCGAGGTGCTCGACCTGTGGTTCCACCGCAGCAAGGGCGCGGGCCTCAGCATCCTGCGGCTCGGCATCGGCTCCTCCCCCGCCGGCAGCCCGTACGACCACATGGTCTCGATCCAGCCCGAGGACCCGGGCGGCCCGGACGCCAAGCCGGACTATGTGTGGGACGGCGACGACAACAGCCAGGTCTGGGTGGCCAAGGAGGCCAAGCGGTACGGCGTCGAGCGGTTCTTCGCCGACGCCTGGAGCGCCCCCGGCTACATGAAGGACAACGGCGACGACAAGAACGGCGGCACGCTGCTGCCCGAGTGGCAGCGGGCGTACGCGAAGTACCTGGCGGCCTACACGAAGTTCTACGCCAAGGAGGGCATCAGGATCACCGACCTGGGCTTCACGAACGAGCCCGACTACACGGCCTCGTACGCGTCCATGCGCTTCACCCCCGAGCAGGCCGCCGCGTTCGTCAAGGTGCTGGGGCCGATCGCCCGGGGCACGAACGTGGTCTGCTGCGACTCGTTCGGCTGGCGGGAGGCGAAGGCGTACACGGCGGCCATCGAGGCCGACCCCGAGGCGCGGCGCTGGGTGAAGACGCACACAGGTCACACCTACGCCAGCCCGGTTGACGGCCCGCTGCCGACGTCCAGAAAGACGTGGATGTCGGAGTGGAACCCCAACGGCGACACCTGGAACGAGGCGTGGGACGACGGCAGCGGCTATGACGGCATCACGATCGCCCAGGCCGTGCACGACGCGCTCACGCTGGGCGGCGTCAGCGCGTACGTCTACTGGCTGGGCGGCTCGCGCGGCGCGACCAGGGCGCTGCTGCAGCTCGACGACGCGGCCGGCGAGTACCACGTGTCGAAGCGGCTGTGGGCGCTGGCCGGTTACAGCCGGTTCATCCGGCCCGGCGCGGTCCGGCTGGAGGCCGGGGCGGCCGATCCGGCGCTGAAAGTTTCAGCGTTCCGCAACCGCGACGGCTCGCGGGTGGTCGTCGCGCTCAACACGGGCACCGCGCCGATCGCGTGGAAGGGCGTGCGGGGCCGGGCGGCCGCGTACGTCACGGACGAGGCCCGCTCGATGACCCCGGTGAGCGTGCACGGGAACGGAGTGACGCTCGCGCCGCGCGCCCTCACCACGATCGTCCTCCGCTGACCACAGGAAGACGCCCGCCCGCCGGGGGGACCCCGGCGGGCGGTGGTGGGCAGGCGGGAGCAGGACCGGCCCCTGGCGCGCCGGCGGGTCAGCCCTTGCTGCCCGTGTGCGCGATGCCCTGGATGAACTGGCGTTGCAGGAAGACGAACACCGCGATCACCGGCAGCGAGGCGAGCAGCGAGCCGGCCATGAGGACGGGGTAGTCGGTCTGGTACTGCCCCTGGAGCGAGGCGAGCCCGGCCGAGAGCGTCATCTTCTCGGGGTCGGTGTTGACGACGAGGGGCCAGAACAGGTCGTTCCACGCCCACAGCAGGGTGAGGATGCCCAGCGCCACGAGCCCTGGGCGGGCCAGCGGCAGCATGACCGACCAGTAGATGCGGACGGGCCCCGCGCCGTCGAGCCGCGCCGCCTCCTCGATCTCGCGCGGCAGCGCGAGGAAGAACTGCCGCAGCAGGAACACCCCGAACGCGCTGAACAGCCCGGGCACGATGATCGCCTGGAGGCTGTTCAGCCAGCCCAGCGAGGACATGATCTGGTACTGCGGGATGACGAACAGCTGCGGCGGCACCATGAGCACCGACAGGAACACCCCGAACAGCACGTTCCTGCCGGGGAAGCGCAGCCGGGCGAAGGCGTAGGCGGCCATCGAGCAGAACAGCACCTGCCCCGCGACCCGCCCCGCCGCCATGACGGCGGTGTTGAGGAACTGCTCGCCGAACGGCAGCAGGTCGAACACCTTGGCGTAGTTGTCCCAGCGGCCCTCGGGCAGGAACGTCGGCGGCACGGCGGTGGCGCTGCTCAGCGTCTTGAGCGAGGTGATGACCTGCCACACGAACGGCGCGACCATCGCCAGCGAGGAGGCGATGAGCACCGCGTGCAGGCCCAGCGGGCGACGCCGCTCAGACATAGTGCACCCACTTCCGCTGGAACCTGAACTGCAGGATCGTCAGCGCCGCGATGAGCACCAGCAGCGCGATCACGATGGCGGCGGCGTAGCCGCGGTCGTTGGTGACGAAGGCCCGCTCGTAGAAGAGCTGGACGACGGTCTGCAGCCGGGAGTACGCCGGGTTGGCCCGCGCCGCCTGTCCCGACCCGGTCATGACGAAGACCAGGTCGAAGAGCTGGAGCGAGCCGATCACCGACACGATGGAGATGAAGAACGCGGTCGGCGACAACATCGGCAGCGTGATCCTGAAGAACTGCCGCACCGGGCCCGCGCCGTCGAGCGAGGCGGCCTCGTACAGCTCCTTGGGGATGCCCTGCATGCCGGCCAGGAAGATGATGAGGTTGTAGCCGACGCTGCTCCACACGCCCACGACGACCAGCGCGTAGAGCGCGGTCGCGGGGTCGGCGATCCAGTTGGGCCCGTCGATGCCGACGAGCGCCAGCACCTGGTTCACCAGGCCGTAGTCGCCGTTGTAGAGCCAGCGCCAGAGCATCGCGACCGCGACCGGCATGGTCACCACGGGCAGGAAGAACGCGGTGCGGTAGAGGGCGACCCCGCGCAGGCCCGGCCGGTTGAGCAGGGCGGCGAACACGATCGCGAGCGGGATCCCGAGCAGCCCGAGCACGGTGTAGGTGAGCGTGTTGAGCACCGCCTGCCCCACCTGGGGGTCGGCGAAAAGGCGGGTGTAGTTGTCCAGCCCCGTCCACGTGTGCCCGCCGAACGCGCCCCACTCCGTGAAGGAGAAGTAGGCGGTCTGCAGCACGGGCCACAGGTAGAAGATCGCCAGGCCGAGCCCGGTGGGGGCGATGAACGCGTACCCCCACAGGGCCTCGGCGCGGGGCCCGCGCCGCTTCGCCGCGTGTGCCGCCCGCGCGGGCCGCCGGGTTTCGGCGGTCGTGGTCACGTCACTCCTTGGCCAGCAGGTCGTTCATCGCCGCCGCGAGTTCTCTCGCGGCCTGGTCGACCGGCACCTCACCGGTCCACGCCTTGGTCAGGTGGGTCAGCTCGGCCTCCTGCCAGGCGGCGGTGTTCTTGGAGACGGGGTACGGCACCGCGTAGGAGACCGCGTCGAGGAACGACTGGAGCTTCCACTCGGGGTGCGCCGCGACCCAGTCGCCCTGGGTGCCGTTGTAGGCCGGGATCGGGCCCTTCTTGCCGAGGAGGTCGGCGGCCTGCTTGGAGCCGAGGAACTTGACGAACTCCCACGCCTGCTCGGGGTGCTCGGTCTTGGCCGACACCACGTTGGCGACGCCGTGGATGATCGTAGCCTGCTGCTCGCCCTTGGGGAGCGGGGCGACGTCCACCTTGTCCTTGGTGTACTCGTTCTTACTGAACTCGGCCACGTTCCACGACCCGCCCCAGTACATCGCGAGCTTGCCGGCCTCGAAGAGCTGCAGCGGGCCCGTGTCGGTCATGGTCTTGAGGTCGGGCGACTGCTTGTCGGCGATGAGGTCGGTCCAGAACTTCAGGCCGGCGATCGTCTTGGGGTCGTCGTAGCCGGACTTCTTGCCGTCGGGGGAGATCACGTGGCCGCCGGCCTGGTAGATCGTCGGGTACTGGTACTCCTGGAAGCTGGTGAGCTGGGCGCCGATCGCGTAGACGCCCTTGGCGGGGTCGGTCAGCTTGGCGGCGGCCTGCTTGAAGTCGTCCCAGGTCCAGTCGTCGGCCGGATACTTCACCTTGGCGGCGTCGAAGAGCGTCTTGTTGTACCAGACGCCCACGGTGTCCATGTCCTTGGGCAGGCCGTACAGCTTGCCCTCGTAGGTGTAGAGGTCCACCAGGGGCTTGGGGTAGACGGAGGTGTCGACCTGCTCCTCGATGGGCGCGATGACGCCGTTGGAGGCGTAGAGCTGGAAGTTGGGGCCGTTCATCCAGAAGACGTCGGGCGCGGCGCCGCCGCTGACGGCGGCCTTCATCTTCGTCCAGTAGTCGGCCCAGGGGGTGAGCTGGACGTCGACCGCGATGTCCGGGTGCGTCTTGGTGAACTCCGCGGCCAGTTCGTTCATGACCTCCTGCTGGGTGGCGTCCCAGACGCCGTACGAGAGGGTCACCTTGTCCTGCGACTGCGCGCCCGCGCCGGCCTGCTCACCGCCGCCGCACGCGGAGGCGAGCAGTGCCGCGCAGAGGAGGGCCGCACCGCTCCGTGCCGACTTCCACATCTCCCATGTCCTCTCCTAGAACGTGGGAGTAATCATGGAGTCCAGTGAAATTGTTTTCAAGAGCAAGCCGTGTTACAGATGGCTCACGAGCGGGCTCCTGCCGTCGAGCACCCGGTCCTCCACGTCGTCGAGCGCGAGACGTACGGCGCCGAGCACCACCGCCTCGTCGCCCAGCGCCGACATGCGCACCTCGGGCGTGCGGATGCACCAGCGGTCGAGCTCCCGCTTCAGCGGCTCGATCAGCACGTCCGCCGAGCGCGAGAACCCGCCGCCGACCACCACCATCTGCGGGTCCAGGGTCAGGACCAGCGCCGACGCGCCCAGCGCCAGGTCCTTGACGTAGCGGCGGACCGCGGCCAGCGCCGCCTTGTCGCCGTTGCGGGCCGCCGCGAAGACGTCGCCCGCCTCCCCGTTGGCGGCGCTCAGGTGCTCCTGGGCCCTGATCCAGCCGAGCACCGGCAGCGCGCCGATCTCGCCTGAGGCGTTGGCGAAGCCCCTGTGCAGCTTGCCGTCGATCACCAGCCCGGCGCCGGTGCGCAGGCCGGCCAGCAGGAACACCATGTCCTTGGCGTAGCGGGCCACGCCGCGCCAGCACTCGGCCAGGGCGGCGAGCTTGCTGTCGTTCTCCACCAGCACGGGGGCGGGGGCCAGGCGGCGTACGTGGGCGGCCAGGTCGACGCCGGTCCACTCGGGCAGCGCCTCCGACAGCAGCACCCGCCCGGCGCCGTCCACCAGGCCCGTCGTGCCGACGCCCGAGGCCCAGATCTCGCCGCCGGTCAGCCCGGCGCCCTCCAGGCACTCCGTCACGGCCCTGTCCACGGCCTCCAGGCGTTCGAGCCGCCCCATCTCCGGCGTGACGGGTACCCTGGCGCTCTGCAGCACGGTGCCGTCGAGGTCGGCGACCACCGCGCGGATCTTGTGACCGCCGATGTCGACGCCGAGCACCCGGCCAGCCTCGGCCCTGAACCGGTAGCGCCTGGCCGGGCGGCCGACCCCGCCGGCGGTGGCGCCCGCCTCGGTCACCCAGCCCTTCTGCAGCAGCTCGCGCACGACGTCCTCGGTCGAGGCCCGCGACAGCCCCGTGCGTTTGGCGACCTCGGTGAGGGTGAGCGAGTCCTGGCCCTGCAACGCCTTGATCACGGCCAGCGCGTTGAGCTGCCGGAGCCGTGACAGGTCACCGCCGCTCATCTCCGCGGCCATCCGCCCCCCTTGCTGTCAGCTTTCCCAGGCCGAATAATGATGGTCTCCATGATATTTAGTCGGGGAAGGTTCCATGACTGAGGTGACTCTAGCCGTCGTCGGCGGCGGCCTGCGAGGGCTGACCTACGCGCGCCGCGCGCACGCCACGGGCGCCGGGCGCGTGGTGGCGGTGGCCGAGCCGGATCCGGGGCGCAGGGCGGCGTTCGCGGCGGAGTTCGGGATCGTTCCAGAGCTGGCGCTGCCGGGCTGGAAGGAGCTGGCGGCGGCCGGGCGGGTGGCCGACGCGGCGGTGATCGCCACCCAGGACAGGCTGCACACCGACCCTGCCGTGACGCTGGCGGACCTCGGTTACCACATTCTCCTGGAGAAGCCGATGGCCACCACGGAGCGCGAGGCCGCCATGATCACCGAGGCCGCCGAGCGCAACGGCATCATGCTGGCCGTCTGCCACGTGCTGCGCTACACCCCCTACACAGGACTGGTGAAGCGGCTGCTGGACGAGGGCCGCATCGGGCGGCTCATCAGCGTGCAGCACCTGGAGCCGGTGGGCTGGTGGCACCAGGCGCACTCGTTCGTGCGCGGACACTGGCGGCGCGAGGACACCTCGGCCCCGATGCTGCTCGCCAAGGCGTGCCACGACGTGGACTGGCTGGTGCACCTGTTCGGCCGGCCGCCGGCCCGGGTGTCGTCGTTCGGCTCGCTGTCGCACTTCCGCGCCGAGGACCGGCCGGAGGGCGCCGCCGACCGGTGCCTGGACTGCCCGATCGAGCCCACCTGCCCGTACTCGGCCAAGCGCCTCTACCTGGGCTGCCTCGGCGACCCCGACAGCGAGTTCTGGCCGCTCGGCGCCGTCACGGCGGGCCGTACCGAGGAGGACGTGCTGGACGCGCTGCGCACCGGCCCGTACGGACGCTGCGTCTACGCCTGCGACAACGACGTCGTGGACCACCAGGAGGTGCTGATGGAGTTCGACGACGGCGGCACCTGCTCGTTCACCATGAGCGCGTTCACCCCGATGGAGCATCGCCGCACCCGCCTGTTCGGCACCCACGGCTACATGGACGGCGACGGCGCCACCCTGCGCGTGGTCGACTTCCGCACCGGCACGGAGGAGACCCTGAGCCTGGACGAGACCGTCGGGCCCTCGGCGGCCGACGGGCACGGGGGCGGCGACGAGGGGCTCACCGACGCCTTCCTCGCCGCCGTCGCGTCGGGCGACCCGTCGCCGCTGCACACCGACGCGGCCGAGAGCCTGCTGACGCACCGCGTGGTCTGGGCCGCCGAGCAGGCCAGGCTCACCGGCACGGTCGTCACGCTCTGACCGGCTCCCCCTCGCGCCGGAGGGGGAGCCCCGAATGTCAGCCCCAGACCTCCTGGGCGGTCTCCACGATGAGCCGCAGCTTGGCGAACTGCTGCTCCTCGGTCAGTTCGTTGCCCTCGACGGTGGAGGAGAAGCCGCACTGCGGCGACAGGCAGAGCTGGTCGAGGTCGACGAACTTGGCGGCCTCGTCGATGCGCCGCTTGAGCGTGTCCTTCGACTCCAGCTCGCCGCGCTTGGTCGTGACCAGCCCGAGCACCACCATCTTGCCGGGCGGCACGAACCGCAGCGGCTCGAAGCCGCCGGAGCGCTCGTCGTCGAACTCCATGAAGAAGCCGTCCACATTGAGCTCGTTGAACAGCGCCTCGGCCACGAAGTCGTAGCCGCCGGACGCCGCCCAGGAGGAGCGGAAGTTGCCCCGGCACATGTGGGTGGTGATGGTCATGCCGGCCGGCTTGGCGGCGAGCGCGGCGTTGATCTGCTTGATGTAGCGCAGGTGCATGTGCTCGGCGTCGTCGCCGCGCCCGGCCAGCTCGGCGCGCTGGGCGGGGTCGTTGAGATAGGCCAGGCTGGTGTCGTCGAACTGCAGGTACGTGCAGCCGAGCGCGCCGATCCTGCGCACCTGCTCGGCGTAGGCGGCGCTGAGGTCGCGCCAGAACTCCTCGACGTCGGGATAGACCTCGGGGTCGATGGCGGCGGGCCCGCCCCGGTAGTGGACCATGCTGGGCGACGGGATGGTCAGCTTGGGCGTGACGCCCTCGCCGACGGTGTCGCGCAGGAATCCGAAGTCGTCGGCGAAGATCGGCGCGTCGAGCTTGATCCGGTCGTGCACGCGCAGCGCGGCGGGGGTGAACTCGATGTCGCCCTGCTCGTTGTGGAAGCGCACGGTGATCTGCTCGTCGGCGGCCTGGCCGATGCCGCCGAGCTGATAGATGAAGTCCATGTGCCAGGAGGCCCGGCGGAACTCGCCGTCGGTGGCGCTCTGCAGGCCGGCGTCACGTTGTTTGCGCACCACCTCCCTGATGGCCGCGTCCTCGGCGGCGCGCAGTTCGTCACCTTTCAGGGTCTCGCGGGCGCGCAGCAGTTCCTGTGGACGCAACAGGCTGCCGACGTGGTCGGCGCGGAAGGGCGGTGAGGTACGCATATGGATCATCCTCCTCCGTAGAGCTTTCTCAGCGGGGCCTTGAGGAGCTTGCCCGCCGCGTTCTTGGGCAGGTCAGCCACGAATTCGAGATATTTCGGGATCTTGTAGCGGGCGAGGCGGCCGTCCAGGTGCTTGAGCAGGTCGTCGGGGCTCGTCGTGACCCCGGCACGGAGCACGACCAGGGCCTTGCCGACCTCGCCCCACCGCTCGTCCGCCACCCCGATCACGGCGCACTCGGCGACGGCGGGATGCTCGTACAGGGCGCTCTCGACCTCGGCCGGGTAGATGTTCTCGCCGCCGGAGATGATCACGTCGTTGATGCGGTCGGAGATGCGCACGTAGCCGTCCTCGTCGGCCACGCCGACGTCGCCGGAGCGGAACCAGCCGTCCTCCGACAGCACCTTCGCGGTCTCCTCCGGCCGCCGCCAGTAGCCGCGCATCACGTTGGGGCCCTGGACGTACAGCTCGCCCGGCTGTCCCGGTGCGGCGGGCGAGCCGTCGGGGGCGACCAGCCGGACGTCGGAGAAGAAGCACGGCACGCCGGCGCTGCCCGCCTTGTCCACGGAGTGCTCGGCGCCGAGGAAGAGCGCCCCTGGCGCGGTCTCCGTCATGCCGTATCCCTGCAGAAACGTCAGCCCCCGCTCCTGGTACGTCCTGATCAGCGGCTCCGGCACCGGCGCGCCGCCGCACAGCAGGTGCCGCAGGCTCGACAGGTCGGCGGTGGGCCAGCGCGGCGAGCGGGTGAGGAAGCCGAACATCGACGGCACCCCGAACATCACCGTGACCCGCTCGCGCTCGATGAGGTCGTACGTGCGCTCCACGTCGAACGACGGCTCCAGCACCGCCCTGCCGCCCTTGAGCACGCACGGGATGAGCGTCTGCGCCAGCGCCGCGATGTGGAACATGGGTGCGCTGATCAGCACCACCTCGTCGTGCGCCAGCGGCACGTCCACGAGCAGGTTGACCGCGTTCCAGGTGAGGTTGGCGTGGGTGAGCATGGCGCCCTTGGGGCGTCCCGTGGTGCCCGAGGTGTACATGATCAGGCAGACGTCGTCCTGGCTCACCGGCTCGTCGATCGGCTCGGGCGAGCCGGAGGCGACCAGCTCCTCGTACGCGGCGCCGCCCACGTGCCGGCCGGGCAGCCCGGCGCCGTCGCGCTCCTCGCCCAGCACCAGCACGGCGGCCTCGGCGTCGTCGAGGATGAAGCGCAGCTCGGGCTCGGCCAGCCGGGTGTTGAGCGGCACGAACACGGCGCCGAGCAGCCCGGCGGCGAAGAACGTCTCGACCATCGCGGGCTGGTTGGCGCCCAGGAAGGCGACCCGGTCGCCGCGCCGCACGCCGAGCGCGGAGGCCAGCCGGTGAACGCGTTCGAGCAGCTCACGATAGGTGTGCTCGCGCCCGCGGTACGACACCGCCACCCTGTCGGGCGTCATGCGTGCCCTGCGCGCCGGCCACGAGCCAATCCCCTGATTCCGCATCGGCACTCCTTGACGCTCAAGCCCTCAAGTTAGGCCACTATGCGATCGCTGTCACCGTTCTGCCCAACTTTCATCGTGGACGGTGTCCAGGAGATCGGCCACGATCCGCGCCGCCTGCGGCCTGAACCGCTCGTGCAGCGAGTGGCAGACGCGCTGCGCCTTCTCGGCCGGCCAGTCGTGCGGCAGGTAGCGCAGCGGCAGCCGCGGATCGGTCCTGATGATCTGCAGCCAGCCGGTCAGCAGCATGAGCGAGCGGGCCAGGTCGTCGGGGGCGTCGGGGGCCGGGTCGGCCTGGTCCCAGCGGCGCAGGAACTCCCGGTAGCGCTCGCCGAGCCCTTCGAGGTCGTAGGCGTCGCGGACGAGGGCCTGCATGTCGGTCGGCTGCCGGGGCTCGGCGGCGAACACCTTGACGTTGGCGTCCAGGTCCTCGATGACGCCGGCGGCGTCCACCTCGCCCGGCGCGATCCACAGGCCGTTCTGCAGCGGCCCGAAGCCCGCCCAGACCAGCCGCGAGCGCAGCTCGTGCCGCTGGCGCTGCCACGACTCGGGCAGCGAGAAGCCGATGAGCGTCCACTGGTCGGCGCCGCTGTCGTTGACCACGCCGCTGTGCCAGATGCGCCGCTCGCCGTCCTTGAGCACCTCGGTGCTGGTGGGGGTGAGCCCGAAGTACATGCGCCGGCCCGACCGCTGGCGGCGCAGCAGGCCGCGCCCGACCATCCTGGTCAGCGTCGAACGGGTCGCCTCCTCCGAGATGCCGACCTTGCCGAACGCCTCGATGAAGCTTCCCGAGGAGACGCAGATCCCGTGGCCGTATACGTAATCGCCGAGGAAGGTCAGAATCACGGATTGAGGCCTCATTGCGGGTGTCTCCCGATATTCGGCAATCTGTTGACAGCCGTAATGTACCTGCCTACTGTCGGGGCCACATCGCCCGGTCCTGGAGGTCCTGATGCGCAGGCTTCTACCGTCGCTGGCTTGTCTCCTACTCACGCTCACCGCTTGCGGGGGCAGTGGTGACGGCGGAGGCGGCGGATCGGGCGGTCAGGACCCGATCAAGATCGGCCTGATCGTCTCGCTCACCGGCAACTACACGCCGCTCGGCAGCGAGGACAAGAAGGCGGTCGAGCTGGCCGTCGAGCAGGTCAACGCCCAGGGCGGGCTGCTCGGCCGCAAGGTGGAGCTGGTCACCAGGGACGACAAGACCGCCCCTGACCAGGGCATCGTGGCCTACAACCAGATCAAGGGCGAGATCGACGCGCTGATCGGGCCGGTGTTCTCCAACTCGGCGCTGGCCGTGGAGCCGCTGGCGGAGCGCGACAAGATGCCGTACCTGTCGCTGGCCCCCGCCCAGGAGCAGGTCGAGCCGATCAAGTCGCACATCTTCGTCACCCCCGCCCTGTCCAGCATGTACGCCGAACGCTTCCTGCAGTACATCCAGGCCGAGGGCATCAAGACGATCGCGGTCGGCTGGGACTCCAAGAGCGCGTACTCGGTCTCCGGCCACGAGGCGATGGTGGAGCTGGCGCCCAAGTACGGCGTGACGATCGCCGTGGACGAGCCGTACGAGACCACGACCTCCGACTTCAGCCCCATGTTCACCCACGTGCGCGAGTCGCAGGCCGAGGCCCTGGTGTTCTGGGGCTCCGGCGCGCCCGGCGTGACCGCGGCCAAGCAGTACGTCGCCTCCGGTTTGAAGACCCCGCTGTTCCTGACCGCCTCGCAGGCCAGCAAGCTGTGGCTGGAGCCGATGGGCGCCGCCGCCGAGGGCATGACCGTGCAGAGCGCGATCGGCGTCGTGGGCGAGCACCTGCCGGACGGCAAGCAGAAGCAGGTCATCGAGCAGATGGCCAAGCCGTACGAGGAGAAGCACGGCTACCCGCCGCCGCAGTTCGCGCAGGACGGCTACAGCGCCTCGCTGCTGCTGTTCGAGGCGATCAGGAAGGCGAACAGCACCGACAAGGCCAAGATCCAGCAGGCCCTGGAGACGATGGACCTCATCACGCCGAACGGCCGCTTCCGGTACTCCGCCACCGACCACTCCGGCCTGTCCCCCGAGTACATCTCGGTCAACACGGTCAAGGACGGCAAGTTCGTCCCGACCGAGTGGGCCAAGGAGCAGCTCGCCAAGACCGTCTCGGCGCTGGGGTAGGCGTGCTGGAGGTCACCGGCGTCTCCCGCTCCTTCGGCGGCGTCTACGCCGTCCGCGACGTGTCGCTGAACGTCGCGGACGGCGAGGTCTGCGGCGTCATCGGCCCGAACGGAGCGGGCAAGTCCACCCTGTTCAACCTCATCACCGGGCACCTCGCCGTCGACCACGGCCAGATCTCCTTCCTCGGCCGCCGGGTGGACCGGCTGCCGCCGCACCGCCGGGCCAGGCTCGGCATGTCGATCGTCTTCCAGGCCGCCCGCGTCTTCCGCGGCATGACGGTCAGGGAGAACGTCATGGTCGGCGCGCACGGGCGTACCGATGCCGGGTTCGTCTCCGCCGCGCTGCGGCTGCCGCGGCACCGGCACGACGAGCGCGAGATCGGCGAGGCGGCCGACCGCGCGCTGGAGCGCGTCGGGCTGGCCGAGTGGGCCGACCGGCCCGCCGACCGGCTGCCCATCGGCCAGCAGCGGGCGCTCCAGCTCGCCCGCGCCCTGTGCGCGCGGCCCCGGTTGCTGCTGCTCGACGAGCCCGCCTCCGGCCTGCGCGGCGAGGAGCGCGAGCGGCTCGCCACGCTCGTGGAGGAACTGCGCGCCGACGGTCTGACGATCCTGCTCATCGAGCACGACGTGGCGTTCGTGACCCGGCTGGTGGACCGGGTCGTGGTGCTCGACCTCGGCCAGGTCATCGCCGACGGCCCGCCCGCCGAGGTCAGGGCCGACCCGCTGGTGCTCGCCGCCTACCTCGGGCAGGCGTCATGATCGACGTCCAGGACCTGGTGGTCTCGTACGGCACCGCGACCGCGCTCGACCACGTCACGCTCACCGCCGCCAAGGGCGAGATGGTCGCCCTGCTCGGCCCCAACGGCGCCGGCAAGTCCACGCTCGCCAACACCCTCGCCGGGCTGCTGCGGCCCGCCTCGGGCAGCGTGCGGATCGGCGGGCGGCTCGCGCTCATCCCCGAGGGCCGTCAGCTCTTCCCCGACCTGTCCGTGGCCGACAACCTGGTGCTCGGCGGCTGGCGCTCAGGACGGCGCGACCCCGCCCTCGTCTACGACCTGCTGCCCCGCCTGGCCGAGCTGGCCGGGCGGCGGGCCGGGGTGCTGTCCGGCGGCGAGCAGCAGATGGTCGCCTTCGGGCGGGCGCTGATGTCCGAGCCCGACGCGCTCGTGGTGGACGAGCTGTCGCTCGGGCTCGCCCCCAACGTCACCGCCGACCTCGCCGCCCACCTCGCCGAGCTGAACCGCTCCCACGGGCTGACCGTGCTGCTCATCGAGCAGAACGCGCGGCTGGCGTTCGACCTGTGCTCGCGGGCGTACGTGCTGGAGTCAGGGCGGCTGGTGACCGAGGGCCCGTGCGACGAGCTGGCCGACGACCCGCGGGTGGCCAGCGCCTACCTGGGCGGGGCGATCACATGAGCGCGTTCCTCACGTACCTGCTGAACGGCCTGGCCGTCGGCTGCACCATCGCGCTCATCGCGAGCGGGCTGGTCACCATCCACCGCGTCACCGGCGTGGTGAACTTCGCCCAGGGCACCTTCGCCGTCGTCGCGGGACTGTGCACGTCGTCGCTGCTCGGCCTCGGGCTCCCGCACGGCGTGAGCGAGGTGGCCGCCGTGCTCGCCGCCGCGCTGGCCGGGCTGCTCACCGGCCTGGCCGCCATCGGCAGGCCCGGCACCACGCCGCTGTCGTCGCTGATCGTCACGCTCGGCGTGGGCGTGCTGGCGTACGCGGTGGAGATCGTGCTGTGGGGCGACCAGCCGCGCTCCGCGCCCGGGCTGGCCGGCTCCGTGGAGATACTCGGTGCGCGCATCCAGACCCAGTACCTGCTGGTCATCGGGGTCACCGCGGCCACGTTCGTGCTGCTCGCCCTCTTCTTCGGGCGCACCTACCTGGGCAAGGCGCTGACCGCGTGCGCGTCCAACCCGTACGCCGCCCGCGTCGTCGGTATCGACGTCAGAAAGATGGGGCTGCTCGCGTTCGCGCTCGGCGGGCTGCTCGGCGGCATCGCGGGAGTGCTGGTGACGCCGCTGCGGCCGATCTCGTTCGACACCGACGTCACCCTCATCGTCAACGGCTTCGCCGCCGCCGTCTTCGGCGCGCTCACCAGGCCCGTCATCGCGCTGGCCGGCGCGCTGCTGCTGGGCGTCGCCGAGACCATGGCCGCCGGCTACGGCTACGGCTCACACCAGCTAGAAGTCGCGCTCGGGCTGATGATCGTGGTCATGATCGTGCAGGCGAGCCGCCGTACCACGCTCTCCCAGGAGTCCGTATGATCAGGCTCGCCGCCGGGCTCCTCGCCGCCGCCGTCACACTCGCCCTGCCCGCCGTGCTCGACGACAGCGCGCTCGCCGTCTACATCCTGCTCGGCCTCGCCGCCATCGTCACCGTCGGGGTGTCGCTGCTCATGGGCTACGCCGGGCAGGTCTCGCTCGGCCAGGGCGCCTTCTACGCCATCGGCGCCTACACCGCCGCGCTGCTCGCACTCGGCGGCGTGCCCCCGGTCGCCGGCCTGATCGCCGCGCCCGTCGTCGCCGCCCTGTCCGCCCTCGTCATCGGCACTCCCCTGCTGCGGCTGCGCGGCCACCACCTCGCCTTCGCCACCCTCGCCATGCAGCTCATCCTGCTGTCGCTGGCCGGGCAGCTCGAGTTCACCGGCGGCGACATCGGGCTGCAGGCCATCCCGCAGTTCTCCATCGGCTCCTTCCAGGCCGAGAGCGCCGCCGCGTACGCGTACCTGACCTGGGGCGGCCTCGCCCTCGTCCTGCTGGTCACCCACAACGTGAGCACCTCACGCCCCGGCCGCGCCCTGCGCGCCCTGGCCACCAGCGAGACCGCCGCCGCCTCGTCGGGCATCCCCGTCGGCCGCTACAAGCTCGTCGTCTTCGCCCTGTCGGCCGCCTTCGCCGGCCTGGCCGGCGGCATCTACTGCTTCTACACCGGCTACGTCGCCCCCGGCTCCTTCCCCGTGCTGATCTCCATCCAGTACATCGTCATGGCCGTGGTCGGCGGCCTCGGCACCCTGTGGGGCGCCGTGGTGGGCGCCACCGCCATCACCCTGCTGGTCCAGGGCCTCGACAGCCTCGCCACCCTGCCGTGGATGCCGTCGTACGCGCCGAGCGTCCTGTCGTACGCGGTGTACGCCCTCGTCCTCATCGTCGTCGTCCTCTTCCTCCCCCAGGGCCTCCTCCCCACCCTCACCGACCGCCTCTCCAGAAAACGCCCCCGCGAGCGCCGCGCCCGATGATCGGGAATGTGGCCTTTCACGTTTGACATCCGCGCGTAACACTGGACGACGTGTCCCCTGTCGCGCGGGTTCCGGTGGTGCGTGGTCGTGGTGCGGAGGAGCGGGTGCTGCGGCGGCTGCTCGACGGTGCTCGGGGAGGGGACGGCGGGGCGCTGGTGCTGGTCGGTGAGCCGGGCATGGGCAGGAGCACCCTCCTCGATCTCGCCGCCGGGCTGGCCGGGGAGGCGTTCCTGGCGCTCCGGGCGTCGGGGGTCGAGGCCGAGACGCGGTTGCCGTACGCCGGGTTGCACCAGGTGTTGCGGCCCGTCGCCGGAGCCGCTGCCCGATTACCGGCCGCGCAGGTTCGCGCGCTGGCTCCCGTCCTCGCGCCCGGGAAAGCCGAGAGCGGGCTGGCGTTGCCGGCGGCCGTGCTCGCGCTGCTGGCGGAGGCCGCCGGTGAGCGGCCGGTGCTCGTCTGCGTGGATGACGTTCACCTGTTTGACGACGCCAGTCGCGAGGTGCTGGCGTTCGTGGCCAGGCGGGTGGGAGGCGAGCGGGTGGCGGTGGTGTTCAGCGCGCGTGCGGACGAGGGCTGGGCGGCCGGGCTGCCGGTGCGGGTGCTCGGCGGACTGGAGCGGGCGGCCGTACGGGAACTCGCCGACGATCTCGCGCCCGGCGAGGTCAGCGAGGAGTTGCTGGCGGCGCTCGACCAGGTCGCCCGGGGCAACCCGCTGGCGCTGACCGAGCTGATCGGGTCGCTCGGCCGCGAGCAGCTCGCCGGCGTCGCCGCCCCGCCCGAGACCCTGCCCAGGGACGGCCGGTTGTGGCGGGAGCACGCAACCCGGCTGGCCGCGCTGCCGGAGGAGACCCGGCGGCTGCTGGTGCTGATCGCCGCCGACCCCGAGATCGACGTGCCCACCCTGATCGCGGCGGCCCGCCCCGCCTGCGCGCTCACCGCCCTGGAGCCGGCCGAGCGGGCCGGCATCCTGTACGCCACCGGCGACCGGTACGCCTTCCACGACCCGGCTCTGCGCGGCGTCGCCTACCACGGCGCCACCCTCCTGAGCCGCCGCAGCGCCCACCACCTCCTCGCCGGAGCAGGCACGGAGCTCAAGAGCGCCTGGCACCGCGCATGGGCCATGGACGCCGACCCGGACCGGCTGGCCGACGACCTGGCCACGGCGGCGCTCAAGGAGCGCATGCCGGGCGGCCACCCCGAGCCGTACCTGGCGCTGGAGCGGGCGGCAGAGCTGACCGGCGGGCACCGCCCCGAGAAGGCGGAACGGCTGGCCGCGGCGGCCAGGCACGCCTGGATCGCGGGCCGCCCGCAGGTGGCCCGCGCCCTCCTGGCCCGCCTGCACGACCTGGCGAGGGCCCCGAACGAGGTGCGCGCCCACGTACGTCTGCTGCGCGGCAGCCTGGAGCTGCTCGGCGGCGAGACGGGCAGCGCCAGGGAGGAGCTGCTGGGCGCCGCGACCTGGCTGCTGGAGAGCCACCGCATGCTGGGCGTCAGGGCCCTGGTACGCGCGGCGGACGCCAGCTACCGGGCGGGCGACAACCGGGCGTTCATCGCGATCGCCAGGCAGGCCGCCGCCCTGCGCCGCCCGGACGAGCAGGTGCCTGCGCAGCTGATGTTCGAGTACCTGGAGGGGATGGCGGCGACGTTCAGCGGCGCGCACCGGGAGGCGGCGGCCCCGCTGCGCCGGGTGGTGGAGCTGGCCGACCCGTTGGTCGGCACAGTGAATGGCACAGTGGACGACCCCTCCGTGCTGGCCTGGGCGGGTGTGGCGAGCATGCTGCTGGGCGAGGACGCCACCGCCCACCGCCTGTCGGCCCGCGCGCTGGAGGCGGCCGGCGCGCGCGGGGCGGCCTCGGCGGTGCCGCAGCTCCTGGAGTACGCGATCTACCCGGAGGTATGGTCGGGCCGCTACACCTCGGTCGCCGACACCGCGGCGCGCGGCCTCCACCTGGCCAGGGAGGCGGGCCAGCGCAACACGGCCGCCCAGCACCTGGCCTGGCTGGCGATGACGGCGGCCGTGGAGGGCGACCAGGAGACGTGCAGGATCCGCGCGGACGCGGCCATCGGCCTGGCCGGCGCGCACGACCTGGGCATCGCCGGTGCGATCGGCACGTGGGCGCTGGCCTGCCTCGACCTGGCGGCAGGGCGGCCCGCGGACGCGGCGGGGCGGTTGCGGGCGGAGCGGCGTACCAGCCGGCATGTGGTGATCAGGGTGATGGCGACGCCGCACCTGATCGAGGCGTGCGCGCGTACCGGAGATCATGAGGGCGCCGAGGCGGCGCTGAAGGTGCTGGAGGGCTGGGTGGGCAGCACCCGCAGCCCTGACCTGCGGGCGCTCGTCGCCCGCTGCCGGGCGCTGCTGGCGGGCCCAGGCGGGGCGGACGAGCTGTTCAGGGAGGCGCTGGAGCTGCACGGGCAGGGCGGCCACGAGTTCGAGGCGGCGCGGACGCGGCTGCTGTACGGCAGCGCGCTGCGCCGCGACCGCCGCCCCGGCGCGGCCAGGACGCACCTGCACGCGGCGCTGGAGACGTTCGAACGGTACGGGGCCCGCCTGTGGACCGAGCAGGCGCGGACGGAGCTGCGCGCATCGGGCGAACCGGTCGGCCCCGTACCGGCGGCGGCCACGAGCCAGCTCACCCCGCAGCAGCTGCGCATCGCCCGCATGGTGGCCGAGGGCGCCACCAACAAGGAGGTGGCCGAGCAGCTGTTCCTCAGCCGGCGCACGGTCGAGCACCACCTGCGCAACATCTTCAGCCGGCTCGGCGTCCGCTCCCGCGTCGAACTGGTAAGGCTCATGTCCTGATCCCAGGACCGGTGATTTCACCGATGCACGGTTGACCTCCGCTCCGAACAATGGCGAAAGACAGCTGTCACCACCCGAAGCACCCCCGATGAGCAGGGAGTATGACGACGTGCAGCTCTTAGCCCCCCGATTCGGCGCGCGAACGTTCACCACACTCGCCCTCACCGTCTCATTGATCGCCGGCGCCCTCGCGGCCGCCTCCCCCGCCCAGGCGGCGAGCCCGTACGAGCGCGGCCCCGCCCCGACCGACGCCTTGCTCGAAGCCTCCAGAGGCCCGTTCTCGACCGGGCAGACCAGCGTCTCGTCGCTGGTGAGCGGCTTCGGCGGCGGCACGATCTACTATCCGCTCGACACCAGCCAGGGCACGTTCGGCGCGATCGCCATCTCGCCCGGCTACACCGCCCGCTGGTCCAGCCTGTCGTGGCTGGGCCCGCGCATCGCCTCACACGGCTTCGTGGTGATCGGCATCGAGACGAACACCCTCTACGACCAGCCGGACAGCCGGGGCCGCCAGCTCCTCGCCGCCCTCGACTACCTGGTCGAGGACAGTTCGCTGACCGTACGCAGCCGTATCGACTCCTCGCGGCTGGCCGTGGCGGGCCACTCGATGGGCGGCGGCGGCACGCTGGAGGCGGCGAGCAGCCGGTCCTCGTTGCAGGCGGCGGTGCCGATCGCGCCGTGGAACACGCAGAAGTCGTGGTCGGGCGTACGTGTCCCGACGATGATCATCGGTGGTGAGAGCGACAGCATCGCCCCCGTACGCAGCCACTCGGAGCCGTTCTACGAGAGCATCCCGGCGTCGTCGGAGAAGGCGTACCTGGAGCTGAACAACGCCAGCCACTTCTTCCCGCAGACCACCAACACCACGATGGCCAAGTCGATGGTCGCCTGGCTGAAGCGGTTCGTCGACGACGACACCCGCTACGAGCAGTTCCTCTGCCCGCCGCCGAGCGGGCTGGCGATCGAGGAGTACCGCCACACCTGCCCGAGCTCCTGACCTTTCCCTGAGGATGGCGGCCGCATTCGTGCGGCCGCCATCCGTGCTTGCTAGTACCGTTCCGCCACTCCGGAGTTGATCTGGACGAGCACCAGCGTCGCGTCCGTGTAGGCGACGAGGTTGCCCACGGCCGGCGGGTCGGCCAGGACCTGCCGCGCGTGCCGCACGGCGTCGCCGACGGTCCTGAGCTTGAGCCTGGTGATGGTCGCCGTGTGGACGTGCGTGCCGGCGTTGATCTGGCGGGTGGCCAGGTTGAGCGTGGTGGCCAGCAGCTCGGCCCGCAGCTCCTTGGGCTGGAGCAGGGGCAGGAGCAGCGCGTCCGACGTCTCCTTCTGCGACAGCGCCCCGTCGCCGTTGCCGTCGAAGCGGGTGTCGGTGGCCTGGACGCGGGCCCGCACCTCGTCCGTACGCAGGTCGGTGCGCAGCGCCCACAGCGTGGACAGCAGCGGGTGCCTGCCGGGCGCGGCCTCGGTGATCGCCGTCTGCGCGGTGGCCGTGGCGGGGCCGAACGTGCAGTCGTTGGCGCCGCCGTAGGCGAGGCTCGCCCGTCCCGTCACCGTGGCGCCCGCCTCGAACAGCAGGCCGGGCCGCGCGGTGAAGGTGATCTCCCCGGACGCGCCCGGCGCGACCGCGCCGAGCGGCCAGGTGAGCGTCGTCGTACCGTCGTCGTTCCTGGTGACCTCGCCGGGACGCGGGCCCGCGCCCGCGTCCAGCGCCTCGCTGTAAGAGACGTCGGCGGGCAGCACGTACGTCAGCTCCGCCCCCGTCGCGGGCGCGTGGCCGGTGTTGCGATGCCCGATCGTGTACGTGATCGCCTCGCCCGCGCGCACCGACGCCGTCGTCGTGGCGGTCACCGCCATGACCGGCGCGCTGACCGTGGTGACGGCCGTGGCCTTGTTGTCGGCCAGCGTCGACTCCGGCTCGGGCAGGCCGTCGGCGTTCTCGCCCGTCACCTCGGCGGTGCTGGTGAGCGTGCTGCCGTCGGCGGCCGTACAGGGGATCTCGTACGTGAACGTCTCGGTCGCCGTACGCTCCGGCGCCAGGTCGTCCAGCGGGCGGGTGACCGGGTCGCCGACCGGCGGTGTGAACGTCACCGACGTGTCGGAGGACGCGCTCGCCCCCTTGTTCCCGATCGTCACAGTCGCGGTCACCGTGTCCCCACCCGCGGCCTCCGCCTTGTCGACGGTCATGCCCGCGGTCAGGTCGACCGCCGTCACCTTGAGCACGGCGTCGCCGGTCAGCTCGGGCACGATGGGGCCGTGGTCGCCGTCGGCCCAGTACGGGCTGCCGGTGAAGCCGTGGACCAGCTGGCTCCAGTCGGGGTTGCTGACCAGCCGCTCACTGGCGTCGTCGCTGGTGCAGCCCTCCTCGAAGTCCGGAATGTGGTTGATGTCGGCGACTGCGCCGGTCGTGAACGTGCCGTCGCCGTCCCAGTCGATCTTCTCGTCCGGGTCGGACCTGGCCACCACGCCGTCCTTGCCGTGGATCACCGGATCGCGCGCGCCCGCCAGCCCCGGCTCCTGCGTCTCGTCGAGGTCGTTCTCCAGCAGCGTCTGCTTGCCGAAGCGCTGGTAGTCGAGGGGGCGGCCGGAGTCGAGGTTCTGCGTCTGCCAGGCGTAGTTCATCACGCTCTGGTAGTTGGGCTTGCAGTTGATCGAGTCGACCACGCCGTTGGTGTAGCGGCCGCCGTGGCCGAGGCCGAAGGTGTGACCCAGCTCGTGCAGCAACGTCCCCTGCTCGACGGCGACCCGGCCGCCGCCCGCCTTGAGCATGTCGTCCGTCCAGCGGCCCAGGGACACCACGAAGTCGTCGCCGCCCCGGTCGTGCAGCTCCGCCCGGCCCGACGTGGTGCCGCTGCCGGTCAGGCCGTTGACGAAGAGCCCGTACCGGAAGTGGCGGCGCTTGAACTGCACGATCTCCCCGCATACAGGGCTCGCCCGGTCGGCCTTCGTGCCGAAGTGCCCGCCGTCGCCGGGGCCGCAGGAGCCGGGGGCTCCCGACTTGATGTCGTCGAAGTCGTCGTACGCGCCGGGCTGCCGGTCGTCGCTGAAGTCGATCGACTCGGCGAACGGCACCTCCTCGTCCGCCAGCAGGTGCAGCGCCAGGCCCTTCCCGCCGGTCTGCTCGTTGGTCACCGGAGCTACGTCGAACACCTCCTCGACCCTCTCCAGCACGCCGGGCTGCGGCTTCCTGTCCTTCATCCAGTCGATCTCGACGTACAGGTCGCGGCGGTCCGGATCCACGTCCGGCAGGGTCAGGTCCACGACGTCGTCGTCGTCGAAGTCGAGCCCGCGGTACTCCTCGTAGTCGGTGAACCCGTCCCGGTCCGAGTCGGTGACCGAGGTCGGCGTGACCTCGATGCAGACCTGCGCCGACGGTTTCGGATCCGGCCCGAAGACGCCGCCGCCCGGCTCTCCGTTCCCGGCCACGCACCCCGTGCTGTCGTTCAGGTCGCCGGAGACCGTGCCGTGGATCATGTTGACCTTGAACCGCGTGTCGGCCTGCCCGGCGACCGGCGAGGTGTCGGCCAGGTCGTCGCCGGAGGTGCTGTCGTGGTCCCAGATCTGCACCGAGATCTCCTGCTCGACCACCGTCGTGGGGATCTGCTGGGAGTGTGTCCAGAACGGGGCGACCTGCACCTGGTCGTCGGGTGCTCTGGGGGTGGTGTGAGTGGCGAAGCCGGCGAACGTGATCTTCCCGTAGAAGTCCGGCGTCTTCTCGCCGGCGGCTTCCAGCCCCCGCTCATCGCAGGCGGCCACGCAGTTCACGAGAAGGATCCGCACGTTCAGCGGCTGGGTGTCCGCCGCGCGGGCGGGGGAACCGACGAGGACCAGGCCCGCGACGGTCATGATGAGGGCGAGTGTTGCTCGTAAGACTGAGGTGGACACGTCGCGAACGTACGGGCGGCGGCTTCGTACGACATGAGTACCACGTACTCAATCGCCTACATCCGCCGCAGAACCTCCCGAACCTCCATAAGAGCGAACCCCAGCACATTGAGTCCCCGCCAAGCTTGGGGCCGCTCAGCCCGCTCATCATCAGCCGCCAGCCCAATCCCCCAAACCCGATCAACCGGACTGGTCTCCACAAGCACCCGCTCCCCCGTCTTCAGGAGGTAGTCGCGCAACTCGGAGTTCTGCCCGAACTTCGCCAGATTCCCCTGCACCACAAGCTCGAACCGAGCCGCCTCCCACACCTCCTCACGGAACCCCCGCACCCGCCGCCCCAGATCCTTGGCCTGCTTGGGATGCGAAGCCCCCACAATCGCCGCCGCCATCTCCTCATCCCCGAACAGCCGCGCCTTGGCAGCCATCATGAAATGCTCAGCCGACGAATAGAACACGCCATCCACCACGAACCGGGCCGGCCACCACTGCGACAGACACCCAGCCCCCACCCCACCGTCCCGCGGCGCCCGATGCCCCCAGAACATGAGGTACTTGACCCGCTCCCCCCGCTCGACAGCTTCAACCAACTGACCCACATCCCGCACCACACTCTCCATCCCCGCACCATCCCAGAACACCGATACCGACCGCCAACCAATTCGGCGGAGAGGCTGAAAGCAGTGGACAGAAACCGGCTGCTGGAACTGGTGAACTGACTGGAGGAAGAACACGGACCGGTCAAGAGGGGGCGGGTACGCACCGGCGATCCAGGCGTTAGGCAAGAGTCCCATGCTCGCTGAGTACACGTACGCCAAAGGAAACGGCGTAGTACGGGCGGACAAGAGTATGACCCATTCCGACGCCAGGTCCTACGAGGACGCCCTCAACGAGATCGTCGAATAAACCCGAAGAACCCCGCCACCCAGCTCAGGAGCGCCGGGTTCGCGCAGGTCGCATCTGTCCGGTAACGGTGTGGCCCTGCATGACTTGTTCAGCGAGGAACCACCTGAGCGCGAACACCTGGGAGATCGTGGAAGGCGGCCGAGGCGTCCATGGTGATCAGGGTTCTCGCAGTGGCGGCGGCCGTCGCAGCGATCAGCAGATCGTACGCTCCTCGCGACTTACCTTCGCGTCGTACATGCGCCATAAGACGAGCATGGACTCTGGCGACGTCCGTCGTGTACTCCTCGACGGGAATCAGTGCGAGGACCTCATCCACGAAGGCCTGCCGATCAGGTCGCCGAGCCGCATCGGCCATCTCCACCCCGACGAGCAGTTCGGCCACGGTGATCGCCGCGATGGCCATGTCATCGGCGTCGTCGATCACGGCGTCAACGGAGACCTTGCCGCGCTCAGCGGCAATGAGCACGCCCGTGTCCAGGATCAGGCGTCGGGCCACGTGCTTCTCATCTCGTCGTCGATCACCTCTCGGGCCGCGGAGACATCGGCCTCGAAGTCCGGGTCCAGTCTCCCCACGTTTCTGGCCAGAAACGCCTTGACCATACGCCCTGGAGCGGTGGGTGCGGGGCCGATCACGGCTATCTGCTTACCGCCACGGGTCACCACGATCGTCTCCCCGCGCTCAGCCTCGTCAAGAACGGTAGCGAAGCTGCGAGACGCTTCGGTGGCAGTCATCACCTTCATCAAATCAGATTATCTGATAGCGCCACATCTGGACACTGTCCGCCGCTCGAAGGCGCCTGACAAGAACGGATGGCCGGCTGAATCCACCCAGCACTGACTGCCCGAGCAAGCAGGCACGCCGCTGCTTGGGTGGGGCAACAGTGACGCTATCTCCACCTACCGCGATTGAGGCAACTTGCTCAACGCGTCGTCGATGATGCCGTGCAGGGCTCTGGCGCAGGCCGAGACTCTGCCGTTCGGTGGGTAGTAGACGCTGGCGACCGGCGGCTCGTCGCAATAGTCCTTGCCGTGCTGACTGCAGCATCGCTCGGTGGCCGCGACGCTGTTCGGGTCGTGGAAGGCGGGGTCGAACGGCATCACGATTCGGATCTCCATGGGTTCCATGGGTAGTCAGCGGCGCGGTGCCGTGAAGGCCCGGCCCCCCATCCCCTTTCAATTCCGTACTTCGGTTTTCCTGCATACGGCTTATCGATGATCTTTTTGAAATGGTTACGCTGCCTTCGGATAGCGGATCGTGCCCCGCAGGCGACGCAGGCCGTGCCCGTTGAACCACTCCTCAGTCCATTGCGCCGTCTGAGCAGCTCGCAGGTTACGTCCCGTTCCCGACCGGCGGCGGTCGGTCCGCTCCCGGACCTTGGACCCGAGTCTCTTCATCGCCGTCCGACTCGGCCAGCGGTGCAGGTAAAAGCGGACGGTGCCGTACTTCACCCACGACCGGCCAGAAAAACGGGCGCGGAAGTGGCAGCCGAGGAAGTCGAGTCCTTCCCGGCCCTCTCTGAGGTCAACGATCTTCGTCTTGTCCGGGTGCAGCCTCAGCCCCAGCGACGCGAGAAAGTCCTCAATCGCCTTCAGGTCCATTCCGGCTTGGACCAAGCTACTGGGAGGGCACCCTTGCTGAGGTTGCAAAGGAGCAGGAGGAGCAGTGTGGCTGAGACTACTGGGTGAGCAGCTGCGGCACGGCAAACGGCGACGGCTGACAGACGCCTGATCGGCCACGCCGGGTTCGATGACCAAGAACCCCGCCTCCCAGCACAAGGAAGCGGGATTTTCTCAGGTCAGATGCTACTTGGCCAGCGAGCGGCTGATCACCAATCTCTGGATCTGGTTGGTGCCTTCGAAGATCTGCATGATCTTCGCTTCGCGCATGTATCTCTCCACCCGGAACTCCCGCGTGTACCCGTACCCCCCGAAAACCTGGACGGCGTCGGTGGTGACCTTCATGGCGGCGTCCGTGGCGGCCAGTTTGGCGATCGAGGCGTGGCGGCTGTACGGCATGCCGGCGTCGCGGCGGCGGGCGGCGTCCAGGTACGTGGCGCGGGCGGTGTCGACGGCGGCGGCCATGTCGGCCAGCAGGAAGCCGAGGCCCTGGTGGTCGATGATGCGTTTGCCGAAGGTCTGGCGTTCCTTGGCGTACGCCACCGCCTCGTCCAGGGCGGCCTGGGCGAGGCCCGTGGCGCAGGCGGCGATGCCCAGGCGGCCGGAGTCGAGGGCGCTGAAGGCGATCTGGAGGCCCTGGCCCTCCTCGCCGATGAGGCGGTCGGCGTCCACGAGCACCCCGTCCCAGTGGGCGCTGGTCGTCGGTACGGCGTGCAGCCCCATTTTCTCCTCCGGGCGGCCGAAGGTGAGGCCGTCGGCGGCGCCGGGGGCGAGGAAGCAGGAGACGCCGCGCGAGCCGGACCCGGTACGGGCGAAGAGGGCGTAGAAGTCGGCGATGCCCCCGTGCGTGATCCACGCCTTGTTGCCGGTGATGCGGTAGCCGTCGGCGACGCGTTCGGCGCGGCAGGTCAGCGCCCCGGCGTCGGAGCCGGCCTGCGGCTCGGACAGGCTGTAGCCGCCGACGAGCTCGCCCGCCAGCATGCGGGGCAGCCACCGATCGCGCTGCTCGGGGGTGCCGTGGGTGGAGACGGTGTAGCAGGCCAGCGTGTGCACGCTGGTGGCGACGGCGACGGCCGCCCAGCGCATCGCCAGCTCCTCGATGACCTGCAGATACACCTCGTACGGCTGCCCGCCCCCGCCGTACTCCTCCGGGTAGGGCAGGCCGAGCAGCCCGGCCGCGCCCAAGGTGGCGAACAGGCCCTCGGGGTAGGTCTCGGAGCGTTCGTGCTCGTCGACCCGGCGGGCCAGCTCCTTGTCGGCGATGTCGCGGGTCAGCTCGATGAGGTCTCTGGCGTCCTGGTCCGGCAGCAGGCGTTCGACGGTCACGATGACTCCTGAGGATTCAGAGGTTCTCCAACGCTTTCTGCGCGCGTTCGCGGAACTCGGCGACCCGGGCGAGCTTGATGTCCTCGTACCCGCGGATCAGGTCGGGCAGGCCCGCCAGCTCCTCGACGACGGCGGCGTTGTCCGGGGTGAGGCGGTCGAGCGCGGTGCGGACGAGGCCGCGGTACTCGTCGATCAGCGCCCGCTCCACCCGCCGCACCTCGGCCTTGCCGAACACGTCGAACGCGGTCCCCCGCAGCACCTTGGCGGCGCGCAGGCCGCGGAAGAGCACCCCGGCGGAGCGCCCCACCTTGATCTTGCGCTTCATGCCCATCGCGCGGAGGACGGGCGGGTGGAGGAGCACCGACACCTTCGCGCCGGTGCCGAACTCGCGCTCGCGCCGCGCCTGCTCGGCCGGGTCGAGATGGAGGCGGGCGACCTCGTACTCGTCCTTGTAGGCCATCAGCTTGTGCAGGCCGCGCGCGTAGGCGAGGGCGATGGCGGCGCCGGCCTCCTCACCGGCCCGCTCCAGAGCGTGGGCGGCGACGCTGCGGACGTCGTCGGCGTACGTACGGGCGTAGGTGGCGTTCTGGTAGCCGGTGAGGTCGGCGACGCGGTCGGCCACGACCTCCTCGAACGTCGGCGGCTCGGGAGGCGCGGGCAGCACGGCCCCGCGTACGGCGTCGGGGTCGTGCGCGACGGCCCGCCCCCACCGGAACGCGGCCAGGTTCTGCTCGACGGAGGCCCGGTTGAGCGTGATGGCCCGCTCGATCGCTTCGGCGCCGACGGGCAGGCAGCCGTGCTGGTACGCGGCGCCGAGCAGCAGCAGGTTGGCCGGCATGTGGTCGCCGAACAGCTCCTCCGACAGCGCGTGCGCGTCCACGCAGTGCTGGGCGCGGGTGGCGGAGGCGACGCGGGCGACCGCGTCGGCGTGGCCGGGGACGGGGACGCGGCCGGTCACCATGGCGGCGGTGGGTACGACGGAGGTGTTCAGCACGGCGACGGTACGCCCGGGCGCCGCCACGGACAGCGTGGCGTCGGCCGCCGCCCCCAGCACGTCGAACCCGATGAGCACGTCGGCGCTGCCCCGTGAGGCGCGGACGTGCCCGGCCGGCGGCCGCTTGCCGATGCGCACGTCGCTGACCACGGGCCCGCCCTTCTGCGCGAGCCCGGTCTGCTCAAGGCCGGTGGCGTGCAGCCCGTCGAGGTGGGCGGCCATCTGCAGGATCTGCGAGACGGTGACCACGCCGGTGCCGCCGATGCCGGGCATCCTGATGAGCGTCTCGTCGCCGTGGGAGGTGACCGGCTCTGGCGGGGTGACGGGCGGCGCGGGCGCCTTCCTCGGCTCCTTGGTGCCCGGCTCGACCAGCAGGAACGAAGGGCAGTCGCCCTTGAGGCAGCTCAGGTCGGTGTTGCAGGACGCCTGGTGGATGCGGGTCTTGCGGCCGTACTCGGTCTCGACCGGCTGCACGGACAGGCACGTGGAGACGTCGCCGCAGTCGCCGCAGCCCTCGCAGACCCGCTCGTTGATGTGCACCTTCTGGGCGGGCGTGGGTAGCTTGCCGCGCTTGCGCAGCCGTCGTTCCTCGGCGGCGCAGCGGTCGTCGTGGATGAGCACGGTCACCCCGCCGATCGCGGCCAGTTCCTTCTCGACCTCGGGCAGGTCGTCGCGGTGCCGTACGGAGGCGATCGGCGCGAGCTGCACCCCCCGGTATGTCTCGGGCTCCGGCGTGGTGATCACCACCCGCCGCACACCCTCAAGGGCCAGCTCCCGCGTCAGCGCGGGCACGTCCAGCCGCCCCTCGGGCCGCTGCCCGCCGGTCATGGCGACCGCGTCGTTGTAGAGCAGCTTGTACGTCATCGGCACCCCCGCCGCGACCGCCGCCCTGATGGCCAGCGACCCGGAGTGGTGGTAGGTGCCGTCGCCGAGGTTCTGCACGAAGTGCCGGTCGTCGGTGAACGGCGACAGCCCGATCCACTGCGCGCCCTCACCGCCCATCTGCGTGATGCCGACCTGGGTGCCGCGCCCGTGACCGTCGAGCGCGATCATCGCGTGGCAGCCGATGCCCACGCCGACCAGCGTGCCGTCGGCGGTGCGGGTGGAGGTGTTGTGCGGGCAGCCCGAGCAGAAGTACGGCGTGCGCGCCGCCACCACCGGCAGCAGCCCACGGCGGCGCTCGCGGCGCGGCGGCTCGATGCCGAGGCAGGTGGCGATCGCCTTGGCCACGTCGTCGGCGCCCAGCGTGCCCCTGGCGGTGAGCAGGTCGCGGCCGGCGATCTCGGGAACGTGCGCGCCGCCGTACAGGGCCTGCTTGAGGTGGCCCTCCAGGAACGGCACCTTGTCCTCGACCACCAGCACCCGGCCGAGGCCCGAGGTCAGCTCGGCCAGCTCGGCGGGGTCGAGCGGGAACGGCATCGCGATCCTGATCAGCCGCAGGCCGTGCGCGTCCATCGCGGCCTCGTCGATGCCGAGGTCGGCGAGGGCGCGTTCGACCACCGCGTACGTGGCGCCGGACGCGAGCACCCCCAGGGTGGTGTTGCCGGCGCCGGCCGTCACCCGGTTGAGCCCGTGCTCGCGGGCGTAGGCGCGGGCCAGGTCGAGGCGGCGGGTGAGCATGTCGTGCTCGGCGTCGAGCGCGGCGGGGCCGAGCAGGATGGGCGCGGGCCCCCGGGAGGCGCGCCCCGGCTCGGGGATGCCGGCGCGCAGCGGACCGAGGTCGACGGTGGCGGAGGCGTCGGCGATGTCGGCGACGATCTTCAGGCCGACCCACAGGCCCGTCGCCCGCGACATGGCCACCGCGTGCAGCCCGAACTCGATGATCTCGGCCACCGAGCCCGGCGCCAGCAGCGGCATCGACAGGCTCTGGCACATCGGCTCGCACGAGCTGGGCAGCGTGGACGACTTGCAGCCGGGGTCGTCGCCGATCCAGGCCACCGCGCCGCCCAGCGGGGCCGTGCCCGCCACGTTGGCGTGCCTGAGGGCGTCGGCGGCCCGGTCGAGGCCGGGGTTCTTGCCGTACCAGAAGCCCGTCACGCCCTCGTGGCGGCGGCCCGGCACCTGGTCGAGCAGCTGCGTGCCGGCCACCGCCGTGGCCGCCAGCTCCTCGTTCAGCCCGGGTTTGACCACCACGCCGGCGGGCTCCAGGAACGTCGCCGCCCTGCCCATCTCCAGGTCCACGCCCGCCAGCGGCGAACCCGGGTAGCCGCTGACGAACGCCCGGGTGTCCAGCCCGCGCTCGTCGTCCAGGCGGCGCTGCTCCAGCGTCAAGCGGACCAGGGCCTGGATGCCCGAGATGAGCACACGGCCGTCCTGCGCCGCGTACTTGTCGTCGAGCGACACGGGGGCGGGAGTCTCGCTCACGCTCATGCGAACCTCCTGGCTTTCTTACGTGCTCGCCTCGTGGGCGCCGTGCTTCTCAGCACAGCAACCAGGGCATGATATGCGCAAGTATTAGACGAGAAACCGGGCCGAAGACGCAAACAATATGAGTTCATGGACGTGCCAGCCGGCGTTCTTTGCGCATGAAGGGGGCGTACTCCGTGCCTGACGTGGACGACATCGATCACCAGGTGCTGCGACTGCTGCGCGAGGACGGGCGCAGGACGTTCTCCGAGATGGCCGAGCGTATCGGGCTGTCGGTGGCGGCGGTCAAGCGGCGGGTGGACCGGCTCAAGGAGCTGGGCGTGATCACCGGTTTCGCCGTGCAGATCGACTACGCCAAGCTCGGCTGGGGCATCGAGGCCTTCACCGAGCTGCGCTACCCCGGCACCACCCCGGTCGCCGAGATCATCCGCACCGCCACCGACGTGCCCGAGGTGCAGGCCGTGTTCACGATCGCGGGCGACCCGGACGCGCTGATCCACGTACGGGTGCGCGACCTCGGCCACCTCCAGCAGGTCATCGACCGGCTGCGCAGGGCCGGGAACGTCACGGGCACCAAGACCCTGCTCGTGCTCGGGTCGTGGACCCGCGACGTCCTGGACTGAGGCCGGGCAGGTGCAGGTCAGGGGGTTCGCCTGTCCTGGTGGGAGAAGAAGCGGACGAGCAGGCCGATCGCGAGCAGCACCGCCACGCCGAGGCCGAGCATCCACATCGACGCGCCGGTCAGCGGCAGGGTCTCATCGCCGTGGTGCGCGGGCGGCGGCACGTCTCCGGCGGCGGCCGGTGGCTCGGGGACGCGCTCGCGGCGGGGCTCGCCCGGCTCGTGCCCGGTGTTCTTGCGCTCCTTGTCCGGGGAGGCGCTGGGGGTGGGCTCGGGGGTCTCCTCCGGCTCCTCGACGCTCGCCTGGGCCGGTTCCGCCGCCGTCACGACCGTGTCGGCGCAGGCGTGGTTGTCCTCGGTGTTCTCCTCGCCGCCGCCCGTCGTGACGGACGCGCAGATCGTCAGCGGGCCCGCCACGTGCGGGGTCAGGCTGAACGCGTACGTCCTGCTCTCCCCCGGCGAGAGCGGGCCGAGCGGGCAGGTGGACGCGGAGCCGCTGGGCGGACACTCGGCCGGGCGCTCGGCGATCGTCGCGCGGTCGCCGTCGGCCGGGTTGTGCAGGGAGACGTTCGCGGCCCGTGAGGGGCCGTGGTTGGTCACCGTCAGCCGGTACGGGATCCGCTCGCCGTGGCCCACCTCCCGCGGGGCGCCCTCCTGGCGTACCTCGACCTCGGCGACCGCCCGCGCGCGCGTCGTCAGCTCGTCCTCGCCGGCGATCGCGTCCGGTGCGGTGACGTGGGCGCGGTTGACCAGGTTCGTGCCGTCCTGGAGGGCGGGATCGGTGCTGACCGGCAGCTCGAACGCGACGCTCTCCCCTGCAGGAAGCGTCATGGCGCAGGTGACCGTGCGTCCGGTGAGCGAGCAGCCGTCCGGGAGGCGGCCGGGGGTGAGGTCGCGGTCGAGCACGGCGGTGGCGATGACGTCGGCGGCGTCCGTCGCGCCGGCGTTCGTGACGGTCATGAGGTAGACCGCCTCGCCGCCGATGATCACGGGGTCAGGCGCGAGGTCCTGGGTGACGTGCAGGTTCGTGGGGACGCGCGGCGTCCCCGTCCCGCTCGGCCTGGGCGCCGCCGGCCCGCCCCGCCGGCCGCCCGGCTCCCCTTCCGGCCCGCCCCGCCGGCCGCCCGGCTCCCCTTCCGGCCCGCCCCGCCGGCCGCCCGGGTCCCCTTCCGGCCCGTACGTCGGCGCCCCCACGAGCCAGGACGGCCCCATCGCGCTCTTGGCGGCGCTGCCCGGCGCCGGCCCGGACCCTGGACCGCGCGCGGCGCCGCCGGGCGCGAACCACGCCCCCGCGCCGGCCCCGAGACCCGCGTCCGCGCCGAGGTCCGCGGGAGGCCGGCCGCCGGTGAGCGGCGGCGCGCCGGGCGAAGAGCGCGGGATGGCGGGTGGGCCGGCGGCGGAAAGTGTCTCGGTGGCGGGTGGGCCGGCCGCCGGAAGCGTCTCGACGGCGGGTGGAATGGTCGCCGCCCAGGCGGCGGTGCCCAGCGCGGCGAGCGCGATGATCGCCGCGATCCCGGGCCTGCCCATGTCGTACCCCCGCGTGACGTGCCTGTCTCGACCCGGTGGCGATCCTCCTCCGGGGCGGCCGGGTCCCGGGGGCGGTCCGACCGCAACGATGAGCCGCCGTGACCGACTCTTTGCCTCACGGGGTCAGCCCTGGTAGGGCGGCAGATTGAAGCGGGTGCGGATGGTCCGCTGGACGGCGAGCTTGTCGGCGCGGGCGTCGATGGTCAGCACGTACTCCTTGCGGCGGAACAGCTCAAGCACCGGCCCCGTCTTGTCGTGGTAGTCGGCGAGCCGCCTGGCGAGCGCATCGGGGGTGTCGTCCGCCCTGGTCACCAGCTCGCCGCCGCACACGTCGCAGCGCCCCTCCTCCTCGGGCCGGTGGGCGATCAGGTTGTAGTCCATGCCGCACCGCGCGCACAGCCGCCGGGCCAGCACCCGCCTGCGCACCTCGTCGTCGGGCAGGTCGAGGTGGATGACGCCGTCGAGGTCGTAGCTCTCCAGGAAGAACTCGGCCTGCCGCCGGTTGCGCGGGAAGCCGTCCACGATGAAGCCGTAGTTCCAGTCGTGGAGTTCGAGGCGGTCCTTGACGACGTCCGCCACCAGGTCGTCACCGACCAGCTCGCCCGCCGCGACGAGGCGGCGTACCTGGGCGCCGAGCTTGGTGTGGTGCTTGACGTGCCAGCGGAAGATGTCACCGACGCTGATGTGGACGAGGTCGAGGTCGGCGGCGAGCATCGCGCTCTGGGTGCCCTTTCCGCTGCCCTGCACGCCCATGATCACATATTTCCGCATATCGAGCCGCTCCCGTCCTGTCGTAGGTCTCGTCACGATCCCACCGGGGATCATGCGCGAAAAGGGGTACGAACCCGGGCGGCGATCGTGCGAGGATCTCCGCCATGGATCCGCGTTACCCCGCCCCGCTGCGTCCCGGCGACCGCGTCGCCGTCACCGCCCCCTCCTCCGGCGTGCCCGACGTGCTGCGCGCCCGGCTCGAAGCGGCGATCCGCACGGTGGAGTCGCGCGGGTTCGAGGTGGTGACGGGCTCCTGCCTGTACGACCAAGGCCACGTCAGCGCCCCGGCGGAAGACCGGGCCCGCGAGCTGATGACCCTGCTCACCGACCCCACGATCAGGGCCGTGGTGCCGCCGTGGGGCGGCCAGACCGCGATCGACCTGCTGCCGCTGCTCGACTGGGACGCGCTGCGCGCCGCCGAGCCGACCTGGGTGGTGGGCTATTCGGACATGTCCACGATCATCACCCCGCTGACGCTTCTCACCGGCGTGGCCACGGTCCACGGCAACAACCTGATGGACACCCCCTACCGCGCCCCCGAGGGCCTGCTGACCTGGCTCGACATCGTCACGATGACGCCTGGCACGACGTTCACCCAGCTCCCGCCCGGCCGCCACCGCGCGCACGGCCGCGACGACTACGTCGAGACGCCCGAGGTGGACACGTTCACGCTGGACACCCCAGGACGGTGGCGGCGGCTCGACGGCGACGGCGACCTCGAGGTGACCGGCCGGCTGATCGGCGGCTGCATCGAGACGCTCGCCGACGTCGCCGGCACCCCCTACGCCGACGTGCCCGCCTTCGCGGCGGCGGCCGGTGACGAGGGCCTGCTGGTCTACGTCGAGGCGTGCGAGCACGACGCGGGCGAGATCTGCCGCCACCTGCACGGCATGCGCCTGGCCGGCTTCTTCACCGGCGCGAACGCCGTCATCGTGGGCCGCACCTCGGCGCCCGGCCTTCCCTCGCTGAGCCAGGAGGAGGCCGTGCTGGACGCGCTGGGCGGGCTCGGCGTGCCGATCGTGGCCGAGGTCGAGTGCGGGCACGTGCCGCCGTACATGCCGATCGTGAACGGCGCCCGCGGCCGCCTGGTGTGCACCGCGGACCGGAACGAATTGACCCAGACTCTCGCCTGATACGTAGATCTGCCGATGCTCGGCACACCCGCTGCGCATACTGTCGGCCCCACCGAGCGCCTTCAGAGCAAGGTGGGTCCATGCGTGCGCTGACCGTGTTCCTGTCCACTCTCGCCCTGGTCACGACCTGTGCCGCCCCGGCCGGGGCGAAACCGGCCGCGACGGTGCCCGACGTGGTGTTCCAGCGGGCCGACTTCACCACCGGCACCGCCGAGGGCACCACGGCGGCGGGCGGGCTCGCGTTCGGGGAGGCGGTGGGCACCGTCTCCCACACCGACGCGCTGGGCACGAAGACGTGGGAGTACGCCCGCTGGACCGGGCCCGAGCAGGTCATCGGCTTCCCCGCCACCGAGCTGATCGCGTCGTGGACGGCCGACGTGCCACCGGGAAGCTGGCTGCAGGTCGAGGCGAGGGGCAGGAACGCCGAGGGGCTGACCCGGTGGTACTCCCTGGGCCGCTGGTCGTACGCGGAGGGCGACGTGCTGCGCACCTCGGTGTCCGGCCAGTCCGACGCCGACGGGAAGGTGGCGGTCGACACGCTGGTCGCGGCGGCCGGCAAGCCGCTCAGCGCCTACCAGCTCCGGCTGACCCTCTACCGGCGGCCGGGGTCTTCCGTGACGCCGCGGGTGCGGACGTCCGGCGTGATGAGCTCCAACGTGCCGCTCCGCGCGAGCGTGCCGGTCAGTCCAGGCGGCGGCGCGTGGGGCGAGGAACTGGCCGTGCCGCGCCGCTCCCAGAACATCCACCAGGGCCACTACCCCGAGTGGAACGGCGGCGGCGAGGCGTGGTGCAGCCCGACCTCGACCACGATGGTCATGGGCTACTGGGACACCTGGCCCAGTGAGCAGGACACCGCCTGGGTCAAGGACTCCGACCCGAACCCCGAGGTCGACCACGCCGCCCGCTTCACCTACGACCACGCCTACAGGGGCACCGGCAACTGGCCGTTCAACACCGCCTACGCCGGCCGCTACGGCCTCGACGGGTTCATCACCCGGCTGCGCTCGCTGACGGAGCTGGAGCTGCTGATCAGCGCCGGCGTTCCGGTGATCACCTCGCAGTCGTTCAACAAGGAGGAACTGCCGGGCGCCGGCTACGGCACCGACGGCCACCTCATGGTCGTCGTCGGCTTCACGGAGACCGGCGACGTGATCGCCAACGACCCGGCCTCGCCGAGCAACGCGGCCGTGCGGCGGGTCTATCCGCGGGCCGCGTTCGAGAACGTGTGGCTGCGGAGTTCGAGCAGCGGCGGCGTCGCGTACGTGATCCATCCGCAGGGCCGCCGGCTGCCCGCCACGACTCCTGGGCTGCCCGCCAACTGGTGACCCCGATTGCCGCCATGATCTGCCCGAATATGCGGCGATAGCGGCGGCTGAGCGGCCGTTCGTGCCCCTCGACGGCCGCCCCGGACGTGCGTACATTGGCATCCTACGAACGCCGAACCCGACGAGCCTTTGCGCGGTGGAACGCCGGATGACCGAGGACGAATCAGCAGCCACGATCGAGAAGACGCGGCTCGTGCGCGACTCCCGTTGGAACGGTCCACCGTTGCTGCTGGCCGACGCGGGGGCCCGGGTGCTGCTGGCCGGCACGGGCACGCATCGGCCCGCGTCCCGGCTGCCGCAGGCGCCCGCCGTGGCCGCCACCCTCACCGACGTCGCCCGCTGCCTGGTCGAGCGGGCGCGCCTGGCGCCCGACCGGCTCGACGTGCTGCTCGACCCGCCCACGCCCGGCGACCTGGGCGAGGCGCTGGAGCGGGCGGCGCGCGAGGCGACGAATGTGCTGATGTTCCACTTCGTGGGGCATGCCCTGTTCGGGCCCGGTGACGAGCTCTATCTCGCCACCGGGGCGACCGTCGACCTCTTCGAGGGCACCGCGGGCTATCAGGCGCTGCCGTACGCGCTGGTGCGGCGCATCCTCGCCGGGTCGCGGGCCGAGCTGGCCGTGGTGGTGCTCGACTGCTGCTTCAGCGGCGGCGGGCGGCCGGTGCCCGCCAAGGCGATGGATCAGCCGCTGGCCTGGCCCGGCGCCTACGTGCTGGCCTCGTCGAGCCGCGATCCCAACTCGTGGGCGCTGCCCGGCGTCCGGCACACCGCGCTCAGCGGCGGGCTGCTGCGGCTGCTGCACGAGGGCGACCCCGAGGGGCCGGCCGCGTTCACGCTCGACCACGTCCACCACCGCCTGGCCCGCTCACTGCCCGCCGCAGGGTTCCCGCGCCCCCGGCGGGAGGCGGGCGAGCTGCGTGAGCTGCCGCCGCTGGCCGCGAACCCGGCCCACGCGGCGCCCCGGGTGCGGCAGCGTCCGGTGGGCGCGCCGGGCGACCCCGACAGCCCCTACCGGGGGCTGGTGGCGTACGGGCCGGAGCAGGCGGGGGTGTTCGCCGGGCGCGAGGACGCGACGCGGTCGCTGGCCGCGCGGGTCCGGCAGGCGCTCAGGGCGGCGCGGCCGCCGATGGTGCTCGGGGGGCAGGCGTTCGAGACCGGCGGGCCGCTGCTCGTCACCGGGCCGTCGGGCTGCGGGAAGACGTCGCTGCTGCGGGCCGGGCTGCTGCCCGCGCTCAAGGACGAGGTGGGCCGGTGCGTGGTGCTGACCCCCGGCTCAGAGCCGACGGCGGCGCTGGCCCGTGAGCTGGCCGCGCTCGGCGGGGCCGATCCCGTACGCCTGCGGGCGATCATCGAGTCCGACCCCGGCGCGGCCCGGCGCGGGCTGCCCGGGCCGACGCTGGTGGTGGTGGACCAGTTCGAGGAGGTGTTCACCGCCTGCGGGGACGAGACGGCGCGGCGGCGGTTCGTGGCGGCGCTGGCCGAGCTGTCGGGGTCGGCTGCGGTGGTGATCGCCGTACGCGGTGACTTCTTCGCGCGCTGCGCGGCCTACCCGGGGCTGCTCGGGTCGATGCGGCGGCCGGAGATCGTGCCGCTGATGTCGCCCGCCGGGGTGCGCAGGGCCGTCGAGGAGCCGGCCGCGCGGGCCGGGCTCGCCGTCGAGCCGGGGCTGACCGAGCTGATCCTGGAGGACCTGCGCGGGGTCTCCGACGACCAGTTGCCGCGGCTGTCGCACGCGTTGCTGGCGACGTGGCGGCGGCGTACCGGCGGGGTGCTCACCATGGAGGGCTACCGCGCGGCCGGCGGGGTCGCGCGGGCGATCGCGATGAGCGGCGAGGAGACGCTGCGGCGGCTCGGCACCGAGTCGGAGCCGGTGGCGCGGGCGCTGCTGGAGCGGCTGGTGCGGGTGGACGAGCGGGCGGGCGCGGTGCCGTGCCGGGTGCCGGTGGCCGAGCTGAGCCAGGGGCCGGAGTCGGTGCCGGGCCAGGTGCTGGCCGAGCTGGCCAGGGCGCGGCTGGTCGTCGTCGAGCGCGACGAGGCGCGGCTGGTGCACGAGGCGCTGGTGCGGGGCTGGCCCCGGCTGGCGAGCTGGGCGGAGTCGCGGCGGGCGAGTCTGCTCGTCCGCGCCCGGCTGGCCGAGGACGCCGCCCTGTGGCGCGAGGACGGCAGGAACCCCTCCCACCTCTACACCGACGACCGCCTCACCACCGCGGAGACCGTCGTCGGCCGCACCCGGCGGGAGCCGGGGAAGGCGGCTCGAAAGGTCGCGCGGGGGGTCGCGGCGGGTGGGCCGGCATCGGGAGAGGTGAGTGCGGAGGAGGGGGAGTTCCTCGTCGCGTCGCGGCGGCGGCAGGAGCGCAAGAAGCTGGTGGCGCGGGGCGCCATCGCCGTGCTCAGCGCGCTCGTGCTGGCAGGGGCGGCGGGCGGCGTCGTCGCGGTGGTGCAGGGCGGCAGGGCCGACGCGCGGGCGGCCGAGGCGTCCAGGGTGCGCGACGAGGCGCTGTCGCGGGAGGTCGCGGCGGCGGCGAGCGGCACGGGCGACACCTCGCTCGGCGCCCAGCTCGCGCTGGCGGCCTACCGCCTGTCCCCCACGCCCGAGGCGCGCGGCGCGCTGCTCGGCTCGCTCTCGCGCCCGATCGGCGCGCGGCTGATCGGCCACACCGCGCCCGTCGAGCGGGTGGCCTACCGTCCCGACGGCCGGGTGGCCGTGACGGCGTCGGGCGACGCCACCGCCCGGTTGTGGAACGTCGCCGACCCGCTGCGGCCCAGGCCGCTGGGCGTGGTGGAGGGGCACACGGACGGGGTGCGCGCGGTCGCGTTCACCGCCGACGGGAAGGTGCTGGCCACGGGGTCGGCCGACGGCACGGCCAGGCTGTGGGACGTCTCCGACACCGCGCGCCCACTGCCGCTGGCCACGCTCAAGGGCCACAAGGAGCCGGTCGGCTCGGTGGCGTTCACGCCGGAGGGCGACGTCCTCGCCACCGCCTCGCCCGACGGCACGACGCGGCTGTGGAGCACGGCCGACACGGAGCAGCCCAAGGCGCTGTCGGTGGTCCGGCAGGACGCCGACTTCACCGAGACGGTCTTCAGCCCCGACGGCCGCCTGGCCGCGCTGGCGACGGCCGGTGGCACGATCACCATCCTCGACGTACGCACCCCCGCCACGCCTGCCACGCTCGCGACGCTGACCTCGCAGCACGACGGCGTGCGCGGCGTCGCCTTCTCCCCCGACGGCCAGAACCTGGCGGCGGGCACGGCGGACGGCACGGTCGAGCTGTGGGACGTCGCCGCCGGGAAGCTGTCCGGCACCGCGAAGGGCAGCGGCGCGGCGGTGCACGACGTCGCGTTCACCCCCGACGGCACTCTGCTGGCCGCCGCGTCGAACGACGCCGACGTCCGGCTGTGGAGCGTGGCGGACCCGGCCGCACCCGAGCTCGCGGCGACCCTGGCGGGCGCCCCCGACGCGGTGACGGGCGTGGCGTTCAGCCCCGACGGCGGGCGGCTGGCGACGTCCTCGGCCGACGGGGTCGCCCGCCTCTGGAACGTCTCCGACGCCGCCCGCCTCGCCCCCCGCGCCAGGCTCGCCCGGCACACCGGCGAGGTGAACGCCGTGGCGATCTCCAAGGGCGGCACCACGCTGGCCACCGCCTCCGACGACGAGACCGTCATGTTGTGGAACGTCTCCGACCCGGCCGCCGTCACCCCGCAGTCCACGCTGTCCGGCCACACCGAGCCGGTGCTGACGGCCGCGTTCAGCCCCGACGACAGCCGTCTGGTCACCGCCTCGCGCGACGGCACCGCCCGCCTCTGGGACGTCTCCTCGCCCGCCGCGCCCAAGCTGCTCGGCACGATCACCGGCGGCATCCGCTCGGCCGCGTACGGCGCCGACGAGCGTACGGTGCTGACCACCGCCGCCGACGGCAGGGCCGCGCTGTGGAACGTCGCCACGCCGGCCGCGCCCGTGCGCCTCGCCTACCTCGGCCCCGCCGACGCCCGGCTGCGGGCCGCCGCGTTCCGCCCCGACGGCAAGCTGGTGGCGACCGGCTCCGGCACCTCGTCCGTACGGCTCTGGGACGTCTCCAAGCCGGCCCGCCCCGAAGCGGCGGCCACGTTCACCGCGCACGCCGGCGAGGTGCTCGGCCTGCGGTTCAGCCACGACGGCGAGACGCTGGCCACGGCGTCGTCCGACGGCACGGCCCGGCTCTGGGACGTCTCCGACCCCGCCTCCCCCCGCCGCCTGGCGGAGCTGACCGGCCACGACGGCGACGTGGCGGCGGTGGCGTTCGCCGCCGACGACCGCAGGCTCGTCACGGCCTCCGACGACAGGACCGTGCGCGTGTGGGACGTCGTCGATCCGGCCGGCCCCGCGCCGTGGGCGGTGTTCGCGGGGCAGCGCCCGGTGCTGGACGCCGTGCCGGGGCCCGACGGCACCGTGCTGGCCGGCACGTCGGGCAGCGCCGTGCAGCTCTGGGGGCTGAACGCCGAGCAGGCGAGCGCCCGGGTCTGCGAGTCGGCCGGCACGTCGATCACCCGCGAGGAATGGGCCCGCCACCTTCCCGGCCGCCCCTACACCCCGCCCTGCCCCTAGAGAACCGGTTGCAACCCCTTGCCGCAGCTGAGGAGGCTCTTGAGGGTGGGAGTTTCGCGCCCACCCTCAGGGCCCCTGAACAGCGGGTTCCTGGTCTAGCCTGGAGGACATGGACACGGAGAACCTGCTCGGGCAGTTCCTGCGGGCCCGCCGCGAGCTGCTCCAGCCCGAAGACCTCGGTATGCCGGTCGGCGCGCGCCGGCGGGTGGCGGGGCTGCGCCGCGAGGAGGTGGCGCGGCTGGCCGGGGTCAGCACCGACTACTACATCCGCCTCGAACAGGGCCGCGAGCGGCACCCGTCCGCTCAGGTGGTGGACGCCCTGGCCAGGGCGCTGGAGCTGGAGGACGACGCTGCGGCCCACCTGCACCGGCTGGCCCACCCCGCCATCGAGAGCCGCCGATCGTCGCAGGGCCCCGAGCGGGTGAGCGACGCCCTGCTGCGCATGATGGCGGCCTGGCCGCGCACGCCCGCCGTGGTGCTGGGGCGCCGCATGACCGTGCTGGCCGCCAACACGCTCGGCGAGGCGCTGTTCGCCGGGCATGCCTACAGCGACGACCTGATGCGGCTGGTGTTCCTCGACCCCGACGCGCGCACGTTCTACCCCGACTGGGACAGGGTCGCGGCCAACACCGTGGGCGGGCTGCGCTCGTCCATCGGCACCGACTACGACGACCCTGAGCTGGTCGAGCTGGTCGGTGAGCTGTCGCTGAAGAGCGCCGCGTTCCGCGAGCTGTGGGCCCGCCACGACATCCGCCAGAAGACCCACGAGACCAAACGCTTCCGCCATCCGCTGGTCGGCGAGCTGATCCTGCACTACGAGTCGCTGACCGTGAACAGCGCGCCCGGCCAGCAGCTCGTCGTCTACCAGGCCGATCCTGGCAGCCCGTCGGAGGAACGCCTCTCGCTGCTGGGCAGCCTCACCGCCTGACCGTCTGATCCACGTACGCGTCGGCGCGACCGCCGTCGCGCCATCCCGGCATGCCCGCGATGCGATGACGCACGCCCGCCGGGACACCACACACCATCGGAGTTCTCACCTGTCATGAGCAACGATCACACCCCTGTCTGGTTCATCACCGGCTGTTCGACCGGCCTCGGCCGGTCGCTCGCCGCCGCCGTGCTCGACCGCGGTCACCGGGCCGTCGTCACCGCCCGCTCGCCCGAGCAGGTGGCCGATCTGGTGGCCGCGCACCCGGGCCGCGCCCTCGCCCTGCCCCTCGACGTCACCGACCGGCACCAGGTCGAGCGGGCGGTGAAGGCGGCGGAGGCCGAGTTCGGCGGCATCGACGTGCTGGTCAACAACGCCGGGTACGGCTACCTCGCCGCCCTGGAGGAAGGCGAGGACGACCAGGTCAGGGCATTGTTCGAGACGAACGTGCACGGCCTGGTGGACGTCACCAAGGCCGTGCTGCCCGGCATGCGCGCCCGCCGAGACGGCCACGTCGTGAACATCTCGTCGCTGGGCGGGCTGGCCGCGTTCGGAGCGACCGGCTACTACCACGCCACCAAGTTCGCCGTGGAGGGGCTGTCGGAGTCGCTCGCGGCCGAGGTGGGGCCGCTGGGCATCAAGGTCACGATCGTGGAGCCGGGCGCGTTCCGTACGAACTGGTCGGGGCCCTCGATGCGGCAGTCCGAGACCCGCATCGCCGACTACGACGAGACGGCCGGCGCCCGGCGCGCGTCCACCCTGGCCACCTACGGCCACCAGCCAGGCGACCCCGGCAGGGCCGCCGCGGCGATCATCACGGCGGTCGAGTCGCCTGAGCCGCCGCTGCGGCTGCTGCTCGGCAAGGCCGCCTACGACGTCGCCACCGCCCGGCTCACCACGCTCAAGGCCGGCTTCGACGCCTGGCGCGAGCTGACGCTCAGCGCCGACTACCCGGCCGACTACCCGGCCGGCACCAAGGAGGAAGCATGAGCAAGATCGTTCTCATCACCGGCGCGAGCAGCGGCATCGGCGAGGCCACCGCGCGCCGCCTGGCCGCCGACGGCCACATCGTGGTGCTCGGCGCGCGCCGCGAGGACCGGCTCGCCGAGGTCGCGAAGGCCATCGAGGCGGACGGCGGCACGGCCGACGTGCGGCGGCTGGACGTCACCGACCGCCAGGACGTCGCCGCCTTCGCCGACGAGGTCGCCCAGCGGTACGGCCGCTTCGACGTGATCGTCAACAACGCCGGCGTGATGCCGCTGTCCCGGCTGGATGCGCTGCTGGTGGACGAGTGGGACCGGATGATCGACGTGAACGTGCGCGGCCTGCTGCACGGGATCGCCGCCGCGCTGCCCCACTTCCAGCGGCAGGGCACCGGCCACTTCGTCACCATCGCCTCGACCGGCGCGTACGAGGTGGTGCCGACGGGCGCGGTCTACTGCGCGACCAAGTACGCCGCCCGCGCCATCACCGAGGGCCTGCGCCTGGAGCTGGACCCCGCCATCCGCGTCACCACGATCTCCCCCGGCGTCGTGGAGTCCGAGCTGGCCGACTCCATCACCGACCCGGGCGCGCGGGAGAAGATGCGCACGTACCGGGCGCACACCATCTCACCGGACTCGGTCGCGGGCGCCATCGCGTACGCCATCGGCCAGCCGCCCGGCGTGGACGTCAACGAGCTGATCATCCGTCCGACCCACCAGCGCTGAGACCTGTGGTCATGGGTGGGGGCCGCTGTTGGAAAGGCCCTCGCCCTCCGGTTCGAGTGCGTAGGCGATGCCCGCGTCGACGTCGCTGTCATAGCCGGTCCGGTACGCCGCCGCGTAGGCGTTGTCGCCGAGGACGGCCCTGGCCTGCGCCTCGCACGCCCTCCTTGCCGCCACCCATTCGGGCACACTGGCCTGCGCCTGCCCGTGGTTGCTCCACACCCGCTGGGCCAGCCCGAGCAGCCGGGCCGCGCGCAGGGAGTGACCGGCCGCGCCGGCGGCCAGCGCCAGCAGGTCGACGGTCAGCCCGATGCCGAACGTGTCGTGCAGCCGCCGCTTGGTCCGTAACGCGGCCTGGCCGTAGCGGACGGCGGCGGCCAGCCGTCCGCCGCTCAGCTCGGCCTGCCCGCGCAGGAAGTCGCCGTGGGAGCGCATGAGCTGCTCGCCGCGCCCGTCGCACAGGCCGCGCAGGTCGTCGAGGACGGTGACGGCCTCGTCGAGCCGCCCGGCCACGGTCAGCGCGTGCGCCCGGCAGAGCAGCGCCAGGAGGCCGGCGATGGTGGGCGGCTCGTCGTTCCACCGGTCCCGGTAGGCGGGCTCCGACTCGGCCAGGACCTGAGCGAGGTCACCGCGGATGACCCCGACCGCCGACCGGAGCGACCTGGCGCAGACGGCGGCGTAGATCTCGACGTGCCCGGCCCGCTCATGGGCGGCGAACCCGCCGGCGGAGGCCGGAGCGGCACGCCTGTGCACCGCGGAGAGCTCACCATGGGCCGCGGGCTCCTCATCGGGAGCCACGGGCACGTCGCCGGAGGCCGGAGGGGTGGTGGCGTGCAGGTCGCCGGCGACCATGGCGATCTGCGTGGCTCGTTCTTCCGCGCTCCGCGCGTCGCCCTGCGAGGCGGCCAGGAGGCCGTCGGCCCACAACGCCTGGATGAGGGCGGGTTCGGGGCGGCGGGCCTGAGCGAGGGCCTGGCGCAGGTGGTGGCGGCCCTCCTTGGCGTGGCCGCAGCCGTACCAGAAGAACGCCAGGACGCCGGCCAGCTCCAGAGCGGGACGGCCGTCGCCGGCGGACAGGGCGACGTCAAGGGCGGCGCGGAGGTTGTCGTGCTCGCCCACCATGCGGTCGTACCAGGAGAGCTGACCGGGCCCGAGCCAGCCGGCGGCGCCCTTGATGGACAGCGCCAGGTAGTGCTCGCGGTGGCACTGCCTGAAGCGCTCCTCCTCGCCGAGGTCGCGCAGCCGGCGGGCGCCGTACTCGCGCAGCGTGTCGAGCATGCGGTAACGCTCGCCCGCGCCGGTCGGCAGCCAGGTCAGCACGGAGTCCTCGGCCAGGGCGTCGAGCAGCAGCCCGACGTCGCTCTCCGGCAACCGCTCGTCGGCGCAGACCTGGCGGGCGGCCTCGGCGTCGAAGTCACCCGCGAACACCGACAGCCGCGCCCACAGCAGCCGCTCCGCGGGCTCGCACAGCTCGTGGCTCCATCCGACGGCGGTGCGCAGCGCCTGGTGCCACGGCGGCTCGTCAGGGGCGGCAGGATCAGGGGCGGGGCCGGCGCCGAGCACGGCGAAACGGTCGTCGAGCCGGTCGGCGAGGTAGCCGAGGGGCAGGGTGCGCAGCCGGGCGGCGGCCAGCTCGATCGCGAGCGGGATGCCTTCGAGCCTGCGGCACAGCCGTACGACGGACTCCTCGCTCTCCTTGCCCAGGTCGAAGCCGGGAACGGTCTCGGCGGCCCGCTCGGCGAGCAGCGTCACCGCGTCGCCCGCGAGCGCCGTCGCATCGGCGGGCGGGACCGCCAGCGGCTCGATCACGACCAGCGTCTCGCCCGCCACCTCCAGCGGGCGGCGGCTGGTGGCGAGGACGCGCAGCCCCGGTACGGCGTCGAGCAGCGCGGCCACGACCTTGCCGCAGGGGCCCGCGAGGTGTTCGCAGCCGTCGAGGACGATCAGCAGCTCACGCCCCGACAGGTGCTCGGTCAGCACCTCGGGCATGGGGCGCGCGGTCTGGTCGGACAGCCGCAGCGCTCCGGCGACCGCGTGCGGCACGAGACCGTCGTCGCGCAGCGTGGACAGGTCGACCAGCCAGGCGCCGCCGCCGAACTCGGCCCGCAGCTCGGCCGCCGCGCGCAGCGCCACGCGTGACTTTCCGACGCCTCCGACGCCGGTCAGCGTCACCAGGCGGGATCGCCGGCAGGCCGTAAGCACCTGGCCGAGCTCGGCGCGGCGGCCGACCAGGCTGGTCAGCTCGGGTGGGAGATTGCCCGCCTGCCACTTGCCTGCCATCGTGATCGCCACCCATCCGGCCGGGAGTGTGACAGCAGCTTGCCCCATGACGGCACGCTCCGTCACCAAAAGTAAGGAAGCCACTACTCCGATGCTGGAGATGGTGCGCCCGTGCCAGGGTGGCGTCAAGGGCGGACGGCAGGCGCGGCGAGGGGCGCGGGTGTGAAAGCGGGGGCGCGGCCGCGGGCCTGGACGCGCCCCCGCGCTCTCAGCTCCCGTAGGCCTTGACCTCCAGGAGGCCCACGGAGCTCGTCCCGTTGCCGGTCAGCAGCACGCGCAGGCGGGTGGTGCCGGTGGCGGTGAAGGTGACGGTGTTGTAGGCGTTCTTCGCCAGCGTGTACGCCGACGCGCCCGGCACGTCCGCGTACGCGCTGCCGTTCCAGTACTGCAGCTTCCACGACGCCGGCATGTCGATGCCCTGGTCGTCGTCGAAGAAGTACACCTCGGCCCGGTTCAGCGTGCGGGCGGACGGCCAGGTGAGGTCCACCCACTGCTGGCCGGTCTCGGGCCAGCAGCCCCAGCGCGGGTTGACGGTGTCGTTGGAGGAGGGCGGATCGATGCCGTCGTTGACGGCGGCGACGCTCTCCCACGACGACGTGTACGACGCGCTGGGCACGGCCGACGGGGCGTGGTTGGTGGACGGCTGGACGCCGCCGCCCCGGTTGTGCACCTTGATCTCGGTGAGCCCGGTCCGAGCCCCCGGCGCGGCGGTGAACAGCACCCGCATCCGCTGCGCGCTGACGGCGCCGAACCGCACCACGTTGTAGTTGCCCCGCGGCGTGGCCGGTGTCTTGACCTGCGAGGTCGCGCTGACCCAGGTGCTGCCGTCGTGATATTGGACGTCGTACGAGACCGGCGCCCGGTAGGTGCCGCTGGCCGGCCGGCTGTCCTTGAAGTACAGCCGCACCTCGTCGAAGGTGCGTGCGGTGCCGAAGTTCAGCTCGTACCAGTCCTGGCCCGAGGCGGTGCCGCCCCAGAACGGCTCGTTGATGGGGAATCCGTCCACGGCCCCGGAGGTGGAGCTGCCGGACGCGGTCGTCGAGGCGGTGGCGCTCGCGCCGGAGGCCAGGTCGGCGAGGTCGGCGGTCAGGTCGACGCCGGCCTTGGCGAGCAGGTCGATCATGCGCTGGCTGGTGTGGACGACCTGGTTCGGCGCCTGCAGACCGGGGACGGCGACGTTGTGCGTGACGGTGCCGCCGGTGGTGACCGCGCCGGTCGCCGGGTCCCACGTGAACGGCACCAGGTCCGACACGGTGGCGGCTCGGGTGCCGTTGACGTAGATGGAGTAGCCCTGCGGCACGCCCGGGTAGCGGGTCACGCCGTCGGCGGGGTCGTCCCAGACGATGGTCAGGTTCGCGTTGCGGTAGCGCAGGTTGTTGACCGTGAAGTGGGTCCAGCCGATGTCGATCGGCGACAGCTCCACCTTGGCGTCGTTGCGCGGCCGCAGCCCGGCGACGTCCTCGATGACGGTCCAGTTGCCGCTGCCCAGGATGTTGTGGTGGATCCAGGAGCGGTAGGTGATGGCGGAGCCGTTCCAGTCGGCCCAGAACTCGTTGGCGTCGGGCCACTGGGGGTTGCCGCCGACGTACTGCGCCCAGGCGTTCCAGTAGAGCAGCTTCTTGTACCAGGTGGCGTCGATCCACTCGTTGGGGTAGCCGCGCAGCACCGACGACAGCAGGCGGAACTGCACGGTCGAGTTGATCGTGGAGAAGTTGTTGCTGCCGGTGCCGGAGGCCGCCTTGTCGGCCTGGTTCGCGGTGTAGAAGGGGAAGATCGGATACTGCGCCGGGTCGTCGAACAGGCGCAGGGCCTGCTTGTACGTCGCCGTGTCCGGGATCGCGCCGACCGCGAACGGGTAGTAGTTGTTGATCTCCTTCCACGGCACCCACTCGTTCGTGGACTTCAGCCGGTGCTCGAAGAGCTGCCTGTTCGGGTTCCACAGGACGCCGACGATGGCGTTCTGGATCTGGGTGGCGAGCGTGCGCATCTCGCCGGCCTTGGCGCTGTCGCCGATCGCCTCGTACGCCTGGGCCGCGGCCAGCGCGCCGCTGTACTGGTAGGCCGACTCGGCCCTGTCCATCCTGCCGGGCTTCCAGTGGAACGACACGGCGTCGGCGTCGTTGCCGGTCAGGGCGCCCCAGTCGTACTCGATGAGCTTGTTGCCGTCGGTGTCGTAGTGCGCGAGCTGGCCCTTGACGTCCTGCTCGGCGTAGCGGGCCAGGTTGGCGGCGACGGCGGGCTTGCCGCCGTGGATCTGGTAGCTCCTCCAGGCGGCCTCGGCGATGTACTGGGTGTAGCTGTTCGACCAGTTCTCCGGGTCGCCGGGATTGTCGACGAAGCGGCCGTTCCTGGAGGTCTGGCCGACGCTGAGCCAGTCGCCGTAGGCGTAGCCGGGATCGCGCAGGTACTTCAGGTCGTCGATGTGCATGGGCTGGGTGAGCGCGATCGCGTTGTTGTAGCCCAGCACGCCCTCCATGGAGGTGGGGAACTGGAAGGTCTGCCCGGGGATGTCGGCGTCGAGGTGGTTGAAGCGCATCAGCCACCAGCGGTAGTAGATGTTCTTCTTGATGGCCGGTTCCGGCACGTCGATGTAGGGGACGTTGTCGGCCCACCACCGGTTGTACGCGCGCACGTGGGTGGCGAAGGCGGTGGCGGCCGAGTAGCCGGCGTAGGCGTCGTACTCGGTGCGCGAGGCCGGGATCTCGTTGGCGACGAAGCCCATGACGACCTTGACCGTCACCGTGGCGCCCGCCGCGACGGCGACCGAGCGGTTCAGCCCGCCGCTCGACACCGTGAACCCGTCACCGGTGAGCCGCGGGTAGAGGGTGGTGAGGTCGTTGTAGGCGTTCACCTGGCCGGTCAGCTCGTCGCCGCTGCCCGACGTGGCGTATGGCGAGGTGGCGCGCAGTTGCAGGGTCGTCGAGCCCGAGCCGCCGTTGGTGATGGCCAGGTTGGCCACCGCCACGTTGTTCTCGGTGATGAACTTGGTCTGGTTGATGGTGATCGAGCCGCTGGTGTGCCGGCTCTTCCAGTGGCTCGGCGCCTGCCAGCGGCTGCTCACCTGTTCGGTGAACGTGCCGGGCGAGACGGAGACGGTGAACGCGCTCGCGTTGCTGATGCTCTCCCAGTACGCCGCCTGCCCGGCGAAGCCCAGCGTGCCCGGCGTGTGCGTCTTCATGAACAGCGCCCGCCCGCGCGTCATCAGCCAGGTGCCCGCCGGATCGTTGCCCGGACGGGCGAGCAGCCGGTCCATCCAGAAGTCGGTGCCGGAGCTCTCGGCGTCGTAGATGGCCCGCATGTGGTCGCCGGTCGTGTACGAGCCGGGCGGCGCCGGGATGGCGGGGCCGCTGAACGTGGGGTAGCCGATGGTCTGGTCCGCGTACGCGGCGGGCGCCACCATCAGGGCCGCTGACAGAAGTAAGGCCGACAGGACGCGCCTCATGCGAAGGCCCTCCATTCGAGCACGCCGGTCGAGTAGCCGGTACGGGAGGTGATGGACAGCCGCAGCCGGGTCGTGCTGACGGGGGTGAACGTGGTGACGTTGAACGCGTTGGCGGCGGTGCCGCAGCCCGACGCGCCGGGCACGGGGACGTACGCGCTGCCGTTCCAGTACTGCAGCCGGCACGACGCCGGCAGGTCGATGCCCAGGTCGTCGTCGAACCAGTACACCTCCGAACGCGAGATCGTCTGCGCGCTCGGCCAGCGGTACTCGACCCACTCGGTGCCCTGGTGGTTCCAGTTGCCGTAGGCGCCGTGGCTGTGGTCGGCCGAGTTCGCCGGGGTGTGGCCGTCGTTGATCGCGCCCAGCGTCTCCCACGGCGACACGTACGACGTGGACGGGGTGGCGCTCGCCGCCAGGTTGCCCGGCGTCACGGGGCCGCCCGCCTGCACCACCTTCCGCATGGTGCCGTCGGCGTTGAAGGACAGCTTGTCGATGGTCACCGAGCGGCGGAAGTCGCCCCCGCCCGGCGCCGCGGCGTTGTGGTAGACCATGTACCACTGGCCCTTGAACTCGATGATCGCCGGGTGGTTCGTCGTCGAGCTGACCTGGTCGAGCACCACGCCCCGGTGCGTCCACGGGCCCATCGGGTCGCTCGCGGTGGCGTACCTGACGCAGGCGTGGCCGGGGGCCGCGCAGCCCGAGTCGTTGGCCGCGTACGCGAGGTAATAGACGCCGTCGCGCTTGAACATCCAGGGCGCCTCCCAGAAGTTCGACACGCCGCTCGGGGTGACGACCGGGCCGTTGAGCGTGGTCATGTCGGCGTTGAGGCGGGCGGCGCGCAGTCCGTAGTAGGAGCCCCAGTACAGGTAGACCTGGCCGTCGTCGTCGGTGAAGACGGTGGGGTCGATGTTGAGCGGGGACGAGTTGGGGGTGCTGTCGCTGACCAGCGGGCCTCCCTTGGCGTCCGTGAACGGGCCGAGCGGGCTGTTCCCGACGGCCACGCCGATGTCCATCCAGCCGGGGCCGTTGCCGTTGACGGGGACGTACCAGTAGTAGCGGCCGTCGGCCCCGCGCTCGACCTCGCCCGCCCAGGCGTCCGCGCCGGCCCAGGAGAAGTCCGCGATCGACAGCTTGGCGCCCTGGTCGGTGAAGGTGGCGGCGTCGGAGGAGGTGAAGACGTGCCAGTCGCGCATGACGAAGTTCGTGCCGCCGGGCGGAGCCTCGTCGTGGCCGGTGTAGACGTACAGGGTGTCGCCTACGACCAGCGCGGCCGGGTCGGCCGTGTAGATCGCGGTGGTGATCGGCGGGCCCGCCAGCGCGGGCCGCGCGGTGGTGAGGAGGAGCAGGAATGCCGCGGCGACGGCCGCCGCCCATCGTCGTCTCATGTGGTGGCCCCTAGCTTTGTCATGTGAGCGCTAACATCATGGACTCAGGACTTCTAAAAGGTTTTCGGAAAAGTAGACCGGGCGAGCGAGGCTGTCAATCGGCCGCTGCAACGTACTGCACGTGCGCTGACGTGCTCGGCCAAGACGGCCATGCACACTGATCAGGTAGCGAACGCTTGGTCACATTTTCATATCACCGAAAAGGGTTTCGAGCCCTTTGAGTCCTCGGGGATGGTGTTCGGCGCGTTTCCGCAGGTCAAGGCGGTGGAACGGGTCGCGTGGCGTGCCCGGCGAGTCGCCCGTGTCGTGAGAAGTTCCGAACAGTAGCTCCTGACCTTGAGGAACTTCCCGTGGCACACGATCACCAGGACCGGCGGGTCAGCCGGCGACGACTCATCACCGGCATCGGCTCGCTCGGCCTCGGCGGCCTCCTGACCGCGGGCGACCCCCGCGCCGCCGGCACGCTGGCCGACGTCCCGGCCTCCGCGTTCGACTCCGACACGCACGCCAAGGCGCAGGCGCTGCTCTCCAGTGCGCAGACGTGCAAGCTGACGCCCAGCACCAAGCAGGGCCCGTACTACTTCGAGACCGGCTCCGTCCGCAGCGACCTGCGCGAGGACCGCCAGGGCGTACGGCTGCGGCTGGCGCTCAAGGTCCAGGACGGCGGCACCTGCCGGCCCCTGCCCGGCGCCGCCGTCGAGGTCTGGCACTGCGACGCGGGCGGCCTCTACTCCGGCGCGGAGACGCAGTCACGCGACGTGCTGACGGGCGGCGACAAGGTCCGGGTCAGGCCGGGAACGGTCTTCACCGACCTCACCCCGTCCGACCGGCGCCGCTACCTGCGCGGCGTCCAGCTCGCCGACCGCGACGGCATCGTCCGCTTCACCACCATCTGGCCAGGCTGGTACCCGGGCCGCACGGTGCACGTCCACGTGATGGTCATGGTCGAGGACCAGCGAGCCCTGTGCACGGAGATCATGTTCGACGAGAAACTGAACAGCCAGGTGCTGGCAACGCCCGCCTACCTCGGCCACCAGCAACCCAGGGACACCTTCAACACCAACGACCCGATCTTCAGAGACGACATGCTCGCCCACGTCATCAAAGACGGCCCCGGCTACCTCGCCGCCACCGTCCTCGCCACGGACCACGACGAACAGAGCGCCTGAGCCAGGTCAGGTCGCCGTGTCCGGGTCCTCGGCGCGCTGCGCCGGTTTCCGGCAGGCCCAGCTTTTACTCCAGCAGCTCGACGGTGCCGCGTTCGCCGTCCACCCTGATGCGGTCGCCGTCGCGCAGGCGCATGGTCGCGTTGCCGGTGCCGACGACGGCGGGGATGCCGAGCTCGCGGGCCACGATGGAGGCGTGCGACAGCGGCGCGCCCATGTCGGTGACCACGGCGGCGGCGCGGGGGAACATCGGGGTCCAGCCGACGTTGGTGAGCGTGGTGACGAGGATCTCGCCGGGCTTGAGCCGGTCGCCGTCCTCGGGGCCGGCGAGGACGCGGGCGACGCCCTCCACCACGCCGGGCGCGCCGGGGAAACCGGTGACGGTGTCGCTCACGGGGGTGGCGGGGCCGCGCGCGTCGTAGAGGTCGGCGCGGCGGGCGGGGTCGGCGGCCCAGCGTACGGGGTCGAAGGCGCCGACGATCAGCACCGGGTAGGGCGGCAGGGCGGCGTACCGCTCATGCGTGGCCCGCCGGGCCGGCACCTTCTCCAGGACGGACCGGTCGCCGCGCAGGAGGCGGAGCAGCTCGTCGAGATGGAGGAAGAAGGCGTCGTCGCCGGCGCCGGTCAGCTCCCCCGCCCGTACGGTGAAGGCGCGCAGCACCCAGAACGCGCGGACCGACTCCGACCGGGCGGCCTCCCTGTCACGGACGACGGCGTTCCACCGCCGCACCCGCGCCCGCATCGCGGCCTCCTTGCGGGGGTGGCGCCGGGCGAATCGGGCCCACGCCTCGTCCCTGGCGGCGCGCTGGCGTTCGAGGAGCTGCTCGGTGCCCGCCCGCAGGTCGCCCACGCCGGCGAGCTGGGCGTCGATCCACGCGGAGTCCTCGCCGGGCCGCGGCATGGACACCTCGAACTCGTGGGGGCCGCGATGCCCGTACGCGCGGGCGAACTCGTCCCTGCCGATCTCCCCCGCGGCCAGCCTGGACAGGCCGGTGAGCAGGCCCATGCTGGCCAGCTCGCCGTCGGCGTTGACGCCGGTCAGCATGGCCTCGGCGTCGATCTCGCCCACGAGCCTGTAGAGGCGGTGGCGGGTCATGACGAGGGTGGCGCCGCCCTGCCGCCCGGCGGCCTCCAGCATCTGGAAGGCGGTGACGGCGTGCGGGCGCAGCTCGCGTTCCCACAGCTCGGCCAGCTCGGCGGGGGTCGCGGCGGCGGCCACGCGGCCGCGCAGCTCCTCGCACCGCGCGGGCGAGGCGGCGAGGAACTCGGGCATGCGCCGCAGGTTGCGGCGGACCCTCAGCCTGATCCCCACGGCCACCGGCAGCACCCGCCTGACGATCTGCCACCGTGACAGGCCGACCAGCGGCACCTCCAGGCCGGGCGGCAGCTTGCCGAAGACCTGCTCGACCGCGCCGAGCAGGCTCTTCACGCCGATGGCCGCGGCGACGGCGTGGACGACGCTGAGGTTCATGTAGAACCGGCCGCCGATGTTGCCGACGAGGTGGAAGCCGGGCAGGGTGCTGGCCGACATGGCCTCGGCGATGAACAGCCGGACGTACGACCAGGTGATGGGGGTCATCACGTCGGGGATGGCCTCGCCCAGGTTGCCGCCGGTCCACAGGTGGTCGCCCTTGAGGCTGTCGTTCCATTCCTCCAGGGGCGTGGTGAGGCCGGTGATGGGGCGGGCCTGGACGATCGCGAACGCGCCGTCGCGCCTGGCCCACTCGACGTCCATGGGGACGCCGTACAGGGCCTGGATGCGCTCGCCGAGCCCGGCCAGCGTCACGGCCTCGGCGTCGTCGAGCACGGGCGCGTCGCGCCGCGGCTCGGGCACCGGCCGCTCCTCGGTGCCGGTGGCGGTCCGCACGGTCATGACCTTCTTGTCACCGGTACGCGACTCCGCCACCCGGCCGCCGCGCACCGTGATCACGTCGGGCGTGACCTGCCCGCCGACGACGGCCTCGCCGAGCCCCCACGAGGCGTTGATCACGGTCGCCTCGCGGTCGCCGGTGACCGGGTCGGCGGTGAACAGCACGCCGGCCGCGTCGGCGTCCACCAGTTCCTGGACGACCACGGCCAGCGCCACGTCGTCGTGCGGCACGCCGTGCCGGTCGCGGTAGGCGATGGCGCGCGGGTTCCATAACGAGGCCCAGCACCGCCGTACGGCGTCGAGCAGGCCCTGGCCCCTGACGTTGAGATAGCTGTCCTGCTGGCCGGCGAACGACATGCCGGGCAGATCCTCGGCGGTGGCGGACGAGCGCACGGCGACGGGCACGTCGTCGCCGAGGCCGGCGTAGGCGCGCAGGATCTGCCCGGCCAGCTCGTCCGGCACGTCGTGGGCGGCGAACAGCGCGGGGATCGCGTCCGGGTCGCCGGCCCGCAGGATCTCGTCGCGGAACCCGGCGACGAAGGTCCGGTAGGCGTCGGTGGTGATGTGGAACCCGCGCGGGACGGGCAGCCCCGCCCTGCTCAGCCGGGCCAGGGACGCGCCCTTGCCCCCGGCGGTGGCGAGGTCGGCGGCGGGGTCGTCGAGGGGGAGCACGGCACGCACGTCATACCTCCAGGGAGAGCGCCAGCTTCTGCTGGGCGGCCTCGGTCATGGCGTCGAGGAAGCGGCGGGTGGCGCGCGCCACGGCCTGCTCACCGCCGGGCGGCAGCGGCCCGCCGGGGCTCAGCGTCCGCTCGATGGTGGTGGCGACCAGCTCGGCGATCCGCTCGTCCGGCGGCTTGGCGCCCGGCAGGAACAGGAACCCGTAGACGACCGAGGTGATGACGACCACCTGTTCGCGCGGGTCGCCGTCGATGGCGCCGATCTCGGCCAGCTCCGCCGCGTACGCGTCGAGCGGCCCGCCGAGCGGCAGCCGCGGCCCGCTGTCGTGCTTGCGGCGGGTGAGCTTGCCGAGCACCTCGGAGTCGCCGCTGAGCACGGCCCGCATCAGCGGCCGGCCCAGCAGCGCCAGCGCGAACAGGCCGAACAGCTCGCCCGGCGCGGCCGGCTCCCGCTCGCGCACCTCGGCGACCAGGCGCACCCGCTCGCGCCGCAGCAGGGCGGTGAACAGCTCGTCGCGGGCCTTCCAGTGCAGGTAGATGGTGCCTTTGGCGACGCCGGCGCGCTGGGCGACGTCGTCGATCGTGGTCTTGTCGTAGCCCCACCGCAGGATCAGCTCCGTGGCGGCGTCGAGGATCCGGTGCGCCCGTTCGAGCCGGCGCGCCGGGGCCTGCGGTGGCCGCCCTGTCCTGGCCATGCCGAAATCACCTCATTTGTTTGACCAAATAAGGCTATACAGTCATTTAATTGACGGCAAGTCTCAGGCGAGCTTGCTCAGCAGCGCCTCCGCCTCAGGAGCGAACGACGGGTCGCCGGTCCCGACCGCCCTGACCAGCAGGCGGCGGGCCAGCTCCAGGTCGCCGCGCTCGTACCGGATCTCGCCCATGCGGCAGGCGGCCTCGGCGACCAGCTCGTCCTGCTCGCTCAGCCCCAGCGTCAGCTCGTAGAAGCGGAGCGCGCCGTCGCGGTCGCCCAGCCAGTAGCACAGCTCGCCCAGGTGCGCCGCGGCCAGCCCCGACTCGGGGTCGCCCGAGTCGATCACCCGCTGGTACCAGTTCAGCGCCTCGGGATAGTCGCGCTCGCGCTTGGCCAGCGCGCCCAGGAACATCGCGCCCAGCGCGCTGTTGTGCCCCTCGCCCTCCTCGACCGCCCTGCGGTACCAGGCGCGCGCCCGCAGCGCGTCCTCGTCGTGGTACGTCTGCCCGAGCGCGAGCATGGCCCGCACCGCCAGGTCGGCGTCACCGGCCTCCATGACCTGGAGGTAGACCTGCCGGCCCGCCTCCACCTGGCCCGACTCCACCAGCGTCTGCGCGTACAGGGTCAGCGCGGTCAGGTCGCCGTCCCGCGCCGCGTCCTCCAGCGTGCGCAGCGACGCCTCGATGTCGCCCTGCTGCTCCTGCAGGATGCCGAGCAGCCCGCCGAACACGCCGCGCGCCGGGCTGTCCGCGTCGCCCGCCTGCCGCGCGGCCAGGGAGTAGACGGCCTCGGCGTCGCCGTCTGCGTCCAGCAGCTCCAGCAGGCGGCCGTCCGCGAGGAACCGCACGTCGGGGTCCTCGTCCCTGCTCAGCCGCTCGTACGTCTTCCGCGCCCGGCCCGTCTCGCCCAGCTCGGCCAGCCGCTGGGCCGCCTCCAGCTCCGCGTACGGGCCCGTCCCCGCCAGCGCGAAGTAGCCGGGCACCGCGTCCGGGTCGCCGCACCGGCCGCCCAGCGCGCGGGCCGGCTCGGCGGCGCGCTCGCCCATCAGCGCGAGCACCCGCAGGGCCTGGGCGTGCTCGCCGCGCTCGCTCGCCTCCTGGGCGAGCCCGGTCAGCGCCTCCTCGGCGAGATCGTCCACGGGAGTGCCGAGCGCCGGGGCGAACGCGCGGGCGGCGGCGTCGATGTCGCCGTCCTCGTACGCCAGCACGCCCAGCCGCATCCCCGCCCGGCCCGCCGCCGCCTCGTGACCCGAGCCGGCCGCGAGCCGCAGCTCGCGCTCGGCCCCTTCGCGGTCGCCCAGCTCCTCCAGGACGCCGGCCAGGTCCACCCGCATCGAGGCGGCCCGCCCGTCCGGCGCGGCCTCGACGCCTCTGGCGAACACGGCGGCGGCCTCCTCCCTGCGGCCCCTGAGCGCCAGCGAGGCGCCCAACGCCCAGTGGCCCATGCCCACGGTGTCCGGGTCGCCGCTCGCCATCGCCAGGCTCGCCTCGGCCTCCACGGCGTCGTGGTCCTCCTCACGGACCAGCGTGGAGAGCAACCTGCGGCGGCACTCCAGGTCGCCGCCCGCCGCCGCCTCGGCCAGCACCTCGCGGGCCCGCCGCGGCTCGCCGCGCTCCCTGAGCAGCTCGGCGGCCAGCCGCCCGGTGCCGGGCAGGCCGGCCATGGCGGCCTCGACCGCGCCGTCCAGGTCGCCGCGGTGGTGGCGGACGACCGCGATGTCGTGCCAGGCGACGGGCGCCGCGTCCGGGTGCTCGGTGGCCCGCAGCAGGTACACCTCGGACAGGCTGGGGTCGCCGTTCCCGGCGAGCAGCGCGCCGAGCTCGAACGCGGCCCTGGGGTCGCCCTCGGCGGCCAGCACGCGCAGCAGCACCTCGGCCTTGTCGTCGTCCAGTTCCGCCGCCGCGTCCAGGGCATGGGTCACGGCCTCGTCGCGCTCGGCGCCCTCGGGGAACGCGGCCAGCAGGCCGGGCACCCGCGCCACGTCGCCGTCCCGCAGCGCCAGCAGCAGCGCCGCCAGCGGCCGCGAACCGGTCAGCTCGGCCAGCGCCGCCTCCGCGCCGGGCCGGTCGCCCTCGGCGTCCAGCACCCACGGCAGCTCGTCGGGGGCGGCCCGGCCGAGCAGGTGGCGGGCCGTCGCGCCGTACAGGCCGTCCTCGTCGGCGGCGGCCCGCTCCAGCGCGAACCGCGCCGCGTCGTCGTCCCCCGCCGCCCGCAGGCTGCGCCCGGCGGCCAGCATGGTCTCCGGCTCGGAGTCAGGGTCGAGCGCCGCCGCGCGCTCGAAGGCCGCCTTGGCCGCCTCCAGCTCCCCGGTCTCGGCCAGCAACACCCCGAGCAACCGCTCCGCCTCAGCCGTCTCCGGCACCCGCGGCCCCTCCGCGACGGAAGCGGTGGCCGGCGTGTGCCTCTCTTCCGCGCCGGTCAGGGTGGCGAGGGCGGCTCGGGAGTCGCCGCGTTCGTGCAGGCGCTGGGCCACCAGTACGCGGCCGTCCGCGCCGAACGCCGCCGTCAGCCGTTCCACGGCCTCGGGCACCCGCCCGGCGTCCACGAGGGACCGGCTGAGCAGAAGGGCCGCGTCGCGGTCGTCGGCGGGCAGGCGGGAGAGCACCTCCACGGCGTCGGCATGCTCGCCGAGGCCATGCAGCAGTTCCCCGGCCTCGCGCAGCCCCAGCCGGTCGAGCTCGTCGTCCTCCCCCAGCGCCGCGAGGTACGCCATGACCGCTCCGCGCGGGTCACGCGCGTCGACGCGCAGCGCGCCGAGCAGGCAGGCGGCGTACCGGCGCAGCGCGGGATGCCCCGACTCGACCACCATCGCCAGCACGCCGTCGGCCGCCTCGGCCTCCCTGGCGTGCTGCCAGGCGTTCGCGCACCTGATGGCCAGCCGGGTCGCCACCGACCACGCCTCACCCTCCGGCATCGCGCGGGCCGCGCCGTCGAAGTCCCGGTCGAGCACCAGCCGCCCGAACGCGCTGAGCGGGTCGGTCCCGTGCTCCAGCGCCGCCCGCGCGCCCGCCGGGTCGTCCAGCCTGAGCCGGGTGACGGCCAGCGGCAGCACGGCGTGCTCGGGCGCGCCCTCGGCGATCATCCGCTCGTGCAGCCGGCAGGCGGCGAGCAGGTCGCCCTGCCGCTCGTAGATCTCGGTCAGCGCGAGCGCCGCTTCGACGCGCAGCCCGCGGTGCGGTCCCGCGAGCACCTTCTCGTACGCCGCCCGCGCCGATCCGGGATCGTCGTCGGCCGCGACCGCGCCGAGCGTGGCGCCCACCCAGGGGGCCAGCGCGGGATGCCCTTCGGCGAGTGCGCGTTCCAGCAGCTCGGTGGCCTGCCGCCGGTCGCTCAGCACCTCCTTGCCGAGCACGGCCGCGTACGACAGCGCCAGCGGCTCGCCGCCACCCGCCGCCGACAGGAACAGCTCGGCCGCGTCGGAGGCGTCGTACCCGCTGGAGACCAGCACGTGCGCGAACACGGCGGTGCCGAGCGCCGCGACGGCCGGGTCCAGGTGCTCGGTGGCGGTCCGGTAGGCGCGCAGGCCCTCCTCCCTGCCCAGCCAGTGGTGGTCGAGCAGGGCGCCGAGCACGGGATGCGGCTCGTCGCCCGGCGCGCGCAGCAGTTCGAGCAGCACCGCCGCCTGGAAGCCCTGCGGCACGTCGTCGCCTTCTGCCACGTACATCAGCAGCTCGTCGGCCTGCTCGGGGTCACCGTCGCGCAGCTCGATGCAGGCCAGCGCGACCATGGCGCGCGGCGCCTGGACGGGCACGCCGGAGTCGGCGGCCCTGCGCAGCAGCAGCCGGGCCCCGGCGAGGTCGCCGTCGCGCAGCCGGGCCAGGCCGTCGTCGACGTCGTTGAGCGCCTGCTCGGTCACCGGGTCGGCGGGCGGCTGCCGCCTGGCGTCGTGCTCCAGCAGCAGCGTGGCCTTGAACGCGGTGTCGGGGTCGGCGTGCCCGGCCGCCAGCAGGGCCAGCTCCATGGCCTCGTCGTGCACCTCGGGCTGCTGTTCGAGCAGCATGCCGAGCAGCGTGACGCAGACCGAGGACCACTCGCCCTCGCCCGCTTCCAGCACGGTCCTGATCGCGGCCAGCGCGGCGGCGCTCTCCCCCGCCTCGGTGTGCAGCTGGGCCAGGCACGCCTGGGCCTGCATGGCGTGCTCGCGATGGCCGCTGGCGATCACCCGCTGGAAGATCGCCCTGGTCTCCTTGTCGTCGCCGAGCTGGGCGGTGACCTTGGCCAGCTCGATGAGCGAGGGCAGCCGGACGTCGGGGTCGGGGTGCTCGGCGGCGACGCGGTAGGCGGCGGCCGATTCTGCGTACTCGCCGAGGTCGACCAGCACCGCGCCGAGCAGGTTGTGCGCCATGGCGAGGTGGTCGGGGTGGCCGACGGCGATGGCGTGCTCGCAGACGGCGCGGGCCCGGTCGAAGTCGCCCGCGTCGGCGTACATCCGATAGAGCTGGAACGCGGCCAGCGAGACCACCTCGGGGTCGCCGCAGGTCAGCAGGGCACGATAGTCGTCCTCGTCCTCGGCGGCGGCGTACAGCTCGTGCGGCGGCGCCTGCGCGACGGGGATCTCCGGCAATTCCAGCCGGGCGGCCAGCTCGGCCACGGCGGGGCTGTCACACCTGCGGGCCCGCTCCAGCGCCTCCTGCGCGCCCGGCGCGTCGCCGAGCTGCGTGCACACCAGCACCAGGGCCGTGTCGGCGAGCGCCGCCACCTCGAAGTCGGCGCCGTCGGAGGCGATCATCAGCACGCGGTGCGCCGCCGCCCACTCCTTGGCGTTGATGAGCATCATCCCCATCGCCATCGCGGAACGCTGCCCGAACACCGGGTCCCCTGACTGGATCACCGAGCGGTGCGCAGCCTCGGCGCCGTCCAAATCCCCCTGCTCCTGCAGCAAACCGGCCAGCAGATGGGACGCCTCCGGATCGCCCGTCGCCGCGATCTGCCTGAACAGCACGGCGGCCTGGTCGAGATCTCCGGCTCTCCAGTGGCTCATGGCCGCATCGAGCTGCTCTGACGCCATATTCACTCCAAGGTCATCGGACAATGTGAAAAAGCTACACATGTGTCACCGGCGTCACACGGCGATTCGAGATCTCCGGTCCGCCCGCGAGGAGGGCGGGCAGCGCCGTAGCGTAGTGCTCATGGGCAGAGCGTTCTGGATCGATCAGGAGTTCGACAGAGACCGTGATGGGCGCTATGCCGTACACGTGCGGAAGAACCTCGACGGCTTCGAATGGGGGGACATCGCACCCGTACGATTCGCCTGCACGGCGTGGGAACTGGCCACGCCGCCGTCCCTGACGCCCGGCTACGTCCGCTGGGACCGCCGCGTCCTCGAGGCCACCTGCCACCGCAACACCTGGGACGGCACCCTCTACGCCCGCGTCCGCATCGTCTCCCCGTTGCCCGACGAGCTGCGCCGCTCCCGCGCCTGGTGGCGCGACCGCGGCTGGACGGACTGGCAGGAGACCTTCGGCCAGTACGTCGAGCCCAGTCAGCAGGACCTCGCCCGGGTGCCCTTCCTGCGCGCGTCCCTGCTGGTCGAGGCGCCGCTGCCGCTCGACGACCTGCCGCCGGAGCCGGAGGGCCCGCACGACGACGTCGAGCGGCGCGCCCACCGCGCGGTGACCGTGCTGGCCCGCGAGCTCAACGCCCTCGTCGCCCCGGTGCTCGACCAGCTGGGCTGACCCACCGCATGCGTGATCCTCCTGTGGGTAGCGGCACGCCATGAGAATGCTGATCGTGCTGGCGCTGGCCATGGGGCTGACCGGCTGCGCCGTGGACACGGCAGCCCCGGCGCGTACCGCCGAACGGTTCCACGCCGCGCTCTCCGCCCACCAGGAGGAGGCCGCGTGCGCCCTGCTGTCCGGACAGACGGCGGAGAAGCTGCCCGACCCCGGTCAGAGCTGCGCCACCGCCCTGCGCGAGCTGCGGCTCGGCCCGGGCGGCGCGGTCACCGGGGTGAGCGTGTGGGGCGAGGAGGCCCAGGTACGGCTGCGTGGCGACACGCTCTTCCTGCACCGCTACGCGGACGGCTGGCGGGTCAAGGCGGCGGGCTGCGAACCGGCCGGCGACCGGCCGTACAACTGTGAGGTGGACGGCTGATGCGCACGATGTTCACGCTGACCCTGCTGCTGATCGCGGCCGGCCTGGCCTGCTTCTTCGTCCTGGGGTGGTCGAGACTGTGAAGTGGATCAAGGAGAACTCACTGGCCCTGACGTTCCTCGTGCTGTTCCTGCTGGCGGTGGCGGGGCAGGCGGTGGCGGGCATGTTCCACTACAACGACGAGCAGGTGGCCCAGGGCGGCGAGCCGGTGTCGCTGCTGTCGTACGTGGCCTCCTCGTCCTACGCCGTGAACGTGGCCGAGAACTGGCAGTCGGAGTACCTGCAGTTCTTCCTGTTCATCATGCTCACCGTGTGGCTGGTGCAGAAGGGCTCGCCCGAGTCGAAGGAGCTGGACAGGGCGGGCGCCGAGTCCGACGAGGACCAGCGCGTCGGCCGCCACGCGGATCCTGACTCCCCGCGCTGGGCCAGGGCGAAGGGGCTGCGCCTGTGGCTGTTCAGCAACTCGCTCGGGCTGGTGATGGGGCTGATCTTCCTGCTGTCGTGGCTGGCGCAGTCGGTGGCCGGGCAGGCGGTCTACAACGCCGACCGGCTGGGCGACCTGCGCGACCCGGTCTCGTGGGGCTCGTACGTCACCTCGGGCGAGTTCTGGGACCGCAGCCTGCAGAACTGGCAGTCGGAGCTGCTGGCCGTGCTGTCGATGGTGGTGCTGTCGATCTATCTGCGTCAGCGCGGCTCACCCGAGTCGAAGCCGGTGGGCGCGCCGCACGCCTCGACCGGCGTGGAGGGCTGACCGGTGATCACCGCGACCACGCGGGTGCCGGGGGCGAAGGCGCCCTGGCGGGCGAGGTCGAGGATGCCGTACATCATCTTGGCCACGTAGATCCGCTCGAAGCCGTGGCGGGAGGCGAACTCCTCCAGCTCGGGCGTCGTGCGGGCGTAGCCGCCGAAGTGGTGGCCGAGGTCGATCGACCAGTTGCCCGAGACGCGTCCGTACGTCTCCCGCTGCAGCCTGGCCACCTCGTCCTCCAGGAACTTCGCGCCCTTGAGCACCGCGAAGCCCAGCGCCCGCCGCCCCTCGGGCAGCCCGGCCGCGATGCCCGCCAGGGTGCCGCCGGTGCCGACGGGGCAGCAGATGACGTCGTAGTCGTCCTCGATCTCGCCCGGCAGCTCCGCGCATCCGCGTACGGCCGCCGCGTTGCTGCCGCCCTCGGGCAGGATCGCGACGTCCTCGCCCCACCGCGCGCGCAGCCCCGCCAGGACCTCCTCGGTGTGCTTGCGCCGGTAGGTCGCGCGGTCGAGGTAGGTCAGCGTCATGCCGCAGGCGGCGGCGCGGGCCAGCACGGGATTGAGCGGCAGGTGCTCCTCGCCCCTGATGACGCCGATCGTCTCGACGCCGTGGCGCGCCCCTGCCTCGGCCACCGCCCTGATGTGGTTGGAGTACGCGCCCCCGAACGTCAGCACCCGCGCGTGCCCCAGGTTGTACTTCAGCTTGCGCGGCTTGTTGTCGTCGTGCCGCAGGAAGACCCGGACCTGGCCGAGCGCTGGATCCAGGAACTCCTCCATGGCGCTAGTCTACGGACGGGTCCTTGTTGAGGAGTGTTGGATTATGCGCGTTGTTGAAGCTTTTCGTGCCGCCTTCGGCGCGTCCCCGCAGACCGTCTGGCGTGCGCCGGGCCGCGTCAACCTGATCGGCGAGCACACCGACTACAACGACGGCTTCGTGCTCCCGTTCGCCGTGCCGTGGGGCGTCACGGCGGCGCTCACCCCGCGCACCGACGGCGTCATCCGCCTGCTGTCCCTCCAGTCCGCCGACGGCGAGCCCGTCGTCATGGAGACCCGCGAGGATTCGCGCGGCTGGACCCGCTACGTCGTCGGCGTCCTCGCCATGCTCGGCGACCGCGTCGCCGGCGCCGACATCGCCATCGACGGCGACGTGCCGCAGGGCGCCGGGCTGAGCTCCAGCGCCGCCCTGGAGGTGGCCGTCGCCTCCGCGCTCAACGACGTGCACGGCCTCGGCATGACGCCCATGGAGCTGGCCCTGCTCAGCCAGAAGGCGGAGAACGACTTCGTCGGCATGCCCTGCGGCATCATGGACCAGGCCGCCTCCGCCCTGTGCGAGGAGGGGCACGCGCTGTTCCTCGACTGCCGCTCGCTCGGCAGCCGGTCCATCCCGCTCGACCTGGCCGCCCACGGCCTGAGCATGCTCATCATCGACACGCAGGTGCACCACGAGCACGCCGGCGGCGAATACGCCAAGCGCCGCGCCGAGTGCGAGTCGGCGGCACGCAAGCTCGGCGTGCCCGCCCTGCGCGACGTCACCGACCTGCCCGGCGCGCTGGCGCGGCTGCAGGGCGACGAGCGCAAGCGCACCGAGCACGTCGTCACCGAGAACCACCGCGTCGAGGCCCTCGTCGGCCTGCTGCGGGCGGGCGCCGTCACGGAGATCGGCGCCCTGCTCAACGCCTCGCACCTGTCGCTCAGGGACCTGTACGAGGTGTCGTCGCCCGAGCTCGACGTCGCCGTCGAGGCCGCGCTCAAGGGCGGGGCGCGCGGGGCGCGGATGACCGGCGGCGGCTTCGGCGGCTCGGCCATCGCGCTGGTGCCGGTCGAGCGGCTGGAGAGCGTGCAGGAGTCGGTGTCGGCCGCCTACGCCGAGCGCGGCTACCAGGCCCCGCGCTTCCTGCCGGCCACCCCGGCCCAGGGCGCCCACCGCATCGCCTGACCGTTCGCAGCGACTTCGGGGCGGCTTTCAGGGCCGCTTTTCAGGGCCGCTTTTCAGGGCCGCTTTTCAGGGCGGCCTTCCAGGGCGGCCTTCCAGGGCGGCTTTCAGAGCGGCGGGAAGTTCGGGGGGCGGCGCTCCAGGAAACTGGCGACGCCCTCCGCGAAGTCGGGCCGCCCGAACGAGGCCATCATCTCGTGCGTGGCCGTCTTGGCCGCGTCGTCGAGCGTGGCCTCCCAGTCATGCCAGACCTGCCGCTTGATCACCGCCAGCGACGCGGGGGAGCTGTGCACCGCCAGCTCCCCCGCGTACGCCAGCACCTCCTCCATCAGCGACTCCCCCGGCACCGCCCGGTTGACCAGCCCCAGCTCGTACGCCTCCCCGCCGGTGAACACCCGCCCCGACAGCAGGATGTCCATCGCCCGCTGCTGCCCGATCACGCGCGGCAGCACCCAGGACAGCCCGTACTCGGCGACCAGCCCCCGGCGCGCGAACGCCGTCGTCCACTTCGCCTCCTCGGCGGTGAACACCAGGTCGCACACCAGCGCGTGCACCATCCCGAGCCCCGCGCAGGCTCCGTTGACGGCCGCGATGATCGGCTTGCGGATCGTCGTCGGGTACGTGTTCGGGCGGGGGTCGGGCACCTCGTCGTACGAGCCGCCCTGGATGGCGCTCAGCGTCTTGAAGTCGGCGCCGGAGCAGAACCCCTTGCCCGCGCCGGTGACCACCACCACCCGCACGCCGGGATTCGCCTCCGCCTCCGCCAGCAGGTCGAAGTAGCGCCGGCCCAGGGCGCCGGTCCACGCGTTGAGCGTCTCGGGCCGGTTGAAGGTGAGGGTCAGCACGCCCTGGTCGTCGAGCGTGGAGAGCACGAGTTCCGCCATGCCCCCAACAGAACCATGTTCTAGGCGCGGAAGGCAAGGTTCAGTCGTGGTGGACGAAGGCGGGGGTGAGGACGCGGGTGTCGTAATAGCGGTGGAAGACCGGGGTGGCGCTGCCGGACATCGGCGGCACGATCCACGACCAGTCCGCCGGGCAGACCCGGCCCGCCTTCTCCTCGCGTTCCAGGTGGGTGAGGAAGCGGCGCGACTCGGTGTGGTGGTCGGTCATGGTCACCCCCGCCCGCTCGAACGAGTGCAGCACCGCCACGTTCAGCTCCACCATCGCGTGGTCGCGCCACAGCGAGCGCTCGGAGGAGGTGTCCAGGCCGAGCCGCTCGGCCACCACGGGGAGCAGGTCGTACCTGTCCGCGTCGGCCAGGTTGCGGGCGCCGATCTCCGTGCCCATGTACCAGCCGTTGAACGGCGCGCACGGATAGCAGAGGCCGCCGATCTCCAGGCACATGTTCGAGATGGCCGGTACGGCGTGCCAGCGCAGCCCCAGCTCCTCGAACCACGGGTACTCGGGATGCGTCAGCGGCACCTCCAGCACGGCGTCACCCGGCAGGTTGCACAGCAGCGGCCGGCCCCGGCCCGGATGGATGATCAGCGGCAGCACGTCGAACTTCCCGCCCCTGCCCTGCCAGCCCAGCGCCTGCGCGGTCTCGGTGAGCGCCACGTTCGCCGGGTCACCGACGACGCCGTCCTTGGTGCGGTAACCGGCGTACCGGATGAGCTGGTCGTTGAGTATCCGCGGCCCGCGCAGCGCGGGCGTGTCAGGCGGCAGCACGGTGATGGTCGGCCTGACCTTCCCCGCGGGGGCCTGCGCACCCGCGCCGGAGCCGGTGGCCGCGCGCAGGTGCGCCACGCACTCCAGCGCCACCCCCTCGGCCGTGCTCACCTCCCGGCGGTCGCGCACCTTGAGCGAGCGCCAGTACAGCCGGCCGATGCAGCGGTTGCTGTTGCGCCAGGCCACCCGGGCGCCGAACTCGAGCTCCTCGTACGTGTGCGTGTAGGTCCCGTAACGGGCCACGTCTCTGGCCACGTCACGGAGCCTGGCCTGCAGACCGCCGGCCGAGGGATGCTCGGCGTGGTAGAGCCTGATGAAGCGCTCCGCCTCGCGGAGGTCGATGGTGCACCCGTTCACCGTCCGTACGGCGGGCGCGTCGAAGGGACGAAGGGACCTGATCCAGGTAGACACGCGGCAACCAGCACTTCTCGGTCATCGGATCGCCCCACCGATTCCGGGTCGGCGGCACGTCCTGCTGGAGGCGCCCTCTCCCCGCCTCCGCGACTCCTGCCCGCGGCTCCGGCCGTACCGACCGGCCCCGCCATCCTGCCGCCCCACCGGACGCCTTGTCCCGCGTTTCCCGAAATCCCGTCACCATCTCACTACATAAGGTGAAATAGGCCGCGGCCTCCGCAGACCAGGGGCCGTCACCGGCGCCGGCGCCCCGGGACCGTCACCGGCGCGGACGCCCCTCCCACACGCAGGTGAGATGGACCACCCTCGCCTGCCGCCACCGCTTCCCCGCGACCTTCCTCGGCAGCTCCCGCGCCGGCACCGCGATGGACAGCCGCTCCTCCGGCACGACCACCACCTCGCCGTCGCCGTCCGCCGGCACCGGCTCGACGACCCGGACGGGACCGACGTCACCGACCTCGACCAGTTCGTCCACGGCACGGTCGGAGAAGCGCACCTTCCTGCCGTCACGCGTCCAGCACGTCAGCTTCCCGCCGCGCAGAATGCGGTCACCGTCCACCACCCGCTCACCGATCACCCGGACCGGCCCGTCGTCGGCCAGCGCCGACGTGGCCATCCCACCGAGCCCGAGCGCGGCGGCGGTGACGACGATCGCGAGACGTCGCGTCAACATGGGGTCTCCCTCCCCGAGGCGTTGTGACGCTCCGAGGCTCGCCCACCGCACCTGAAGCCCCGCTGAAGCCAGCAAAACCGATCTTCAGGCAGGCACCGCCCACCACAAGCGGACACCAGGAAACGGCGAAGGCCCCCTCACCTACTGGTGAGAGGGCCCGCACTGTGGCTCCCGCGATTGGACTCGAACCAATAACCTGCCGGTTAACAGCCGGCTGCTCTGCCGTTGAGCTACGCGGGATCGAACCGTTTGCCCACTTCGTCGGGGCTTTCGGGCCCCGTCGCCGTGCGCATGAATAGATTAGCGCACTCCTGGAGTGCGTGTCGCATCGTGAGCGGGGTAGGCCCGTGACAGCGGAGGTGCAATATGCGTTATCGGATGACATTCGCTGTTGGTCTGGCGGTCGGCTACGTGCTGGGCAGCCGGGCCGGCCGCGAGCGCTACGAGCAGATCAAGCAGACGGCGCAGCGCGTCGCCGACAACCCCCGGGTGCAGGAAGTGGCCGGGATCGTCGGTGCGCAGGCGTCGAAGGTCGCCGGGAAGGCCAGGACGAGGGTGGGTGACACGCTGCAGCAGCGGATCCCGTTCCTCGGCTCGCACGACCACCAGCCCGACTCGGGCACCGGCTGGCCCGACGAGGAGGGCGTCGAGCAGAAGGCCCGGGAGAGCGGCATCCCGTACTGACCGGGCCTCGGGACTGATCGGAGAGACCAGATCAGGCCGATCAGGCCGGCCGTACTGACGGCATGGGCGTGAGGCCGTACACCCCCGCTCGCCCATGCCCGTACCGGCGGACCCCTGAGAACCCCTAAGGGTTCAGACGCCCATGCTCCGCCGTACGCCCTCCAGAGCCTGTTCGGCCTGGGCGCGCAGACCGGGGTCGGTGGGGTCGAGGCCGTCGTCGAAGACGAGTGTCCAGCCGAGCACCTCGCCGCCGGGCGGGCGCCTGGCCACCAGCCGCACCCCGCCCCTGCCGGGCAGGCTGACGTGCTTGTTGACCACGATCGTGGAGTTGACCCGCTCGCGCACGGTCTCGGGCAGCAGCCGCGGTTCGGCGATGTGTTCGACGTGGCGTACGCCGCCGGTGGTGAGGACGCTGACGCCCGTCTCGTCCCACGACGCCCGGTCGATCTCCTCGTACGGCACCCGCGTGCCGTCGGACAGGTGGAGGGCGAGGTTGGTGGCGACGACGTGGCCGTCGGCGGAGGCGGCGAAGGTCAGCACCCGCTCGCCGCGCTCCGTCTTCAGCGAGGTGCGCACGTCGGCGGGCAACCGGCGGAAAAGGCTCATTGCACCACGTTATCCGCGAGCAGGTCGAGGGTGAGCGCCGCACTCCAGGAGAAGTCGCGGCAGCCGCGCCCGCTGCCGTCGAAGGGGTCGAAGCATTCGCGGAACCCGGCCTGGCGGACGAGGCGGAGGGTGCCCTGGGCGAGCTGGCGGCCGAGGTGGTCGAGCGAGTGCACGGTGGCCGCCCTGCGCAGCAGCCAGTTGGTGTTCACCCAGGAGGGGCCGCGCCAGTAGCGGGTGCGGTCGAACTGGGTGGCGCGGATCTCGCAGCTCGGCACGGGGTAGCCGGTGGCCCCCATGAACCGGGCCGATTCGAGCACCTCGACGGCCGCCTGGACGTGCTCGGCGGACAGTTCTGGATCGAGCAGCGGGCCGAACGCGCCGACCGTGCACACCCTGATGAGCCGGTCGGCGCGCAGGTCCCTGGCGAAGAAGCAGCCGTCCCAGAGGCGGTCGAGCAGCCCGCGCCTGATGCGCTCCGCCCGTTCGAGCTGGGGCGCGGGGTCGGCGCCGGCGAGCGGCGCCAGCTCGGCCATGGCCTGGCAGGAGGCCAGCCAGATGCCGTTGAACATCGGGTCCTCGACCGCGAAAGGATGCTCGTCGCGCAGGTAGCCGGCGCTGTAGCCGGCGTCGCGGTAGTGCAGGGCGAGCCAGACGTAGCGGTCGTGGTCGCTGCCGGGGTGGCGCTCCGCCATCTCGACGGGGCGGTTGCCGTACCGGATGGCGGGGACGGCGGCGAGCGGCTCGTCCCAGGCCGGGCTGTCGTCCATGCCCGACTCCCACGGGTGCACGATCGCGGCCAGGCCCGCGCCGCCGAGGTCGCGGGTGGCGGCGAGGTAGTCGTGCTGGGCGGCGATCGCCGGGTACGTCGCCCGGACGAACGCGGCGTCACCGGTGTGCCGGTAGAGCCACCACAGCGCCAGCCCGTGCAGGGGCGGCGCGGTGAGTCCCGAGGTGAGCACGCCGGGCGCGGCGTCGTGCTCCTGGGAGCGCCAGACGGACGGCCCGGGGAAGTACGCCTCCCGGGTGTGGAACACGATGTGCGGCACCATGCCGGTCGCCCACTGCCCGCGCAGCAGGCTGAGCAGCTCGTCTCGGGCGCGGTCCGGCCGGTGCCTGGCCAGACCGATCACGATGAACGCGGAGTCCCAGCTCCACTGGTGGGGATAGAGCCCCGGTGCGGGCACGGTGCCGGTGCCCGTCCAGTTCGCCTCGAGCACGCCCAGGGCCTCGCGCCCGAGCGCGGCGTCGTCGACTGCCGGCCGCGCCTCCATCATCCAACTATGACCGCGGAAGCCCGCCGACGCTATGTCCTCTTGAGCATCTTCGACAGGAAGGCGACGCCGAAGAGGACGGCGGCGATGACGAGCGCCCACTTGAGCAGGGTGAAGACGAAGCCCACGAGGGGGCCGAGCAGCAGGAGCGCGGCGACGACGGCCGCGATGATCAGAAGTACACGTCCCATGCCTGAAACGCTAAGAGATCGTTAAGTGGATTGCAGGCGACATGGGGTTAGATCAGGGACAAGTCAGGGGTCCCCCTAGCTAAAGGAACTAAAGCCGTCGAACCGGCCGTTGGGGCGGTATAAACGGGGCATCGGGGGGCCTCCTCACGGGGAGCGTGATGAGCCTGGGACCACCAATGAGCCGCGAGGGCGCCGATCATGCCCTGCGGGCCCGCGCGGACGAACGCGACCGCATCTCCGGCGACCTGCTCGACCTCGAATCCCACACCACCTACCGCCTGCTCAAGGACGCGTCGTTACGCGGCGCCACCGAGCGGCGCTGGGCCGCGGCGCGGGAGTCGCTGGCCGGTCTGTGGTCCCTGTACGACGCCTACCGCGCCGTGCTGCGCGAGGCGGAGCAGGTCAGGGCGAGCCGCGGCCGGCTGGGCGCGGACGAGCTCGCGCGGCTCACCGAGCTGCTGGCGGGCGAGTCGGTGGTGCTGCGCGCGGCGGCCAAGCCGGTCGAGCGGCGCTCGCTGCGTCCCGAGGCCGACGAGCGGCTGACGCTCGACGCGACCGTGAGCCGGATGGACGCCGCCTTCCAGGAGGTCACGGGCGCGCTCAACGACATCGACGCGGTGTGGAACGCGTTACTCCCCCGGCTCGACGAGGCCGCCGCCGACCTGCGCCGGGTCAGGGAGCTGGCCCGCGAGCTGGGCGAGAGCGCGGACCCCGAGACGGTGTTCGCCGCCGAGGAGGCGGAGCTCGCGCGGCTGCGGCCGGCGGTCGTCGAGGACCCGCTGGGCTGCGCCGCCGGTCCTGAGCTCGACCGGGTGTCGGGCCTGCTGGCCGCCGGCCGGGCGGAGCACGAGCAGGCGATCGTGGTCAAGGCCGAGTACGCCGTGCGCCGCGAGGACCTGGTGGCCGCGCTCGACCACGTACGCGCGGCGGAGAGCGAGGAGCGGCTGGCCCACGGCGCGGTCGTCGTGAAGATCGCCCTGCCGCCGCAGGCGCAGCCGCGCAGCGGGGTCGAGGCGCTGGCGGCTGAGCTGGCCGCGCTGGACGTCTCGGCCGACCCCTGGGTGCTGCGGGCCAAGCGGCTGACGGCCCTGGAACGCGACGTCCGTGCCGCCGAGGAGCGGGCGCGGACCACCGCCAAGGCCCTGTACGGCCTGGTGGGCCGGCGTGACGAGCTGCGCGGGCGGCTCGGCGCGTGCCAGGCGATGGCCGTACGGAAGGGGCTGGCCGAGGACCCCGCGGCGGCAGAGCGGTACGAGCGGGCGCGCGCCCTGCTCTGGAGCGCCCCGTGCGATCTCACGAGGGCGGCCGCGGCCGTCGACGACTACCAGCGCGCGATCCACGGAGGTAAGTGATGAGCCGCTGCGCGCAGCCCGGCTGCACTGGAACGATCGAGGAGGGCTACTGCGACCTCTGCGGCACCGCGGAGAGCCCGTCTCCCGTTCCCACCGGCCCCGCGTCCGTCCCCTTACAGACCAGGCCGGTGAGCAGGTCGGTCAGCTCGCCGTCGAGCAGCGGCAGGTCGCGGGCGGGCGTCCTGGCCACGATCGCGGACCTGCCGTCGATCCCCTACCGCGACCCCGCGACGGCGGTGATGGCCGACCCGCAGGTGCCGGAGGAGAAGCGGTATTGCGCGAACCCGGCGTGCGGCAAGCCGGTGGGCCGCTCCCGCGAGGGACGTCCAGGGCTGACGGACGGGTTCTGCCCGCACTGCCGCACGCAGTTCTCCTTCACCCCGAAGCTGGCCAAGGACGACCTGGTGGCGAGCCAGTACCGCGTGCTGGGCTGCCTGGCGCACGGCGGGCTCGGCTGGATCTACCTCGCCTCCGACGAGAACCTGGACGGCCGCTGGGTGGTGCTCAAGGGCCTGCTCAACACGATGGACGCGGAGGCGCTGGCGGCGGCGGAGGCCGAGCGGAAGTTCCTCACCACGGTCGACCACCCGAACATCGTCAAGATCTTCAACTTCCAGCGCTCGGCCGGCCTCGGCTACATCGTCATGGAGTACGTCGGCGGCCAGTCCCTGCACGAGCTGCGCCGCCAGGGGCCGCTGCCGCTGCGCGAGGTCCTCATGTACGGCAGGGAGATCCTGCACGCGTTCGGCTACCTGCACGAGCAGGGCCTGGTCTACTGCGACCTCAAGCCGGCGAACGTGATCAGGGTCGGCAAGCGGCTCAAGCTCATCGACCTGGGCGCGGTGCAGCCGTTCGGCTCGCCGGTGGGCTCGTCGTGGGTGACGCCCGGCTATCACGCGCCGGAGCTGGAGTCGCGGCCGTCGTCGGTGGCCTCCGACCTCTACACGGTGGCGCGGACGCTGGCGGTGCTGACGATCTCGGGGTTCAGCCCGGCGTCGGGCGGCGTGCCGAACCCGCTGCCCGAGGACTGCGGGCATCCGTCGTTCACCCGGCTGCTGCGGCGGGCGACGGCGGCGGATCCGGCGGCCAGGTTCCAGAGCGCGTGGGAGATGGAGGAGCAGCTCGTCGGCGTGCTGCGGGAGGTCAGCGCGCTGGAGGACGGGGTGCCGTACCCGGCGCCTTCCACGCTGTTCGGGCCTGAGCGCACGGCGGTCGGCACGGCGCTGGCGGAGTCGGATGAGCGGGTGTTCGGGCCGCTCGACCCGGTGGCGGCCGCGGCGGCGCTGCCGGTGCCGCTGACGGACCCCGGCGACCCGGCGGCGGGCGCGCTGGCCGGCCTACTCGGCAGCGAGGGGCCTGAGCTGATCGCGCAGCTCGCCGGCATGCCGCAGACGCCGGAGACGAAGCTGATGCGGGTGCGGCTGCTGGCCGAGGAGGCGTCCGCCGAGGCCCCCGCGGTGCTGGACGAGCTGGAGCGCGAGCTGCCCGGCGACTGGCGGGTCACCTGGTACCGCGGGGTGCTGGCGCTGGCCGCCGGCCAGGCGGACCTGGCGGTGGCGTGCTTCGACGCCTGCCTGTCCGCGCTGCCCGGCGAGCCGGCGCCGAAGCTGGCGCTGGCCTTCGCGCTGGAGTGTGCGGGCCGGCCGGCGGCCACCTGGTACGACGTCGTCTGGCGCACCGACCGCGCCTACGTCAGCGCGGCCTTCGGGCTGGCCAGATCGGGCCGGATGGAGGTGCTGGACGAGGTGCCCGCGACGTCGGTCTACCGGGTGGCGGCACAGGTGGCGCTGGCGGCCTCGGTCGTACGGCGGCCGGACCTGACCGGGCTGCAGCCCTCCGACCTGGTGGCCGCGGTCGATCGGGTGAGCAACCAGAAGGGCCTGGACGCGCGGCACCGCGACGTCCTCACCGCCGAGCTGCTGGGCGGCGCGCTGGCCTGGCTGGAGACCGATCCGCCGGCACCGCCGAAGGGCATGCGGCTCGGCGGGGCGCCGTTCACCGCGCAGGGGCTGCGCAGGCGGCTGGAGTCGATCTACCGCAGGCTGGCCGTGCAGGCCGACTCCCGGCAGGAGCGGCACGCGTTCATCGACCTGGCCAACTCCGTGCGGCCGAGGACGTGGTGGTGATGGGCGTGAGGTGTCCGGTCTGCGAGCGGCCCGTGGTGGCCGGCGACACGTACTGCGAGGCGTGCGGGCATCCGCTGGGCGCGCCCGCCTGCGCGGCGTGCGGGGCGGCGGCGGTGGACGCCGACGGCTACTGCGAGCGGTGCGGGGTGCGCCAGCCGACCGGCCGCGACCACGCCGAGCTGGTGCTGCCCGGCGGCGCGGCGGCGGTGACCGACCGGGGGCTGCGGCGGGCCCGCAACGAGGACGCGATGGCGCTGCGCGAAGCCGGCGCTTCGATCGTGAGCGTGGTGTGCGACGGCGTCGGCAGCTCGCCGAGGGCCGACGAGGCGTCCGCGGTGGCCGTCGAGACCGCGGCGGCGGCCCTGGCCAGGGGGCTGCCGGACGAGGAGGCGTTCGCGCTGGCGGGGCGCGCGGTGACCAAGCTCGCGACCTCGCTGGACGACGCCCCGGCCTGTACGTACGTCTCGGTCGTGGCCGAGCCCGCCGGGAGGGTGCGGCTGGCGTGGGCCGGGGACACGCGGGCGTACCTGCTGCCCGGCGGCGAGCTGCTGACCGAGGACGACGTGGTGCCGACCGGCGAGATCACCGCCTGGCTCGGGGCCGACGCCGACACGGCGGCGCCGCACATGCGCACGTTCACCCCCCAGAGCACCCCGCAGGGGCCCGGCCTGCTGCTGGTGTGCAGCGACGGCCTGTGGCGCTATCTGGACGGCTACGCCTTCCCCACGTCCGGCACCCCGGTCGAGATGGCGCGCGAGATGCTGCGCCACGCGCTCGACTCCGGCGGCCAGGACAACGTGACCATTGTCGTGATTCCTCTAGGAGACCCCCATGAGTGACCAGCCGGCCTTCACGCTGACCATCGACCAGAACAAGTACCTGTCTCTTGACGGCCGTGAGGTGCACGCGATCCTGACCGTCGGCGCGACCGGCGCGGCGGCCGTGCGGACGTCGGCGACGGAGGCGGCCGAGGTCATCATCGTGGACACGTCGGGTTCGATGAGCGGCAGCAAGATCCGCGAGGCCAGGATGGCGGCGGTGACGGCGGTGCAGACGCTGCGCGACGGGGTGCACTTCGCCGTGGTGTCCGGGACGAACCGGGCCAAGGTCGTCTATCCCCCGTCCGGTGACCACCTGGCCATGGCGAGCCCGGCGACCAGGGCCGAGGCGGAGCGGGCGATCTCCCGGCTGAGCGCCGGCGGCGGCACCGCGATCGGCGAGTGGATCAAGCTGGCCGGTCACCTGCTGACCGCGCACCCCTCGGCGATCAAGCACGCGCTGCTGATGACCGACGGGCAGAACAACCAGAGCGACGACACCTTCGCCGACGTGCTGGCGGCCTGGAGCGGCAAGTTCGTGATCGACAGCCTGGGCGTCGGCGACGACTGGGTGCCGGCCGAGCTGCGCAAGGTGGCCGAGGCGATGCTGGGCACCTTCGACTTCGTACGCGACCAGGGGGACCTGCCGGAGTACTTCCGCAGGCTCACGCAGACCTCGATGAGCAAGACCGTGCCCGACCTGACGCTGCGCGTGTGGGTGCCGCAGGCGGCGCGGCTGAAGTTCGTCAAACAGGTCTCGCCCACGATCCTCGACCTGACCGGCAAGCGCACCGACGTCAACCCGCTGACCGGCGACTACCCGACCGGCTCGTGGGGGCAGGAGGAGCGCGAGTACCACATCTGCGTCGAGGTGCCGCAGGGCCAGATCGGCCAGGAGATCAGGGCGGGCTGGGTCAAGCTGGTACGTCCCGACACGCAGGAGGTCGTGGCCAGCGGCAACGTGCTGGCGCAGTGGACGGACGACCTGGCGCAGTCCACCCGCATCAACGGCAAGGTCGCCCACTACACCGGCCAGGCCGAGCTGCACGACCTGATCCAGGACGGGCTGAGCGCCCGCGCGATGGGCGACACCGACACCGCCACCGCGCGGCTGGCCAAGGCGCACCGGCTGGCCGCCGAGTCGGGCCGCGAGGACACCGCCCGGCTGCTGGAGAAGGTGGTGGAGGTCGATCCGGCCACCGGCACCGCGCGGCTGCGGCGGGCCGTGGACAAGGCGGACGAGATCGAGCTGGACACCGGGTCGGTGCGGACGAGCCGGCTGCGCAAGGAAGGAAGCTGATGACGACCTGCCCGCAGGGGCACCCGTCGGGGGCCGACGACTACTGCGACTTCTGCGGCATCCAGATGGCAGGACCGGCCCGGCCGGCGTCCCGACCGGTCCCTCAGCCGCAACCCCGGCCCCAGCCCCAGTCCCCGTCCCAGCCTGCTGAGGACTGCCCGGTCTGCCGTACGCCGCGGGCCGGGCAGTTCTGCGAGGTGTGCGGCCACGACTTCACCGGCGCCGCACCCGTGGCCGCGCCGGTGACCGGGGTCAGGTGGGAGGCCGTGACCGCCGCCGACCGCACGTACTACGAGAAAGTGGTCGCCGAGGGCGGGCCCGACGCCGCGGCGATGGCGTTCCCGCCGTACTGTCCCGAGCGCTCGTTCCCGCTGCACGGCGACCAGGTACGCATCGGGCGGCGCAGCCGCGCCAGGAACCTCGCGCCCGAGATCGACCTGACCGGGCCGCCCGAGGACCCCGGCGTCTCCCACCTGCACGCGGTGCTGCTGGCGCAGCCCGACGGCTCGTGGCTGCTGGTGGACCCGGGCTCGTCCAACGGCACCCAGGTCAACGGCCGCACGCTCCAGGTCAACGTGCCGACCAGGATCGGTCCCGGCGACCGGATCCACCTGGGCGCGTGGACGGTGATCACCATCAGGGAGGGCACGCCATGACGATGGTGCAGACCCCGCCGGGCGCGCTCGCGCCGGTCACCGCGTCGAAGCCCGTACGGCGGCGCAGCGTACCCGGCCGCATCCGCGTCATCTCCGGCGTCACGGTCGCCTCGCTGGCGCTGCTGTTCGTCGCGCTCGCCGTCGGCAGCTCCACCGCCCGCGAGGGCCTGCGGGTGATCGGCCGGGACGCCGGCCCGCAGGTCGTCGCCACCGCCGGGCTGTATCTGGCGCTGAGCGACATGGACGCGCAGGTCGCGAACGTGCTGGTGATGGGCAAGGAGTATCCCGAGCAACGCCGGGCGGCGCTGGCCCGCTACGACGAGCGGCGGGCCGAGGCGGGGCAGGCGCTGCTGAAGGCGTTCGAGCTGTCGGGCGACAACGCGGCCGAGCGCACCACCGTGCAGTCCGTGCTGGACGGGCTCGGCCGCTACGAGCGGCTCGCCGGGCAGGCGCTGCTGCTCGACCAGCAGGCCGGCCACGCTCCGGGGGCGCCGCCCGAGAACGTGGTGCGAACCTACCGGCAGGCCACCGACCTCATGCGGCAGGTGCTGCTGCCGCAGGCGTACAACCTGACCTTGGAGAGCGGCACGATCGTGCGCGCCACCTACGACGACAAGGCCGTCATGGTGCCGCTGCTGCGCGTCGCGGTCGTGGTGGCCGGGCTGGTCGCGCTGGGCTGCCTGATCTGGATGCAGGTGTTCCTGGCGCGGCGCTTCCGCCGGGTGTTCGGTCCCGCGCTGGTGGTGGCGACCGTGACGACCGCGGTGGCGCTGGGGTTCGGGGTGCACGTGCTCGGCCAGGACGAGCAGGCGCTGCGGACGGCCAAGTCGGCCGGGTTCGACTCGGTGCTGACGCTCGCCAAGGCGCGCGCGATCAGCAACAGCATGCAGGGCGACCAGAGCCGCTTCCTGCTGGACGAGGAGCGGGCCGACACCTACGAGCACACGTATCTGGACAAGTCGCAGACCGTCCTCTACTACGACGTGGGCAACCTGACCGGTTACCACGACGAGATGCGCGCCGGCTCGAAGGACTTCCTCGGCCTGCTGGGGCCCGAGCTGATCGGCTCCCAGGGGACGGCGGTGTTCGACGCCTACCGGGCCTTCCAGGCGCAGGACAACAGGTTCCGCACGCTGGCCCGGCACGCCACGCCCAGCGAGGCCGTCGAGGCCCGCATCGGGCCCGTCACGGCCGCGTTCAACGCCTACGACAAGGCGCTGGTCGGCCTGACCGAGACCCATCAGAAGGTGTTCAGACAGGCCATCTCGGCGGGCGAGGGCGCGCTGGACAACCTGTGGCGGCTGCTCCCCTACGCCATCGGCGCGATCGGGCTGCTGGTGGTCGCCGGGGTGTGGCCACGACTCAAGGAGTACCGGTGAGGCGGGCGCTCGCGGTGGTGCTGCTCCTGGCCGCGGTGGCGGTCACGGGCTGCGGGATGAACGGGCAGGAGTCGATCCTCGACAAGGACAAGCTGGTCATCGGGGTGCGCTCCGACCTGCCGTCGGTCGGGTTCAAGACGTCGGAAGGCGGATACGACGGCTTCGACGTGGACGTGGCCCGCTACGTCGCGGCCAAGCTGGGCAAGGAGTTCTCCTTCCTCGGCGTGCTGGCCGCCGACCGGGAGAAGGTGCTGCGCGACGGGCGGGCCGACATGGTGCTGGCCACGTTCACGATCGACCAGGACCGCAAGCAGCGGGTGCTGTTCGCCGGGCCGTACCACATCTCGTACCAGGACATCCTGAGCAGGAAGGACGAGCGGATCGCGAACGTGCGCGACCTCGAGAACCGGCGCATCTGCGAGGTGCAGGGCTCGAACGCGGCCCAGCGGGTCGTGACCGAGCGCGGCGTGGCCGCGCGGGTCGTGCCGGTACGCGACTACGCGCAGTGCCTGACGGCGCTCAAGGGCGGCCAGGTGGACGCGGTCACCACCAATGACGTGATCCTCGCCGGGCTGGCCGAGCAGGACGGCTCGGGGCTGCGGCTGAACAACGCGCAGTTCAACGAGCAGCGCACCGGGGTGGGCCTGCCGAAGGGCGACGTGCCGGGCTGCGAGGCGGTCAACCGGGCGATCACCGCGATGTACCAGGACGGGACCGCCGCGAAACTGCTGAAGAAGTGGTTCGGCAAGTCCGGGCTCCAGCTGGGCACGGTCGCGGTGCCGCAGTTCGAGGGCTGCTCCTGAGCAGGGGAAAGGGGACGGCCGTGGCCGTCCCCTTTGACCCGTGATCAGTCCAGGTAGTCCCGCAGCATCTGCGCGCGCGTCGGGTGGCGGAGCTTGGCCAGCGTCTTCGACTCGATCTGGCGGATGCGCTCCCGAGTGACGCCGAACTCCCTGCCCACCTCCTCCAGCGTGCGCGGATGGCCGTCGGCCAGGCCGAAGCGGAGCTGGATGATGCGCTGCTCCCGGTCGGAGAGCGTGGCCAGGATGTCGTCGAGCTGGTCCTGCAGCATGATGAAGGCCGCGGCCTCCATCGGCACGACCGCGTCGGCGTCCTCGATGAAGTCACCGAGGTCGGAGTCCTCCTCGCCGATCGGCGACTGCAGCGACACGGGCTCCTGGGCGATGCGCTGGATCTCGACCACCCGGTCGACCGGGAGGTCCATCTCCTTGGCGATCTCCTCGGGGATCGGCTCGCGGCCGAGATCCTGGTGGAGCTGCCGCTGCACCCTGACGAGCTTGTTGATGGTCTCCACCATGTGCACGGGGATGCGGATGGTCCGCGCCTGGTCGGCGATGGCCCGCGTGATCGCCTGGCGAATCCACCAGGTGGCGTAGGTGGAGAACTTGTAGCCCTTGGTGTAGTCGAACTTCTCGACCGCCCGGATGAGGCCGAGGTTTCCCTCCTGGATCAGGTCCAGGAACAACATGCCGCGGCCCACGTACCGCTTGGCGATGGACACCACGAGCCTGAGGTTGGCTTCGATGAGCCGCTGTTTGGCCCGCGTGCCCTGCCAGACGAGCTCCCTGAACTCAGGGAAGGCCAGACGCGAGACCCCGTTGGCCAGTTTGTCCTCGGCGAACAGACCGGCTTCGATCGACTTGGCGAGCTCCACCTCCTCCTCAGCGGTCAGAAGGGGCACCCGGCCGATCTCCCTCAGGTAGATACGGACGAGATCGCTGGTCGGCGCCCGCTTGCCTACGTCCTCCTCATCGGCGCGGGGGGATTCCTCGTCGCCCTGCGGCTCGAGGACCTCCACGCCGTTCTCGGCGAGCATGCGTACGACGCGTTCCAGCGCGTCGGACGGCAACTCGGATCGGTCAAGCGCGGCTGCGACGTCATCGACGGTTACGCTCCCGCGCTCCCTTCCCTTCGCGACGAGGTCCGCCACCTGATCTACGGATGGCGGTCCACTTGGCAGCACCGATGCACCCACGAAGGACAGTCTGCAGTATTGGTTCCATCAAATGGCAGACCCATTTTTGTCACCGAAGGTAAGGCCATCGTCTTTGCCGAATTGAGATCGCCATAAGGTTTGGCCCGAGTTTGATCAGGAAAGTAAAGTCAATTACGCGGTCTGGAATCTCGCGCCCGGCGTCGCCGTCTGGCCGGACGCATCTCTTTCGCTGCCTTCGTCACGTTGTCCATCTGCTTTGTCCGGCATTGGACCGCGCCACATTCCCTGGTCAACCACCCTGTTTCGGCGCGTTGATCGCAGCCGAACTGTTACCTGAGTGAGCCGGGCTCAGCCGCCGGCGACGCGGTCGCGCAGCACCCGGCGCTGCTGCTCCAGCGCGACCAGCTCGCCGAACAGCTTGTTGTACTCCTGCTGCTCCTCGACCGGGTTGAGCCGCTGGATGCGGGACTTGACCTGGGCGATCGCCCGGTCGACCGGCATCGCCTCGGCCGCGGCCATGATGTCGTTGGCGTAGCGCTGCTCGGCGTGGGCGTCGGCGTGGATGGGCTCGACCGCGAACCTGGTCACCAGCGCGCGCGTGCTCTCCTCGTGGGCCTGCTCCATCAGACGGTCGACCCACTCGCGCCCGCCGTGACCGGCCGAGACGACGCCGCCCGCGGCCACGATGACCTGATGCAGCGCCGAGTGCTCAGGCGTGGTGAACGCCTGCGCGTCGAGCGCGTCGAAGCGCGGCCCGAGCAGCGCGGGCCGCTGCACGGCGAGCTTGAGCAGCTCGCCCTCGACCCGGATGCTCGGATCGACCGGAGCCGCCTGCGGGGCGCGCTGGCGGCGGCCCTGCTGGGCGCCGGAGACCTCGGAGATGCGCTGCATGACGAACCGCTCGTCCATGAACCCGAGCCAGCGGTCGAGGTCGATGGCGTAGCGCTTGCGCAGCCCGGGGTCCTTGATGCCGGCCACGATGGGCGCGGCGGCGTCGAGCGCGGCGATCTTCCCTTCGTTGCTGCGCAGGTCGTAGCGGGAGATCGTGCTCCTGATCGCGAACTGGAACAACGGCTCGCGGCTCGCGATCAGGTCGCGCACCGCCGCGTCGCCCTGCTTGACGCGCAGGTCGCACGGGTCGAGCCCGTCGCCCTGCACGGCGACGTAGGTCTGCGTGACGAACTTCTGCTCGTCGGCGAACGCCCGCAGCGCCGCCTTCTGGCCCGCCGCGTCGCCGTCGAAGGTGAAGATGACCTCGCCGCGGAACTCGGCCTGGTCGAGCAGGAAACGCCGCAGGATCTTGATGTGCTCCTCGCCGAACGAGGTGCCGCAGGTGGCCACGGCGGTGGGCACGCCGGCGAGATGGCAGGCCATCACGTCGGTGTAGCCCTCGACGATCACGGCCTGCGCGCGCTTGGAGATCTCGCGCTTCGCAAGATCGATTCCATAAAGGACCTGGCTCTTCTTGTAAAGCGGCGAGTCAGGCGTATTCAGATATTTCGGCCCGTCATCGGAATCAAGCAACTTCCGCGCGCCGAAACCGATCACATCGCCGGTGGCGTCCCTGATCGGCCAGATCAGCCGGCCCCTGAAGCGGTCGATGGGGCCGCGCCTGCCCTCCCTGGACAGGCCGCCCTTGACCAGCTCGTCGACGGTGAAGCCGCGCCCGAGGAGATGGCGGGTCAGCGCCTCCCACTCGGCCGGCGCGTAGCCCACCCCGAACGTCTCGGCGTCGGCCCGTTCGAACCCGCGCTCGGACAGGAAGCGCCGCCCTGGGGCCGCGTCGGGGCTCATGAGCTTGTCGGCGTAGAACTCGGCCGCCGCCTTGTGCGCCTCGATCAGCCTGGCCCGCTCGCCGTGGTCGCGGCGCGGGGCGTAGCCGCCCTGCTCGTATTGGAGCTGGATGCCGGCGCGCTGGGCGAGCCGCTCGACCGCCTCGCTGAAGGTGAGGTGCTCGATCTTCTCGACGAACGTGATCACGTCGCCGCCCTCGGAGCAGCCGAAACAGAAGAACATGCCGCGCTCGGGGGTGACGTTGAACGACGGCGTCTTCTCGTCGTGGAACGGGCACAGCCCCTTGAGGTTGCCGCCTCCGGCGTTGCGCAACTGGATGTGCTCGCCGATCACATCGGCGATGGGGGAACGCTCGCGCACGAGCGCGATGTCGACGTCACGGATCCGGCCAGCCACGCCGGTGAGTCTATTCCGCCCCACCGACGGTTCGGCTCACCGCGGGTGTCCCGGCATGGGTACCCGGCATGGATACACGGAATGGGGAACGGGGAGGTAGCGGAGGGTATCCGCGCGGCTGCTAAAGGAGGAAAGCGGCAATGCGGGGGCTCCCGGTCGGCTACAAAGGTAAAGGTTGTCGGTGGAAACGGTGACACGGGTGGAGAACATGCGATCGGGGCATATCGGACGATGGGCGGCCGTCACGGGCGCCGTGCTGCTGACCGGTGCCTGCAGCCAGGCCGGCCTGGCGGGAGTCGGCGCGAACCGGCCGGTCGCACCCGCCACCGTGCCGGCGTCGGGCCCCGCGGGCGGCGGCGTGGCCGAGCCGACGCCGACCCTCTCCTCCTCGCCCTCGCCCAGCCAGGCGGCCGGGAAGCCCGAGGGCGACGACCCGGTCAAGGTGCCGCCGCCGAAGCTGTCGAAGTACACCTACACCTTCCCGGTGAAGGGCTGTAAGACCACCTACCAACGCAAGCTGCTGGTGCTGCCCAAGACGACGATCTGGGCCAAGCAGGGCTGCTCGTTCGTGGCGCCCGTGGACGGCGTCGTGGACGAGGTGAACACCTCCGACACGTGGTCGCCCGCCACGGACGCGGGAGCGGCGCGCGAGGGCAGGTTCGTCACGATCATCGGCACCGACGGCGTGCGTTACCTCGGCGGCCACCTCGACTCCGTCGCCGGCGGGATCAAGCCCGGCACGAAGGTCAAGGGCGGCCAGGTGCTGGGGAAGGTGGGCAGGTCGGGCAACGCCCGCGACACCGGCTCGAACCTGTACTTCGCGATCTCGTGGAAGACCGGCCCCGCCTACTGGTGGGTGCGCAGGGGCATGGTCGAGCCGTGGGACTATCTCGACGCCTGGCGCAAGGGCAACCGCACGCTCTCGCCCCGTGAGGAGACCATGAAGCTGCGCGGCAAGCTGGGCGAGACCCCGCGCTGCACCGTGCAGTGTCTGGGCAAGGTGGCTCCGGCGCAGACGACCACCAGCACCCCGAAGCCGACCAGGAAGCCCAAGCCGCGCAGGACGACCAGCGAGGAGGACGTCGTCACGCTCAACCCGACGATAGCTCCTTTGCGTCCACAGTGACCCCCGACCTGATCAGCTCCTGGATGCCGGCCACGACGTCCCAGACGTTGACGTTCATGCCGGCGATCACCCGGCCCTCGCGCAGCCAGTACGCGGTGAACTCCAGCCCGTCGGGGTCGCCCCGGTAGACGATCTCGTCGTGGCCCGAGACGTCGCCGGAGAACTCCATGCCCAGCTCGTACTGGTCGGTGTAGAAGTACGGGACGCGGTCGTGGACGGCCTCGTGGCCGAGCATCGACCTGGCCGCCGCGGGACCGCCGTGCAGGGCGTTGGCCCAGTGCTCGACGCGGATGTGGCGGCCGTACAGCGGGTGGTAGGACTCGGCGACGTCGCCGGCCGCGTAGATGTCGGGGTGCGAGGTGCGCAGCGCCGCGTCCGTACGGATGCCCTGCCCGACGTCGAGCCCGGCGTCGCGGGCCAGCCAGACCTCGGGGGCCGCGCCGATGCCGGCCACGACGAGGTCGGCGGTGAGCCGCTCGCCCGAGCTGAGCCGCACGCCGGTCTCGGTGACCTCGGCGGCGGCGGTGCCGAAGCGCATGTCGACGCCCTTGCTGACGTGCAGGCGGGCGAACAGCTCGCCCAGCTCGTGGCCGAGCGCCCGGTTGAGCGCGGTCGGCTCGGGCTCGACGACGGTGACCTCGCAGCCGGCCGCCCGCGCCGCCGCGGCGGTCTCCAAGCCGATCCAGGAGGCGCCGACGACCAGCACGGACGCGCCTTCGGCGAAGCGCCGCCTGAGCGCCTCGCTGTCCTCGGCCGTACGCAGGTAGTAGGCGGGGCCCGGCAGCCGCCTGGGGACGGCTCCGGTGGCGATCAGCAGCTTGTCGTAGGGCTGCCTGGAGCCGTCGGCCAGGCGTACGACGTGGTGACCCGGCTCGATGCGGGTGGCCCGCAGGCCGAGCCGCAGGTCCACGTCGTTGTCGGCGTACCAGGCCGGCTCGTGGACGTAGATGCTCTCCCGCTCGCTCCTGCCCTGCAGGTAGTCCTTGGACAGCGGCGGTCGTTCGTAGGGGCGTTCGGCCTCGGCGCCGATCAGCACGATCTCGCCGTCGAAGCCCTCCTCGCGCAGCGTCTGCGCGGCCTTGGCCCCGGCGAGCCCGGCTCCGACGATCACAAATGTGGCCATGGGCGCAGTATCCGCCCGGCGCGGTCTCCGGAAAAGCGGATGGCGCCAGGTGCCCGCCCGCGTCCCGGGATCAGCGGGAGAGCCTGCGGTGCCAGGCGACGGCCGAGGTGTCGGTGAGCGAGGCGATCTGGTCGATCACCACCCGGACGCGGGCTGCGTCGTCGGCCGCCTCCAGGTACGCGGGACGGAAGGCGGGCTCCAGCGTCTCCGGCGCCCCCAGCGTGATCAGGGAGGCCAGCTCGGTGATGAGGTCGCGCTGCCTGGCCTGCTTGGCGTGATGGTCCTCCGTGGTCATCACGTAGTGCGCGGTGACGCCCTTGAGCAGCGCGCACTCCAGCCGGGTGGCGCGCGGGACGACGAGGTCGGCGCGGTGGCGGGAGCCGTACACCTCCTTGGTGGCGGCCTGCGCCGAGCGGCAGAAGCGGCCGATGAGGCCGCTGGTGAGCGCCTTCAGGCCGGCCAGGTCGGCGAGGGTGGCCGCGAAGTGGCGCGGCCACAGCGGGTCGTCGATCAGCCGGGCGAAGACCTCCTCCAGCTCGCCGAGGCCGGCGCCGGGGGCGTACCAGGTGCGGGTGGTCTCGCAGACGTCCGCGCGCTCGATCGGCGACCGCAGGGCCTCGGGGGTGACGTGGCCCGAGGCCAGGGCGTCCTCCAGGTCGTGCACGGAGTAGGCGACGTCGTCGGCCCAGTCCATGATCTGCGCCTCGAAGCTCACCCGGCCCTCGGGCGCGCCCTCCCTGATCCACGCGAACACCGGCAGGTCGTCGTCGTAGACGCCGAACTTGGGCGAGACGTCGCACGTCCACGGGTACTTGATGGAGGCGTCGAGCGCGGCGCGGGTGAGGTTGAGGCCGGCGCTGCGGCCGTCCTCGGTGAGCACCTTGGCCTCCAGCCTGGTGAGCAGGCGCAGGCTCTGCGCGTTGCCCTCGAAGCCGCCACAGGAGGCCGACAGCGCGTTGAGCGCCACCTCGCCGTTGTGCCCGAACGGCGGGTGCCCCAGGTCGTGCGCCAGGCAGGCGGTCTCGACCAGGTCGGGATCGACGCCGAGCGTGGCGCCCATCTCGCGGCCCACCTGGGCGCATTCGAGCGAGTGGGTCAGGCGGGTACGCGGGATGTGCTGGCCGCCGCCCGGCGTCTCCCCCGGGCCCACGACCTGCGTCTTCGCGGCCAGCCTGCGCAGGGCGGCGCTGTGCAGCACGCGTGCTCTGTCACGCTCGAACGCGGAACGTTCGGGATTGCCGGGTGGTTCCGGAATCCAACGTTCCTGATCGTGCTCGTCGTAGTACGGCATCTGTGCGGTGATTTTATCCAGTTTCGTCTCTCCGCTAGTGTCAAGCCTCGCGAGAACCCCTTCCCCGGGAGCCCTCCCCCATGACCACAGCATTCCGAGCGGTGTTGGCCTTCACCCTGCTCGCCGGCTTCTACGTGCTGGTCGGCCTCATTCTGGCAGCCGCGGTCTTCTTCGACGTGCTGCTCGTGGTGGACTTCCACGCCAACCTGGTCAAGTTCGCGGTCGTGTTCACGCTGGCCGCGGGCGCGCTCGTCCGTGCGCTGGTGATGGTCAGCAGGCGCGGCGACGGCGAGCAGCCGGGCGTGGCGGTCGGCCGCGAGCACGAGCCGGTGCTGTGGCAGACGGTGGAGGAGCTGGCCCAGCGCGTCCGTACGGCGCCGCCCGACGAGATCAGGCTGGTGCCCGAGGTGAACGCGGCGGTGTCCGAGGACACCAAGTTCCTCGGCATGAAGGCGACCAGGCGGCGCATGTTCATCGGCCTGCCGCTGCTGCAGACGCTCACGGTCGACGAGCTGCGCGCGGTGCTCGGCCACGAGCTCGGCCACTACAGCGGCGCGCACACCCGGCTGGGCGCGCCGGTCTACCGCGGGCGGGTCTCACTGATCGCGACCGTCCAGGGGCTGCGCAACCACCCGTTCGTGCAGCGCCTGTTCGCCTGGTACGCCAAGCTCTACCTGCGCATCTCGCAGGCCGTCTCGCGCCGGCAGGAGCTGGAGGCCGACCAGTTCGCGGTGGCGATCGGCGGCCGGCAGGCCATGGCGGGCGCGCTGCGCAAGATCCACTCTACGGCTGCCGGCTGGGACCTGTACGTCAACAACTACCTCGTGCTGACCGGCGCGGGCGGCGCCAGGCCCGCGACCGTTTTCGGCGGCTTCCACGCGCTGATGAGTGACCCCGAGCGGCAGTCGCAGCTCGCCAAGCTGGCCGAGCAGCCCGAGGAGGTCTCGCCCTACGACTCCCACCCCAGCCTGTCCGAGCGCCTCACGGCCATCGAGCACCTGCCGGAGCCGCAGCAGGTGCCCGACCCGCGCTCGGCGCTGACCCTGCTCGTCGACGCCAACGTGGCGGTGCAGGCCGTGGAGCAGTCGATGTGGAGCCAGGAGGCGCTGGCGACGCTGCGTCCCGTGCCGTGGGAGGACCTGGTCGCGCACGGCATGTACGCGGGCCGCAACGCCGACGCCCTGCACGACCTGGCGGTGGCGGGCCAGCAGGTGATGGGGGCCTCGCGGCCATACCTGGACGCGGCCTTCGAGGCGATCGCGCGGGGCCGGCAGGCGGAGCTGGAGGCGAAGCTGCTGGAGCAGGGCTGGAACCCGTCCCCGACGCTGCTGTCGGGCGTGCTCGGACAGGCGCTGGAGGCGGTGCTGATCCAGCTCGGCCAGGCCAGGTGGACGCTGTCGTGGTCGGGGCCCGCGCGGCTGCTGTTCGACGACGGCGAGGAGGTGGCGCTGACCGAGTACGCCGCCCAGGTCGCGGCCAGCCCGGCGGCCGTCGCGGGGCTGCGGCAGTGGCTCGGCGACCACGGGATGCGCCACGACTACGTGCCGCTCGACGTGCCCAGCCCGGCCGCCCTGTCCTGACGAGGACGCTCGCTCACAGGGAGAACGCGGACGAAAACATCGGCTATCCCTTGCCAGGTTGCGATCCGTGGCCTTACGGTCACCGTTAGCATACGGACGGCCTGGAGGAGGCCATGTGAGCAGGCAGGACGGCGGGGCCAGGGCGATGCTTCCGCACATCGCCTGGCGGCTGGAGGAGATGCTCGCGGCCATCGCCGAGCGCAGGCCGCGCGCGACGGGCGCGATCGAGCAGGCGCTGCGCAAGGTGCCGCGCCACTGGTTCGTGCCCTCGCGCGGGCTCGTGCTCGAAGACGACGGCGCGCGGCCGATCGACCGCGACGACGACCCCACGGCCTGGTGGGACGCCGTCTACTCCGGGCGGCCGATCGCCACGCCGAGCAGCCGCGACCCGAGCTCCTACCGCTGCGTGGTGCTCGCGCCGAGTTGCGTCGTCGATCTGCTTGAGCTGCTCGATCCGCGTCCCGGGCAGCGGATCCTGGAGGTGGGCACGGGCAGCGGGTGGATCACCGCGCTGCTGTGCCGGCTGACGGGCGAGTCGGGCAGCGTGACGTCGGTCGAGGGTGACGCGACGGTGGCCGAGGAGGCGTGGCGGAACCTGGTGGCGGCCGGGGTGCGTCCTCACCTGATCGTCGGTGACACGGCGCGCGGGTGCCCCGAGCGGGCGCCGTACGACCGGGTGCTCGCGCCGGCCGTCATGCCCGACACGTGGGTGGCGCAGGCGCGGCCCGGCGCGGTGATCGTCGGCGGGAACGACCGGGCGGCGATGCGGCTGGTGGTCCCTTCGGACGACTGACATTACCGGGGAGTCCACCGTTAAGCATTGGAGCACATGACTTCTTCCTGGGTTCCTGTTGGCGAGGTCTTGACTTAATTCTCATGGACTCCATGATTAGTTGCGCAAGCCCGAGACCCCCCGGCATGCCTAGGGAGCCCCATGCCCAAGCTCGCACGCACCCTCGCCCTCCCGCTCCTCCTCTGCGCGTCCTTACTCACCGCGCCCCCGGCCCTGGCCACCGGTAAGGCGGCCACGGTGACGTACGCGCAGAGCGGCGCCGACGTCGCCAACCCCGAGCGCGGCTTCTACCACCACACCGGCGACTGCGACAAGAACGACTTCGACGCCGGCACCCTGCGGAGCTACCGCACGAACGAGAACATCTCGCTCGTCATGTGCGTCTTCTACCTCGCCGAGTTCACCGGCGGCCCGCTCAGCCAGGCCGCGCTCGCCCAGCTCCAGCAGCAGTTCGACACCGTACGGCAGGCCGGGCTGAAGATGATCCTGCGCTTCGCCTACACCGCCTCGGAGGACGGCGCCGACGCGCCGAAGGACCGCGTGCTGGCCCACCTCGACCAGCTCGCCCCCTACCTGCGGGCCAACCAGGACGTCATCTATGTCATGCAGGCCGGCTTCATCGGCGCCTGGGGCGAGTGGTACTACACCCAGAACTTCGGCAACGCCGGGAACGTCACCGCCGCCGACTGGGCCAACCGCAAGGCCGTCGTCGACAAGCTGCTGAGCGTCCTGCCCTCGACGCGGATGGTGCAACTGCGCACCCCCAAGTTCAAGCGCACCCTCTACTCCACCACCCCGGTCACCCCCGGGCAGGCGCACGGGGGCTCGGCCGTGGCGCGGATCGGGCACCACAACGACTGCTTCCTCGCCAGCCCCGACGACTACGGCACGTACGAGGACGCCTCGGTCGAGTATCCGTACCTCTCCTCCGACACCGCCCACGTCGCCATGGGCGGCGAGACCTGCAACCCCAACCCGCCACGCTCCGACTGCCCCACCGCCCAGGACGAGCTGGCGCGCTTCCACTGGTCGTACCTGAACGCCGACTACCACACCGGCGTGCTCGAGAGCTGGAGCACCGGCGGCTGCCGGGCCGCGGTCAGCCGCAGCCTCGGCTACCGCCTCGCGCTCGTCTCCGGCACCTATCCGGGCACGGCCACCCGCGGCGGGCGGCTCCCCGTCCGCATCACGGTCAGGAACGACGGGTACGCCGCCCCCGTCAACCCGCGCGACCTGGAGCTGGTGCTGCGCAACACCGCCACCTCCGCCGTCACCCGCATCCCGCTGACCGCCGACCCGCGCAAGTGGCAGGCGGGCGGGACGACGACTGTCGCACAGACGGTCACGCTGCCCGCGTCCTTGCCGGCCGGCAGCTACGCGCTGCTGCTCGGCCTGCCCGATCCCCTGCGGCCTTCGCGGGCCGAGTACGCGATCCGCCTGGCCAACGACGGCACCTGGGAGGCGTCGAGCGGCCTCAACAACCTCCTGCACACGGTCACCGTGCGCTGAGGCCCTCCTGTGACGGGGAGGGCGGCGCGTTTATTCGGTTGACCGGGCGTCCGAGAGGTCAGGACGATGACCGGATGCAGATCGAGTACGTGCGGCTCTCCCCCGACGACACCGAGGCGCTGGTCGCCTTCCTGACGGCCGACCCCTGGCCGTTCCACGCCGGGGTGCAGGATCCCGAGGCGATCAGGAAGCGGGTCGCGGACGGGGTCTACGACGACGATGACAACCGTACGTTCTGGCAGATCGCCGACGGCGAGCGGGCCGGGCTCGTCAGGCTGAACGACCTCAGCGACCCGACGCCCATGTTCGACCTGCGGATCCTGCCCCGCTTCCGGGGACGCGGGCTGGGCAAGGACGCCGTGCGCTGGCTGACGGCTTACCTTTTCGACGCCTTCCCGCAGATCCAGCGGGTCGAGGGGCAGACGCGGGGCGACAACGTGGCGATGCGGGCCGTCTTCCGCGCGTGCGGCTACGTCAAGGAGGCCCACTACCGCGAGGCGTGGCCGGCGCCCGACGGGTCGGCCCACGACTCGATCGCTTACGCGATCCTGCGCCGCGACTGGGTCTCCGGCACGGTGACCCCGCTCGTCTGGGACGACGAGCCCGTACGACGCTGACCCGCCCGTTCTGAGAGGACGAGCCGGTCCGCTTTCGGCGCCGCCCAGAGGCGACCCTGCGAGTCTCCGGGCGGCGTGCGTTTCAGTCCATGTCGATGTCGTCGAGCAGCCTGAGCAGCCGTGACAGGACGTGCAGGCAGGTCTCGATCTCGGCTTCCGTGAGGTCGCCGCCGGCCTGGCGGAGCACCGTACGCTCGCGCTCGATCACCGCCTCGATGGCGGCCTTCCCTTCCTCCGTCAGCCGGATCAGCGACGAACGCTTGTGCGCCGGGTTGGGCGCGGTCTCGACCAGGCCCCGCGCGGCGGCGTCGTTCGTCATCCGCTGGACGAACTGGCGGCTCAGCGCCTGCTCCCTGCCCATCTGCGGCACGGTCATGGGGCCGTGCTCGCGCAGCATGTTGAGCACCGCCCGCACCCCGACCGACAGCCCCTCGATGGGCGCGTCCTGCTCCACCTTGCGCTGGGCGCGCCGGTAGAGGGGGCCCACCAGATCGAAGACCTCGGTGAGACGGTCGGTCGGTGGCGTTCCTCGTGTCTCGCTCACTCCTCCATAATGACACCTGAGTTGTCATTCTCGCGCCAACATGACACCTTGGTTGTCATGAAGGATCTGTTCTGGACCGAGAACGGCACCGGCAAGCCCGTCGTCCTGCTGCACGGCGGCTTCCTCGACCACACGATGTGGAACGACCAGATCTCGGCGCTCTCCGATCGCTACCGGGTCATCGCGTACGACGCCCGCGGCCACGGCCGCTCCGCCAACGCCACGGGGCCGTACCGGCTCACCGACGACCTCGCCGCCCTGCTGCGGCACCTCGGCACCGGGCCTGCCGTGCTGGTGGGAGTCTCCATGGGGGCGGGACTCGCGGTGGACACGGCCTTGGAGCACCCTGAGCTGGTCAGCGCCCTGGTGGTGACGGGGGCGGGAACGAGCGAGCCGTACTTCGAGGATCCGTGGACCCGGCAGGCCATGACCGTCTGGCACGCCGCAATGGCCGCCGGCGATCTGGAAGGCTCGATCGAGGGCTTCCTGACGGTCGGTTTGGGCCCGTCCCGCGACCTCTCAGAGCTCGACCCGGAGGTGCCGCGACGCCTGCGGGCGATGGCGCGAGCCACGATGAGCAAGCACACGGCAGACGAACCCAACCACGTCATACCGGTGAAGGACACCTGGCACCGCATAAGGGAGCTCGAGATCCCGGTGCTGGCCATCCACGGCGCCGCCGACTCCCCCGACCACATAGCCATGGCCGAACGCCTCGCCACCACCGTCGTCAACGGTCGCTCAGTGACCATCGACGGCGCCGCCCACCACCCGAACATGGAACGCCCCGACACCTACAACAAGGTCTTGGAGGACTTCCTCAACTCCCTCTGAGACACCCGCTCACCGGGCGCGAGAGTGCGGCTTCTTGGATGAGGAGGAAGTAGGGGCCCCTTTCACGACGTGGTCCGATGCCCGCCCTTTCCCCGGTCGTCAGACGGGGAAGGGCGGGCGGCGGTGCCGGTGGTTTCAGCGGGTGTCGGACTCGTTTTCCGCAAGGGCGGCGCGGCCGGCTTCTAGTCTGGCCACCGGGATGCGGAACGGGGAGCAGGAGACGTAGTCCAAGCCCACGTCGTGGCAGAAGTGGACCGAGTCCGGGTCGCCGCCGTGTTCGCCGCAGATGCCGAGGTGGAGGTCGGGGCGGGCGGCGCGGCCCTCGGCCACCGCGATCTCCATGAGGCGGCCGACGCCCTCCCTGTCGATGCTCTCGAACGGCGAGACGCCGAAGATGCCGAGGTCGAGGTAGCGGTGGAAGAACGAGGATTCCACGTCGTCGCGGGAGAAGCCCCACGCCATCTGGGTCAGGTCGTTGGTGCCGAAGGAGAAGAACTCGGCGGCCTCGGCGATCTGGCCCGCGGTGAGCGCCGCCCTCGGCACCTCGATCATGGTGCCGATCAGCGCCTCCACGCCGGCTTCTGCGAGGATTCGCACGGCCTCCTCGCGTACGGACTCCAGCTCCTGCACCGCCGCCACCAGCGGGATCATGATCTCGGGACGCGCGCCGGGCACCTCGGCGGCGGCCTGGGCGATGGCCCTGACCTGCATCGCGAACAGCCCGGGGATGACCAGGCCGAGCCGCACGCCGCGCAGTCCCAGCATCGGGTTCTGCTCGTGCAGGCGCTTGACGGCGCTCAGCAGCCGCCGGTCCTTGTCGGTGGCCTCGTGGGTGGCGGCCTTGATCGACAGCTCCACCAGGTCGGGCAGGAACTCGTGCAGCGGCGGGTCGATGAGCCGGATCGTCACGGGCACGCCGTCCATCGCCTGGAAGATGCCGATGAAGTCGGACTTCTGCAGCGGCTCAAGGGCGTCCAGCGCGACCTGACGCTCCTCGTCGGTGGTGGCGAGCACCAGGTCCTCCACGAGCTGCCGCCGCTCCCCGAGGAACATGTGCTCCGTACGGCAGAGCCCGATGCCCTGCGCGCCGAAGCGGCGGGCGCGGGCGGCGTCGTCGGGGGTGTCGGCGTTGGCGCGCACCCCGAGCCGGCGGACGCCGTCGGCGTGCCGCATGATCCGGTCCACGGCCTTGACCAGGTCGTCGGCGGGCTCAGCGGCGCCTTCGAAGTACTCGACCACGGCCGACGGCACGACCGGCACCTCGCCCAGGAAGACCTCGCCGGTGCGGCCGTCGATGGAGATGACCTCGCCCTCGCAGACCTCGACGCCGCCGGGCGCGGTGAAGCGCCGCTCGGCGGGGAGCACCTCCAGCTCCTCGGCCCCGCACACGCAGGTCTTGCCCATGCCGCGGGCGACGACGGCGGCGTGCGAGGTCTTGCCGCCGCGGCTGGTCAGGATGCCTCTGGCGGCGATCATACCGGCCAGGTCGTCGGGGTTGGTCTCGCGGCGGACGAGGATGACGTCCTCGCCCTGCTCGGCCAGCTCGACCGCGCGCTCGGAGGAGAAGACGGCCTTGCCGACGGCGGCGCCCGGGGAGGCGTTCATGCCCTTGGCGATCTTCTTCTTCTCGGCGCCGCCGTCGAAGCGGGGGAACATGAGCTGCGCGAGCTGGTCGCCGGTGACCCGGGTGACGGCCTCGTCCATGGTGATCAGGCCCTGGTCGACGAGCTGCGTGGCGATGCAGAACGCCGCCGCGGCGGTGCGCTTGCCGACCCGCGTCTGGAGCATCCACAGCTTGCCGCGCTCGATGGTGAACTCGATGTCGCACAGGTCGCGGTAGTGGTTCTCCAGCGTCTCCATGATGGCGAGCAGCTCGCGGTAGGAGCTCGGGTCGATGCGTTCGAGGTCCTGCAGCGGGATGGTGTTGCGGATGCCGGCGACGACGTCCTCGCCCTGGGCGTTCTGCAGGTAGTCGCCGTAGATGCCCTGCTGGCCGGAGCCCGGGTCGCGGGTGAAGGCGACGCCGGTGCCGGAGTCGTCGCCGTAGTTGCCGAAGACCATGGCCATGATGTTGACGGCGGTGCCGAGGTCGGCGGGGATGCGCTCCTGGCGGCGGTAGAGGATGGCGCGCGGCGCGTTCCACGAGTCGAAGACGGCCATGACGGCCAGGCGCATCTGCTCGCGCGGGTCGGCGGGGAAGTCCGCGCCGGTCTGCTCGCGCACGATCCCCTTGTACGTCTCCACCAGCTGCTGCAGCTCGCCCGCGTCCAGGTCGGTGTCCTGGCGCCGCCCCTTCAGCCGGTCGAGCGCGCCCTCGAACAGGTCGCCGTCGATGCCCAGCACGGTCTTGCCGAACATCTGGATGAGCCTGCGGTAGGAGTCCCAGGCGAAGCGGTCGTTGCCGCCCGCCTGCTTGGCGAGGCCGTGCACCGACTCGTCGTTGAGCCCGATGTTGAGCACCGTCTCCATCATCCCCGGCATGGAGAACTTCGCCCCTGAACGTACGCTGACCAGCAGCGGGTCGTCGGCCTGGCCGAGCTTCCTGCCCATCGTCGACTCCAGCGCCGCGAGGTGCCCGGCGACCTCCTGCTCCAGCCCGTCCGGCAGGGAGCCTTCCGCCAGGTAGTGGCGGCACGCGTCGCTGGTGATCGTGAATCCAGGGGGAACCGGCAGCCCGAGGTTCGTCATTTCGGCGAGGTTCGCGCCCTTACCGCCGAGAAGATCTTTGAGATTCCTGTTGCCCTCGGTGAAATCGTAAACGTATTTGGCCACCACAGCTCCAATCGAACGCCTCTGAACCGGACTCTACCGGTGAAATTGATGATGAAACTGCACCCCTCCGTTAAGTCGATGTTTGTGCTGGTGAACACGGTACGACAGGTCTAATCCAATTTTAAGACCCATAGTCGGAAAATTGGATTAGACCAATTGGTTTACACCAATTCTTGAGAAAGGCGGGCAGTCCGTGCGGAATCACGTCACACCCCCACCAGGAGGCCCCCATGGCCACTCCCACCAGGCCGGGAAAACGGCAAGGCCCGGCCGCCGGGCTCACCCGGCGACCGGGCCTTGCCCGGCGGCTCGCCATCTACCGGATGGGCTTCACCCGGCGGTGCTCAGGGGGTTGATCTCCGGTGGGGCGTCGCCGGCGCCTTCGCGGGGCGGCAGCCAGAGCACGAACGTGGCGCCCTGGCCGAGCCTGGAGAACACCGCCACCCTGCCCCCGTGCGACTCCACGATCTGCCGCACGATGGCCAGGCCCAGCCCCGTGTGGCGGTCGCGGCGGCTGGCCTCGCCGCGCCAGAACCGGTCGAACACCCGCGCCTGGTCCGCCTCGCGCAGCCCGGGGCCGTCGTCGCGGACCGCCGCCCACAACCAGCCGCCCCCGCGGCCGGCCGCCACCTTGATCGTGCCGCCCGGAGGCGAGAGGCGGACGGCGTTCGACAGCAGGTTCGCCACCGAGCGGCGCAGCGCGTCGGCGTCGCCGATCATCTCCAGGCCCGTCCCGAGCTCCCTGACGATCGTCACGTCGCGGGCGGCGGCCGGGGCCGCGTACTCCTCGCACGCCTCCCCCGCCACCCAGGCCAGGTCGACCTCCGTGTCCGCGAACGCCGTGCCCTGCCGCCGCGCCGTCGCCAGCAGGTCCTCCACCAGCGTCGTCATCCGGGTCGTCGCGCGGTCCACGATGGCCACCGCCCGCGCCCGCTCCTCCTCGCTGGCGTCGGGGGCGGCAAGGACGGCGTCCACGTTCGCCCTGATGATGGTCAGCGGGTTGCGCAGCTCGTGCGAGGCGTCGTCGATGAGCTGCCGCTGCGCGCTGAACGCCTCCTCCAGCCGGTCGAGCATCGTGTCGATGGTGTCGGCGAGGTCCTTCAGCTCGTCGCGCGGGCCGTCCAGCTTGATGCGCCGCTTCAGGTCGGTGGCCTGGATCTCCTCCGTCGTACGCGTGATCGACCGCACCGGCCGCAGCACCCGGCCCGACAGCACCCAGCCGATGCCGAGGCTGCAGACGTACAGGCCGGCCAGGGTGAGCAGCGAGTAGTTGCGCAGCGCCGCCATCGTCTCGACGTTGACCGCGTTCTCGACCTCCTCCACGAACACCACCTCGCGCCTGCCGAGGTACTGGTCGCCGCTGTAGGTCTTCGCGAACTCCGTCGAGACGGGGCGCTGCTCGGTGGTCTTCGACACGGCGAAGTAGATGCCGCCGAGCACCAGCGTGGCCAGCACGAACAGCAGGCCCGAGTAGAGCACCGTGAGCCTGAAGCGGATGGTGTGGATCATGACGCCGGCTCCTTGAGCCGGTAGCCCCGGCTGATCACGGTCTCGATCAGGCCGTCCTCCTGGAGCTTGCGGCGCAGGTTGCCGACCGTGACCCGCACGGTGTTGGTGAACGGGTCGGCATGCTCGTCCCAGACGTGTTCGAGCAGCTCCTCCGTGGAGACGACGTGACCCGGGCGGGTCATCAGGTAGTGCAGCACGCCGTACTCCTTCGGCGTGAGCGCCAGCGCGCGGCCGTCCAGCGACACCTCCAGCCGGGCCGTGTCGATGCGCAGGCCGCCCACCTCCAGCACCGCCGTGCCGCCCGTCGCGTCCCTGCGCAGCAGCGCGCGCACCCTGGCCAGCAGCTCGGGGAACGCGAACGGCTTGACCAGGTAGTCGTCGGCGCCCTCGTCCAGGCCCCGCACCCGGTCGTCCAGGCGGTCGCGGGCGGTCACCATGATGATCCGCACGCCCTGGCCCGCCGCGCGTACCGACCGGCACAGCTGGAAGCCGTCGCCGCCGGGCAGGTTGAGGTCGAGCAGCACCAGGTCGTAGGTGTTGACCTGCAGCTTCTCGTGGGCGGCCGGGGCGTCGAAGGCGACGTCCACCGCGTACCCGGCGCGGACCAGGCCGACGCGCATGGCGTCGACCAGGTCCTCTTCGTCCTCCACCACCAGCAGTCGCATGTCTTGCACCCTAATTTCGGATGATGCGTTCGGCGATGGGCGCCGCCCTGTCGATCGGGATGGCGAAGCCGATGCCGATGTTGCCGCCGCCCCGGCTCGCGGCGATCGCCGTGTTCACGCCGACGACCTCGCCCTGGGCGTTCACCAGGGGGCCGCCCGAGTTGCCGGGGTTGATCGAGGCGTCGGTCTGCACCGCCGTACGGCGGGAGTCGCCCAGGCGTACCTCGCGGTCGAGCGCGCTGACGATGCCGGACGTGACCGTGCCCGACAGGCCCAGCGGCGACCCGATCGCCAGCACCTGGTCGCCCACCGCCAGCTCGGACGACCGGCCCAGCGTGGCGGGCGTCAACTCGCCGGGGTGATCCACCTCCAGGACGGCCAGGTCCTCGCCCCGGTCCGCCCCGGCCACCCGCGCGGTGAGCCGGGTCCCGTCGGCGAGCACCACCGTCACCTGCGTACTGCCCGCGACCACGTGCGCGTTGGTGAGGATGTGCCCCTGGCCGTCCACCACGAACCCGGACCCGCCCGAGGTCCCCGTCTCGATGGACACCACGCTCGGCAGCACCCGCGCCGCCGTCTCGCTGAGCCCGGCGAGCGGCGCGGAGGGGGCGGGCGCCACCCGGGGCAACGCCGCCGGCGCAGCGGGTTGCTCACCCATCCGCGCCCCCGCGAGACCCCCCGCCACCCCACCCGCCATCCCGGCCACGGCTCCGGCGACGACAGCGACCAACGCCGCCGCCACCAGCACCCGCCCCCGAGCGTGGACACCTCCAGAAGCCCCACCCGCCGCCACAGGCGAGCCCCCGGCGGGCAGCGCGCTATGGGAAACCCTGCCCATGGGCGAGGAGCCCCCCGAGGCGCGGTGTCTGGACGGTGTCCGGGCGGAGCTGAGGAGGTGCCCCGCTCCCAGCCCCGCCCGGACACCGGCCCCCGCACCCGGCCCCGCTCCTGTGGCCGCGGGCCCTCCTCGCGGTCCGCCTCTCGCGCCGGTGGCCCCTGAGGCGGTGCTTCCTGCCTCGCCGGGTCCTGTGCCGGCCGAGGGCGGGGTGGTGAAGGAGGGGCCGTTGGGGGTGCCGAGGCCCCTCATGGGAGCCTCGAGAACCAGAGCAGCGACGTCACCGCCGCTGTCAGGCCGAAGAGCAGGCCCGCTGCCACGAACCACTGCCAGACCTCCTGACGTTCGGTGCGGTAGCCGACCGAGGTGCCGATGTCCTCGTAGACGGCCTGCAGCTCGTCGCCGCTCGCGGCCTCGTAGAAGCCGCCCCCGGCGGACTCGGCGAGGCTCCGCAGGGCGGGCCCGTCCACGGGGACCGGCACGTCGCGGCCGGACAGGCTGATGACGCCGTCCGCGGTGCCGTACGCGATGGTGGTGACGGGGACGCCACGGGACGACGCCTCGGTGGCGGCGTCGCCGACCGTGCGGCCGGTGGTGCTGGAGCCGTCCGACAGCAGCACGATGTGCGCGGGCGGCGCCTCCTCCTCGGTGTCGAGCGCCGCGATGGCCTCAAGCGAGGTGAAGACGGCCTCGCCGATGGCGGTGCCCGAGTCGGTGCCGAGGCGCTCCAGTGCGTACAGGACGGCCTGCCGGTCGGTGGTGGGCGGCACGGCGACGGAGGCCGAGCCGGAGAACGACACCAGCCCGAGGTTGAAGCGTTCCGGCAGCCCCTGGACGAACTGGGTGGCCGCCGCCTTGGCCGCCTCGAACCGGTTGGGCGCGACGTCGGTGGCCCCCATGGACGCGGACACGTCGAACGCCACCATGATCGTCGCCCGTTCCCTGGGCACCCGCACCTCTGCGGTCGGCCGGGCGAAGCCGATGACGAGCAGCGCGAACATGAGCAGCAGCGCCGCCGCGGGGACGTGCCGCCGCCAGCCGGGCCGGCGCGGCGCGACCTTGTCGAGCAGGTCGTAGTTGGCGAAGCGGACGGCGTAGGAGGTGCGGCTGCGCAGCGCCATGACGACGTACGTGACCGCGAGCAGCGCCACCGGGACGAGCAGCAGCAGCCAGAGGGGCGCGATGAGGCTCACGCTACCCCGCCTCCTCCCATGGGCGCCCCGCTGTGCCGGGTGGGGCCGGGGGCGAGCGAGGCCATCTTGCGCTGCCGCATGACGTGCTGGACGAGGTCGCGCACCCAGTCCCGGTCGGTACGCAGCCGCAGGTGCGCGGCCCCGGCCCGGCGCAGCGCACCGGAGACGGCGTCCCGCTGCGCGAGCGCGGCCTCGGCGTACCTGCGGCGCAGCCGGGCGCTGCCGGTGGCGACCTCGCGCCGCCGCCCCGACTCGGGGTCGATCAGCGTGAGGATGCCGACGTCCGGCAGGGTCAGCTCGCGCGGGTCGATCACCTCCACGGCCAGCACCTGGTGGCGGGCGGTGAGGCGGCGCAGTGGCGGCTCCCAGGTCTCTGGCGTGTCGAGGAAGTCCGACACGACGACGACCAGCCCGCGCCGCCTGGTGACCCGGCCGAGCTGCTCGGCCGCGACGCCGAGCAGCGGCTCGGCCACGCCCGGCGGGGTGCGCGGCAGCGCGAACGCCGCCTGCAGCAGCGCCATCAGGTGCGGCCTGCCCGTCCTGGCGGGCAGCGTCCTGACCCCGCCGCCGTGCAGAAGGTGCACGCCGATGCGGTTGCCGGTGCGCTGGGTGAGGAAGCCGATCGCTGCCAGGGCCGACAGTGCGAGCTCGCGCTTCTCCATGGCGACCGTGCCGAAGTCCATGCTGGCGGTGGCGTCGAGCAGCGCCCAGATCTCCAGCTCGCGGTCCGCGACCAGGTCACGGACGTGGGGCTCGTTCGTGCGCGCGGTGACGTTCCAGTCCATGCGCCGCACGTCGTCGCCCGGCCGGTACGCCCGCGACTCCGCCGGCTCGCTGCCAGGACCGGGCACCAGTCCCAGATGCTCGCCTTGGAGCAGCCCATCGAGTCTCCTCGTGATCGTCAGCTCGAGCCTGCGCAGGGCGGGCTCGGCCATCAGGTACGGCTTCATGCGGCGTCCGTCCGCTGCTGGGGAGCGATGACCGGCAGCGGCACGGCGGCCAGCACCCGGTCCACGACCTGGCGGGGCATGACCCCGGCGGCCAGCGCGTCGAAGGAGAGCACGAGCCGGTGGGCCATGACGTCGTGCGCGAGGTCGCGTACGTCCTCGGGCAGCACGTAGTCGCGCCCGCGCAGCAGGGCGAGCCCGCGGCCGGCGGCCAGCAGGCCGAGCGTGGCCCTGGGGCTGGCGCCGAAGGCGAGGTGCCGGCCCACGTCGGGGATGCCGTACCGGTCGGGGTCGCGGGTGGCGTAGACGAGGCGGACGGCGTACTCGGCGACCGCGTGGTGCACGAAGACCTCCTGGGCCCTGCGTTGCAGCGCGACGACCTCCTCGGGGCCGAGGACGCTCTGGGGCGCGGGCGGGTCCACGCTCATGCGGTAGACGATCGCCAGCTCCTCCGATTCGCTGGGATAGTCCACGTCGATCTTCATGAGGAAGCGGTCGCGCTGCGCCTCGGGCAGGTGGTAGACGCCCTCGGACTCGATGGGGTTCTGGGTGGCCAGCACCAGGAAGGGCCGGGGCACCTCGTACGTGGTGCCGCCGATGCTGACCTGGTGCTCGGCCATGATCTCCAGCAGCGCCGACTGCACCTTGGCGGGCGCCCGGTTGATCTCGTCGGCGAGCAGCAGGTTGACCATGACGGGCCCGAGCTCGACGTCGAAGGTCTCGCTGGAGGGCCGGTAGATCCTGGTGCCGACGATGTCGGCGGGCACCAGGTCGGGGGTGAACTGGATGCGCGCGAACGTGCCTCCGACGACCGTGGCGGTGGTCTCGGCGGCCAGCGTCTTGGCGATGCCCGGCACGCCTTCGAGCAGGCAGTGCCCCTTGGCGAGGACGGCGACGAGCAGCCGCTCGACCATGTGGTCCTGGCCGACGATGACGCGCTTGATCTCGAACAGGGCGCGTTCGAGGAGAGTGGGGTCGGTCATGGCTGCACGCTTCCGCGCAGGCAGTCGTCCACGACGACGCGCAGCTCCAGGGCGGACGGTTCGGGGTCGGCGAACGCGGCGCCGCCCGTCATCATCAGCGCGGCGGCGGCGAGCAAGACAAGAGCGAAACGTGGTGTACGCATGAATTCCTCGTCCCTCGGATCGGCCGTGATCGGCTTAGGACGAATGTCATCAAGTCACCGCGAAAACCAGCGTAACCGTCGCCTTTATACGATTTTTCGGTGAAAAAGCCCAGGTCAGCAGCCCCCTGGACAGCGCGAAGGGCCGCCCGCCGCACGGCGAGCGGCCCTTCCGGGACCTCGTGGATCAGTCGTTGAGGTGCTGGCGCAGGTAGGACTCGACCCCGTCGATGGAGATGCGCTCCTGGCGCATCGAGTCGCGCTCGCGGATCGTCACCGCGTCGTCCTCAAGGGTGTCGAAGTCGACCGTGATGCAGAACGGCGTGCCGATCTCGTCCTGGCGGCGGTAGCGGCGGCCGATCGCGCCCGCGTCGTCGAACTCGACGTTCCAGCGGCGGCGCAGCTGCGCGGCGAGGTCGCGGGCCTTCGGCGACAGGTCGGCGTTGCGCGACAGCGGCAGCACCGCGGCCTTGACCGGCGCGAGCCGGTGGTCGAGCCGCATGACCGTGCGCTTCTCCATGACGCCCTTGGCGTTGGGCGCCTCGTCCTCGCTGTAGGCGTCGATCAGGAACGTCAGCGTGGCGCGGTCGACGCCCGCCGCCGGCTCGATGACGTAGGGGACGTAACGCTCGCCGCTGTCCTGCTCGAAGAAGCTGAGGTCGACGCCGGAGGCCTTGGCGTGGGCCGACAGGTCGAAGTCGGTGCGGTTGGCGATGCCCTCCAGCTCACCCCACTCCGAGCCGGTGAAGTTGAAGCGGTATTCGACGTCGACCGTGCGCTTGGAGTAGTGGGACAGCTTTTCCTGCGGGTGCTCGTAGAGGCGCAGGTTGTCCTTGTTGATGCCCAGATCGGAGTACCAGCGGAAGCGCTCGTCGATCCAGTATTGGTGCCACTCCTCGTCGGTGCCGGGCTTGACGAAGAACTCCATCTCCATCTGCTCGAACTCGCGGGTGCGGAAGATGAAGTTGCCCGGCGTGATCTCGTTGCGGAACGACTTGCCGATCTGGCCGATGCCGAACGGGATCTTCTTGCGCGCCGACTGCTGCACGTTGAGGTAGTTGATGAAGATGCCCTGCGCGGTCTCCGGCCGCAGCCAGGCCAGGCCCGACTCGTCCTCGACCGGGCCGAGGAAGGTCTTGAGCAGGCCGCTGAACTGCCGGGGCTCGGTGAAGGTGCCCTTGTTGCCGCAGTTGGGGCAGGTGATGTCGGCCAGGCCGCCCTCGGGCTCCTTGCCGTTCTTCTCCTCGTAGGCCTCGAGGAGGTGGTCGGCGCGGAAGCGCTTGTGGCAGGACAGGCATTCGGTCAGCGGGTCGGTGAAGGTGTCGACGTGGCCGCTCGCGCGCCACACCTCGGGCGCCAGGATGACGGATGAGTCGAGGCCCACCACGTCGTCGCGGGACTGGACCATCGACAGCCACCACTGCCGCTTGACGTTGTTCTTCAGCTCGACGCCCAGTGGACCGTAGTCCCACGACGCGCGCAGTCCGCCGTAGATCTCGCTCGACGGGTAGACGAGCCCGCGGCGCTTGGCGAGGCTGACGATGGTGTCCATGACGTCGGTGCGTCGTGCCATTTTGGTTGGTTCTCTTTCCGGCTGGAGGTCGGCGAAAGAAATTTCGATGAGCTCCCAGCTTAGGGCACGGTCGGCCGCCCTCGCGCGCGTCTGATCGCTACGTCCCGTCCGGGGTGTCACGGGCCTCATGAGCGTCGTGTGCGTCATGGGTGTCCTGGGTGTCCTGGGTGTAGACGTCCTCGAACGCGCTGGGTTCGTTGAGCATGAGGATCATCAGCGGATACATCACCATTTTGGCGGCCGACAGCGCCCTGCGGTAGAAGCCGGCGCCCTCCCATTCCGTGACCAGCGCCCACAGGTTGGGCTCGTCGACCGAGCGGGCCAGCCGGCCGCGCTGGTAGCCCGGCTGCTGTGCGAAGGTGTCGAGGATGGTGTGGCCCTGCTTGACGAAGTCCTGCGACTGGGACTCTGGAACGGTGTATCGGATCACGGCGAGCACCCGACCAGCCTAGAGGCGCGGGCCCCACGAGTCGCGCGAACTCCCGTAGGCTTCGCGGCGTGGCCCCTGAGAAGAGGCGCGCGGACAAGCGCGACGACGTCCCCGGCGGCAAGCGCCCGCTCCCGCCGGGCGAGCAGTTCTTCACGCCGGGTGCGACCGGCCTGCGCAAGGCGGTGGAGCGGCGCAGCGCGGTGCCGATGGCCTGGATGTTCACCCAGCTGCCCCGGTGGGTGGCGCCGGCGCTGATGGTGCTCCTGCTGCTGGCCGGCTTCGCGGTGACCAACCCGCTGGGCGGGCTGGCGGTGCTGCCGGTGATCGCGTTCATCGGCTGGCTGGCCTACCTGTCGTGGCCGTCGCTGGGCGCCGGCGGGAAGCTGTTGCGGGTCGCCATGCTGACGTTCCTCGTCCTGCTGACGGCGACCCGCTTCGGCGCGTTCTAGCCCTCCCCTGGCAGCAGCGTGTAGCCGGGGAAGTTGCCGGGCAGGCGCTCGCCGTCCTGGCCGCTCGTGGCGGCGCGGACGAGCAGCTCGCCACCGACGAACGCGCCGCGCCACGACGCGCCGAGCCCGCCGAACAGCTCGTCGCGGTCCCCGCGCGAGCGCGGCCGGTTGTGACCGACCTTGAACGCCCGCACCTCGGGTGCCAGCCGCCGGAACGTCGCCTCCTCCTCGCACGACAGGGTGGCGACCAGGGCGCCGTTGCTGGCGTTCATCGCGGCCAGCAGCTCGGCCTCGGTGTCGACCAGCACCATCGTGTCCACGGGGCCGAACGGCTCGGCGTGGTGCAGCGGTGAGGAGGGCGGCGGGTTGAGCAGCGCCGTCGGCGCAAAATACGCGGAAATATCCTGCCCCGGCAGGAAATGTCCGTCGTCGAGCGATGCCCGGTGGACCGGCACCCCTCCCCTGGCCACCGCCTCGTCCACCTGGTCGGCCAGTTCCTTGGCCTTCGAGGCGTTGATCAGCGGCCCGAAGTCCAGGTTCGGCAGCGGGTCGTCGGCATCGGCCACGGCCAGCGGATGCCCGAAGCGCAGCGACCCCACCGCCTCCAGGTAGGCGGCCAGGAACTCGTGGAAGAGCGAGCGCTGCACGACGAAGCGCGGGTAGGCGGTGCAGCGCTGCTTGCCGTAGTCGAAGGAGGCACGGATCTGCCTCGTGAGCAGGTCCCAGTCGCCGTACTCCCAGACACCCCAGCAGTTGAGCCCCTCCTGCTCCAGCACGTGCCGCCGGCCGAGACCCCTGAGCCCGGCCAGCGAGGTCGCCACCTTCGCCCCGGCGTCCCTGCCGCCCACGAACGACACGCACCCCAGCGACGTCGAGCCGACGAGCACCGGCGACAGCTCCGCCCCTCCCCCGCTGACCAGCGTGAACGGCAGCCCCTCCCGCACGGCCAGCGCGCAGGCCAGGGTGAGGCAGCACAGGCCGCCGTCGGTGGGCGTCTTGGCGATCACCGCGTTGCCGGCCAGCGCCTGCACGAGCATGGCGTGCATGAGCACGCTCATCGGGTAGTTCCAGCTCGCGATGTTGCTGACCGGGCCGGGCAGCGGGGTGCGCCCGTCCACCATGCGGTCGATCTCCTCGACGTACCAGCGCACGCCGTCCAGGCAGCGGTCAACGTCGGCGCAAGCCGTCTTCCACGGCTTGCCGATCTCCCAGACCAGCAGCAGGGCGAGCAGGTCGCGGTGGGCGGCCATCGACTCGACGGCCGCCGACACCATCGCCTTGCGCTCGGCGAGCGGCGTGTGCCGCCAGCGCCGGTGCTCCTCGACCGCGCCCGCCACCGCCCGGCCGGCGCCCGCCCTGTCGAGTCTGGGCAGCCCCGCGATGGCGGTGCCGTCGAGGGGCGAGAAGCCGGGCACCGGCCGCCCGTCGCGGTGCCAGATGCCGCCCCAGTGGTTCAGCACGCGATCGTCGTGGAAGGCCTCGGGGGCGGCGGAGCAGCACCGCTCGTACGCCTCCCGCCACGACGTGCCCGGCTTGAGCCGCATGTCCATCCCTCCCTAGTCCGACCAGTCGGCGGTGATGAGCTCGGGCAGCGGCTCGAACTCCTTGATCGCTTCGAGCGAGGGCCCCATGGCGGCGTTCGCCTCCCGTTCCACCATCACCTCCACCAGCACCGGCAGCCGCTCGCGCGCCGCCTCGGCGCTCGCCCAGGCCAGGGCGTCGCGGATGTCGCCGGGCAGCTCCACGCGGCGCGCCGGGCAGCCGAACGCCTCCATCGCCTTGACATGGTCGATGCCGCCCTCCCCGTAGTGCAGATCGACGGCGTAGTTCATCCCGTACGGCAGCTCCGCCTGCCTGATGAGCCCGAGGTACTCGTTGTTGATCATGACGATGACGAACGGCACCCGGTACTGCGCCGCCACCGCCACCTCCTCCATGAGGAACTGGAAGGAGTAGTCGCCGACCACGGCCACGACCTGCCGTTCGGGATGGGCGAGCTTGACGCCCATGGCGGCGGGCACCTCCCAGCCGAGCGGCCCGGCCTGCCCGCAGACCAGGTAGCGGCGCGGCAGGTACGTCGTCTGGAACTGACCCGACCAGATCTGGTAGAGCCCGATCGCGGTGACGAACGTGGTGTCGCGCGGGAAGTACTCGTTGATCTCCCTGAACACCCTGGGCGGCTTGATCGGCACCTCGTCGAAGTCGTCCCTGCGCGTCAGGGTGCCGCGTAGCTCGCCGACCCTGCGCACCCACGTGGACGGCTCGCGCGGCGCTCCACGGCGGCGCGCCTCGTCGCGTAACGCGGCGAGCACCGGCCTGGCGTGCCCGACGACGCCGAGATCGGGCTCGAAGACCCGGCCGATCTGCAGCGGGTCGATGTCCACGTGCACGAACTTCCGCCCGCGCCGGTAGACGTCGAGGTCGCCGGTGTGCCGGTCGCCGAAGCGGGCGCCGACGGCCAGCACCAGGTCGCTGTCCAGGAACGCGGCGTTGCCCCACCGCGTCTGCGTCTGGATGCCGGCCATCCCGGCGAACAGCGGGTGGTCCTCGGGGAACGCGCCCTTGCCCATGAGCGTCACCTGCACCGGCACCTGGAGGTGCTCGGCCAGCGCGCGCAGCTCGTCGCACGCCTCGGCGATGATCACGCCGCCGCCGGCCAGGATGATCGGCCGCCTGGCCTCCTCGACGAGGTCCATGGCCGCGCGCACGGACTGCGGCAGCGGCTCCGGCACGGGGACGGGCAGCGGCGCGTCCAGCTCGCGGTCGTACAGGCAGGTGCCGCGCTGCACGTCGATCGGCAGGTCGATGAGCACGGGCCCAGGACGTCCCGAGCGGGCGATCCTGAACGCCTCCCTGAACACCCACGGCGCCTGCGCCGGCTCCTTGAGCTGCACCGCCCACTTGGTCACCGGCTTGGCGATCTCCACGATGTCGACCGCCTGGAACGCCTCCTGGTGCAGCTTGGAGCTGACCGCCTGGCCGGTGACGCAGATCAGCGGGATCGAGTCGGCCAGCGCCGTGTAGAGGCCGGTGATCATGTTGGTGCCGGCCGGGCCGGACGTGCCGACGCAGACGCCGACGTTGCCGGTCACCCGCGCCCAGCCGTCGGCCGCGTGGGTGCCGCCCTCCTCGTGCCGTACGGTGACGTGCCGGATCGAGCTGTGCTGCAGCGCGGCGTACAGCGGCAGGATGGCCGCGCCAGGAATGCCGAAGACCGTGTCCACGCCCTCCGACTCCAGCACCGCGACCACGGCCTCCATGCAGGGCATTCGCTTCATGCGTTCAGCCTTTCGATCACCTTGAGCAGGGCGGAGTGGTCGAGCGAGCCGTGCCCCTGGGCCCTGGCCGCCGCGACGAGCTGGGCGACCTGCCCGGTGAGCGGCAGGCTGACCCCGGCGGTACGGGCCGCGGCGAGGGCGATGCCCATGTCCTTGTGGTGCAGGTCGATGCGGAAGCCGGGGGCGAACTCGCGCTTGACCATGGTGTGCCGCTTGAGGTCGAGGATCCGCGAGCCGGCCAGGCCGCCCGCGAGCACGTCGAGCCCGGCCGCCGGATCGACGCCCGACGCCTCCAGCAGCACGATCGCCTCGGCCACGAGGCCGTAGATGCCGCCCACGACGAGCTGGTTGGCCGCCTTGACGGTCTGTCCCGCCCCTGCCGGGCCCACGTGCACGATGGTCGTGCCGAGGCGCTCCAGGACCGGTCTGGCCGCCTCCACGTCCTCGGGGGCGCCGCCGACCATGATCGACAGGGTGCCGTCCACGGCGCCGCGCTCGCCGCCGCTGACGGGGGCGTCCACCGCCCGTACGCCGACGGCCGCCGCCTTCCTCGCCACCTCGCGGGAGGTCTCGGGCTTGATCGTGCTCATGTCGACGTAGAGCAGGTTCGGTTTGCCGTACTCGATGACGAGCGGCGCGACCTCCTCCACCTGCGGCGAGTCGGGCAGCATGGTGACCACGACGTCGGCGCCCGCCACCGCGTCCACCACGCCCGTCGCGCCCTTGCCGCCCAGCTCGGCCAGCCGCCGCATCCGCTCGGCGCTGACGTCGTAGCCGGTCACCGCGAATCCGGCCTTGAGGAGGTTGGCCGCCATCGGGCTGCCCATGATCCCCAGGCCGATGAAGCCGATGTTCAAGCTCGCCTCCAGTCGAACGCGCCCGGCCCCTCGTGCCGGTGCTCGTGCCGGTACTCCAGGCCGACGTGCCCGCGGTAGCCCGCCGCCGCCAGCCACGCGAAGATCTCCCCGTACGGCATCCGCCCGCTGCCCGGCGCTCCCCTGCCGGGGTCGTCGGCGATCTGCACGTGCCCGAACCGGTCCGCGTGCCGGTCGATGAGCGCGAGCACGTCCTCGCCCATCCTGTGCAGGTGGTAGAGGTCGGCGAGGAAGGCCACGTTCGCCCGGTCCACCTGCTCGATGAGCTCGAAGGCGGCCTGTGACGAGGTGATCGGGTAGCGCGGGTTCTCGTGGCCGTTGAGGGCTTCGACGACGACGGTCGCGCCGATCCCGGCCGCCGCGTCGGCCGCCCTGCGCAGGTTGACCACGGCCAGGTCCCGGTCGGTGCCTGGGCCGTTGCCGTACAACGCGTTGAGGACCGTGCAGCCCAGCTCGCCGGCCAGGCGGACGGCGGCGTCGATGTTCGCCTGGAAGCGGGCCGAGCCGTCCGGCCTGGCCAGCAGCCCGCGCTCGCCCACCGCCATGTCACCGGCGTCGAAGTTGAGTCCCACCAGGCGCACGCCCGCGTCCTCGACGGCCTGCCGCAGCGCGGCCAGCTCGGCCCCGCTCGGGTCGGGCCCGTCGAACGGCCACCACAGCTCGATCGCGTCGAACCCGGCCTTGGCCGCCGCGGCCGGGCGCTCCAGCAGCGGCAGGTCGGTGAACAGGATCGACAGGTTGACGTCGAAGACCAGGCCATCGGGTACGCGGGTCACGAGGCGGCCGCCCTGGACAGGGCCGAGCGCAGCAGCCGGGCGGTCTCCGACGGCGTCTTCCCCACCCGGACGCCGACCGCCTCCAGCGCCTCCTTCTTGGCCTGCGCCGTCCCCGACGACCCGGACACGATCGCGCCCGCGTGCCCCATCGTCTTGCCCTCCGGCGCGGTGAACCCGGCCACGTAGGCGACGACGGGCTTGGTGACGTTGGCGGCGATGTAGGCGGCGGCCCGCTCCTCGGCGTCGCCGCCGATCTCACCGATCATGACGATGGCGTCGGTGCCCGGGTCGTCCTGGAACGCCTGGAGGCAGTCGATGTGCGTGGTGCCGACGATCGGGTCGCCGCCGATGCCGACGGCGGTGGAGAAGCCGAGGTCGCGCAGCTCGTACATGAGCTGGTAGGTCAGCGTGCCCGACTTGGAGACCAGCCCGATGCGGCCGGATGAGGTGATGTCGGCGGGGATGATCCCGGCCGACGACTGCCCGGGGCTGATGAGCCCGGGGCAGTTGGGCCCGATGATCCTGGTACGCCCGCGCGCCAGCGCACGGAACCGGACCGCGTCGTGCACCGGCACGCCCTCGGTGATGACCACGCAGAGCGGCACGCCCGCCTCGACCGCCTCCTCCACGGCGCCGGCCGTGAAGCGCGGCGGCACGAAGACGACCGACACGTCCGCCCCGGTCCCGGCGACGGCCTCGGCCACCGAGCCGAACACCGGCACCGTCCGCTCGCCGAAGTCCACCGCGCTGCCGCCCTTGCCCGGGGTCACGCCGGCCACCACGTCGGTCCCCGCGGCGAGCATGCGGGCCGTGTGCCTGCGGCCCTCCGCGCCGGTCATGCCCTGCACGAGCACCCGGCTGTCCTTGGTCAGAAAGATCGCCATTTACGCACCTGCCGCGAGTCTGGCCGCCATCTCGGCGGCGCCGTCCATGGTGGAGACCTGGCGGACCGCCGGGTGCCGGGCATCGCTGAGTATGCGCCGGCCCACCTCGGCGTTGTTGCCGTCCAGCCGTACGACGATGGGCCTGCCCTGGCCGCGCTCGCCGAGGAGTTCGAGTGCGGTGACGATGCCGTTGGCCACCGCGTCGCAGGCCGTGATGCCGCCGAAGACGTTGACCAGCACCGACCGTACGTCGGGGTCGGCCAGGATGATCTCCAGCCCGTCGGCCATGACCTGGGCGGAGGCGCCGCCGCCGATGTCGAGGAAGTTGGCCGGGTCCGCGCCCGCGCCCGCCACCACGTCGAGGGTGCTCATGACGAGCCCCGCGCCGTTGCCGATCACGCCGACCGTGCCGTCCAGCTTCACGTAGTTGAGCCCCTTGGCCCTGGCGCGGGCCTCCAGGCTGTCGGACTGCTCGGCGTACCGCTCCCCGTCGTGCCGGAAGGCGGCGTTGTCGTCGAGCGTGACCTTGCCGTCGAGCGCCATGACGCGCTGGTCGGTGGTGCAGATCAGCGGGTTCACCTCGACGAGCAGGGCGTCCTCCGCGACCAGCACGTGCCACAGCCGCTCCAGCACCTCTGCGGTCTGCTCGGGCAGGCCCGCCTTGGCCGCCAGTTGCCGCGCGGTGTCGGCGTCCACCCCTGTCGCCGGGTCGATCGGCAGTTTCACGATGGCGTCGGGGTCGCGGGCCGCCAGTTCCTCGATCTCCATGCCGCCCTGCGCCGACACCATGGCCAGGAACGCCCCTTCGGCACGGTCCACCAGGAAGGCCGCGTAATACTCCTCGAACGGCACGGTCGCGGCCTCCACCAGCACCCGGTGCGCCGTGTGTCCCTTGATGTCCATGCCGATCACGCGCTCGGCCTCCGCCTGGGCCGCGGCCGGCCCCGCCGCCGGTCTGATGCCGCCCGCCTTGCCGCGTCCACCGGTCTTCACCTGGGCCTTGATGACAACGGGCGTGTCCAGCTCGGCCGCGATCGCGCGGGCCTCGGCCGGGGTGGCCGCGACCCGGCCCGCGGGGACCGGGATCCCGTGCCGCCCGAAGAGCTCCTTCGCCTGGTACTCGTACAGGTCCATTCGAGCCTCCTTTGTAGACGGTATACCGTATGGAGTATTCCTCGTCTAGGGTCTCGACAGGCACCTGTCTTCTGGATATTCCATACAGTATGGAGAATGCAATTAAGGACTGGCGAGGGCGTTCGTACCTCCCCGGGCCCGTCCCAGCAGACCGCGTCCGCATGTTCCGGCTGGCCCTGGCCTCGATGGCGGTGATCAGCCCGCTCCAGTACGGCTACGCCGCCCTGCACACGGGTCAGGCGGGCGGCCTGACGCTGCTCGCCGTCTGGATCGCCTGCCAGGCCGCGGGCGCGCTGCCCGCGCTGCACCTCGTACGCCGCCGGCGCCTCGGCGTGCGGACCTGCCTGGCGGCCGGAGCCGCGCTCACCGGCCTCGGCCTGGCCACCGCCGGGCTCACGTCAGGCATGTCCCCCGCCGCGCTCGCCGGGTACGCCGTCCTCGGCGGCCTCGGCGCGGGCCTGGTGTACGGGGTCTGCGGCGAGGTCGTCTCCTCCTGGTACCCCGAGCGCCCCGCCACCCGCGTCGGCCTCATCACCGGCGCCTTCGGCTACGGCGCCGTGCCCCTGCTGCTGTGGGCCGGCCTGTTCCCCGCCGCGACAGGCCCGGCGTTCCTCGTCATGGCCGCGGTCGCGACGGCCGTGCTGGCCACCGCCGCCCGGCACCTGCGACTGCCCCCCGCGCTGTGGTGGCCGCTGGACGTGGACCCGCGCAGCCACGCGCTCGACGCGGCCCGCCTGCGCACGGCGCCCGAGGCGGTCAAGCAGTTCGGCATCGCGCAGGCGCTGCGCACCCGCACGCTGCCGGCGCTCGCGCTGATGCTGGTCTGCGCGGGCGCGGTGTCGGTGCTCGACGTGATCGTGGTCGCGGGCACCGGCGCGTGGGGCGCGGTGGCCCTGCTCGTCGCGCTGAACGGGGCGGGCAGGTCGGCCGCCATGCGCGCGTCGGAGCTGTACGGCCGCCGGCGGGTGCTGGCCGCCGTGTTCGGCGCGCTCGCGCTCGGCCAGATGCTGCTGGCGGTCGCCGTGCAGAACGCCCACGAGCGGCCCGGCGGCACGCTGCTGCTGTGGCTCGGCGCGGTCGCGGCGGGGCTCGGCGGCGGCGCGTTCTACCCGCTGCTGGCCAGCCTCGTCCGCGAGCTGTTCGGCGCCGAGCGGGCCACCGAGATCCACGCCGTGGTCTACAGCGCCAAGGCCGTGGCCGGCGCGGTGGCGGCCGGGCTGGCGTTCGTCGCGCTGAGCGCCCCCGGCGCCGCGCTGCTGGCCGCCGCCGCCCTGGCGGCGCTGCCCGCGCTGGCGACCCCCCGTCTGCGCATCCCCGGACTGCCCGCCACCATCCCCCTGTGACCGTCCCCTGTCGGTCCCACTGTCCGTCCCCCCGTCCGTCCCCCTGCCCGTCCCACTGTGACGCACTGTGATGAGACTCACGGACGGGCGGAACCCTAGGACGGTATGCTGTAGGCAGTCGACCAAAAACCGAAATTCAGCCCTGGAGACGTGACCATGTTGCTGTCGGATCAGGCCGGTCAGACGGCGGCCCCCAAGATCCCCCGTCCCGCGACGCTCCGCGAGAGCGTCATCGAGGCTATCCAAGAGCTCATCGTCTCCGGGCAGCTCAAGCCGGGCCAGCACCTCGTCGAGAGCGAGCTGGCCGAACTGCTCGGCGTCTCCAGGCAGCCGGTTCGCGAGGCGTTGCAGCAGCTCAGCGGTGAGGGCTGGGTCGATCTCTTTCCCGGCCAGGGAGCGTTCGTGCACGTCCCGACCGTGGAGGAGGCCGACCAGCTGCTCGCCGTGCGCACGCTGCTGGAGACCGAGTCCGCGCGCCTGGCCGCCAAGCAGGCCGGCGAGGAGGGCGTCAAGCGGCTGCGCGCCCTGTGCGCCCGCGGCATCGCCGCGGTGCAGTCCGACGACGTCGACGGCGCCGTGGCCACCAACTCCGAGCTGCACGCGCTGGTGACCGACCTGTCGGGCAACAAGGTGCTCGCCGAGCTGGCCGCCCAGGTGGCCAGGCGGGTGCGGTGGTACCACACGCCGGTCGCCCGCCAGCGCGGCATGGCCTCGTGGGACGAGCACGCCGCCCTCATCGACGCCATCGAGGCCGGCGACGAGCGGCGCGCGGCCAAGATCATGCGCGAGCACACCGAGCACACCCGCGCCTCCTACATGGAGCAGCGCGAGAACGAGCCGGCCGAGCCCGCGCCCAAGCCGGTACGCCGCCGCCGCACCCGCCAGGCCGGCTGACCGGCCCCCTCACCGGCACGCCGGCCGATCCCCTCCGGGGTCGGCCGGGCGGCCGAGTCATGCCGTCACGTCCTCCTGCCTGCGCGAACGGCCAGGGTTGACGTGACGTTCACACAAGCCCACATGCTCCGAAACACCTCGGGTAGAGGATGGAGCCACACCGAACGGAGGTGCACGACCATGAAAGCGTTCTTCCGCTTTCTCCTTGGTGATCCGCTGGGCCAGGCGGCGGACGGACGAGCCATCGGCGTCGGCCTGAGCGCGGCGCTGAAGAAGCACTACTCCGCGGACGACGCCGACCGCCACCTGCGCGAGTGGAGCAAGGACATCGACGTCCGCAAAAGTCCCCGCCCGTAAGCAGGACGCACCGCGGCCAGACCCGCGACAGGGGGGCGGCCACCCTCGAACAGCAGCCTCCGCCCCCGCGCGTTCAGCGCTCCGCCGCCGGCTCCGGCTCCCCCTCCTTCTCAGCGGCCTTCTCGGTGCCTTCTCCAGTGGCCTGCTCCGCCTTGGCGTCGCGTGCCGACTTGATCAGGCTGAGCACCGTCGTCACGGCGAGCGTGCCGACGATGACCCCGAGAGACACCAGGATCGGGATCTCCGGCGCCCACGACACGCCGTCGTGGTGCAGCGCCTCGAGAATCAGCTTGACGCCGATGAAGGCCAGCACCACCGACAGGCCCTTGCTGAGGTAGACCAGCCGGTCCAGCAGCCCGCCGATCAGGAAGAACAGCTGGCGCAGCCCCATGAGGGCGAAGGCGTTGGCGGTGAAGACCAGGTAGGGCTCCTTCGTCAGCCCGAAGATGGCCGGGATGGAGTCCAGCGCGAACAGCAGGTCGGTGGTCCCGATGGCGACCATCACGATCAGCATCGGGGTGACCATCCTGCGGCCGTGGTGCACGGTCAGTCGGGCGCCGTGGTAGGTGTCCGTGGTCGGGAGCACCCGGCGTACCGTGCGCAGCGCGATGTTCTCGGAGAACTCCGCGTCGTCCTCCTCGTGCCCGATGAGCTTCCACGCGGTGTAGACGAGGAAGGCGCCGAAGACGTAGAAGAGCCAGTCGAAGCGCGCCACCGCCTCCGCGCCGGCCGCGATGAAGCCGCCCCGCAGGAGCAGCGCCAGCACGATGCCGATGAGCAGCACCTTCTGGCGGTACTCCCGCGGCACCCGGAACCTGCTCATGATCAGCAGGAAGACGAAGAGGTTGTCCACGCTGAGCGAGTACTCGGTGATCCACCCGGCGAAGAACTCCCCGCCGTGCGCCGGGCCCGACAGCACGAGCAGGCCCACCCCGAAGGCCACCGCCAGGCAGACGTAGAGGCTCACCCAGCCCACGCACTCCTTGAACGAGGGCTCGTGGGGGTTGCGGGCGACGAGGTAGAAGTCGACAGCGAGCACGACACAGAAGCCGCCTATCGTGGCCAACCAGATCCACATGGGCAGATTCACCTACGTGCTCCCTTCCTCGCCTGCATCATCTGGGCGTAGCGGACGTACTGCTCCAGCAGCTCACTGGCGACGGGGTTGCCGCCGGCCACCCTCATCAGCCAGTGCGGCATGAGCCGCTCGTGCATCCACAGGAACCCGATGGCGAAGCCAAGGCTGATCATCGCCTGGTACGCCAGGAACAGCGGCACCCCGTCGGCCATGCCGATCCCGGCCACACTCTCCTGAAGCAGCCGCGAGAGGGGGAAGGCCGCCATCCAGTAGAGGCCGACGGGCCCGAACGTGCCCGGCCGGAACACGCCGTGGCCGAGGAGCACGCCGTACATGCCGCCGAAGAGGGCGAGCGGTGCGGCGAGCGCCAGGGCCGACAGCGCGGCCATCCCGATGGGCTGCCCCGCGAGCAGGGTCAGCCCACCGGCCATGGCACCGGCGACGGCTCCGATCGACGCCCCTGGCAGGGCGAGTTCGAAACTGTGCCGTCCGATCATCAGCCCACGACCACGCCGTAGGCGACCAGGCTGTAGAAGAGCATGCCCAGGTAGAACACCGCGCCGAAGCCGATGATGGCGTTCGACCACCACTTGGGCCTGATCGGTTTGGGCAGCATGCGGTTGTTCACCAGGAGCAGGGTCACGCAGTACGCGCCCATGGCGAACGTGGACAGGAACGCCAGCGTGTCCAGGATCCCACTGGGACCGTCGGCCGGGCCGAACAGCAGGATCAGGATGCCGAAGAGGATCACGCCCCAGAGGAAGATGCCGTACAGGCGGGACATGCCCACCTTCTTCGCGCCGGGGATGAAGTTGTAGGTCATGTCAGCCTGGCCGCGCGAGAACGAGTCGAACAGGCCCAGCGTCGCGTTGAGGCCGATCAGGGCGATGAACCCGAGGAACACGACCCCGAGCACCGAACTGCCCGCCGAGGAGACGGCGTTCGACATCGCGGTCAGCGCCACCTCCCGGTCGTCGCCCTGAATCGCCGTACGCACGGCGGGGTCGATCCGCACCGCGGCCTGGGCGATCACCGTGAAGGAGATGGTGACCAGCATGGTGATGCCCCAGAAGAGCAGCAGCGCGTCGAAGGTGACCCAGCGCCGCCAGCCCTTCCACTTGGCCATCTCGGCCGGGTCGGAGGTGTCGAACATGTACCCGCGGGTCGGCCGCTCCTCCTCGGAGGAGGCGTGCCGCAGCCCGACCACCTTCGGCTGGTGCACGCCCATGCCGGCGCCGGAGTCACGCAGGTGCAGCGTGTACCACATCTGCTGCATGCCCGACGGACCGGCGAAGGCGCAGGCGCCGACGATGACGGGGAACCAGGCGGCCGTCATGGCCTCCGCCGGCAGGTAGCCGAAGGAGAACATGCCGCTGATGGTGGTGACCACGTCACCCCAGGAGCCGACCATGGCGGCGACCACGGCGGTGCCGAGCACGAGCGCCCCGATGAGCAGGGAGAGCACGTTCTCCAGCAGGTTGTAGATCACCTTGGCCAGGGTGAAGACCACGCCGACGAGGATCAACCCGGCGATCGCGGTCACCATCCAGGGTATTCCGGTGATCTCCTCGAACGCCGCCGCGCCCGCGGACAGGTGGCCGGGCCAGATGTAGACGGCGATCGCCACCACGAAGAAGAACCACATCAGCGGCTTGAACACCCTGGCCGCGCCGGAGAAGATGCTCTCCCCCGTGGCCATGGCGTAGCGGGCCATCTCCAGCATCACCACGGCCTGCAGGGTGACGCCGATCAGGAACAGCCACCTGATCTCGGGCCCGAACAGCAGCACCAGCCGGGGCCACATGTACGACTCGCCCATGCCCACGCCGAGCGCGACGAGGAACACCGTCGGCCCGATGAGGTGCACCGAGGGAGGCGCGTCGGGGAGCTTCCTGATGGGCATCGGCTCAAGCCGGCCCGCTTTCCATACTCGATCGTCCTCGACCGGCGGCGTGGCCGTCGCCGGTGGTGTGTTCGATGTGTCCACCTACGGACCTCCTGGGGGGTTGTTGCCTTCCTCTGCGCCCCGAATTGCCCCCTCGCCTGGTGCTGCTGTGGCTCGGCTCTTAGCCCAGCAGCCCGGCCGCCCTGGCCCAGCGGTACTTCGCACCGAGGACCGCCACGGGCTTTTCCGTCGTGTACGGGTACGCGACCACGCCGTGCTCGAACAGGTACTCGCTGGCCTCCTCAACCTCGGTGTCGCCGGCCAGTGACGCCACGACCGGCTTGGTGTTGCCCTTCGCCCGCTCCTCGGCCACCACACGGGCGATGAGCTCGGCGAAGACCATCGGCGGCGTCACGATCGTGTGCCAGTAGCCGAGGACCAGCGCGTGGATGCGCTCGTCGCTCAGGCCGAGGCGGACCGTGTTCTCGTAGGTCGAGGGTGGTTCGCCGCCGGTGATGTCGATGGGGTTGCCCGCCGCTCCGAAGGGCGGGATGTAGGCGCGGAACGCCGCGTCCAGGTCGTCGGGGATGTCCATGAGGGTCAGCCCGGCGTCCACGATGGCGTCGGACAGCAGGACGCCGGAGCCGCCCGCGCCGGTGATGATGACGACGTTCTCGCCCTTGGGGGCGGGCAGGACGGGCAGCGCGCGGGCGTACTCCAGCATGTCGTTCAGCCCGGGGGCGCGCACCACGCCGGCCTGGCGCAGGATGTCGTCGTAGACCTTGTCGTCGCCGGCCAGCGCGCCGGTGTGGGAGCCGGCGGCCCGCGCGCCCATGGCGGTGCGCCCGGCCTTGAGCACGATGACCGGCTTCTCCTTGACCACGCGGCGGGCGGCGTCGACGAAGCCGCGCCCGTCCTTGAGGTCTTCGAGGTGCATGGCGACGGCCTTGGTGTTGTCGTCCTGCTCGAAGAAGGTCAGCAGGTCGTCCTCGTCCACGTCGGCCTTGTTGCCGACGCCGACGATGGCGGACACGCCCATCTTGGTGGTGCGGCTGAAGCCCAGGATGGCCATGCCGATGCCGCCGCTCTGCGAGGTCAGCGCCACGCTGCCGCGCACGTCGTACGGCGTGCAGAAGGTCGCGCAGAGGTTCTCCGGCGTGTAGTAGTAGCCGTAGATGTTGGGGCCGAGCATGCGCACGCCGTGCCTGCGGGCGATCTCGACGATCTCCTTCTGGCCCTCCACGTTGCCGGTCTCGGCGAACCCGGAGGGGATCATCACCGCGCCGGCCACGCCCTTCGCGCCGACCTCCTCCAGCGCCGGCGCCACGAACTTGGCCGGGATGGCGAAGACGGCCACGTCCACCTCGCCCGGCACGTCGCCGACGCTCTTGTACGCCTTGAGCCCCATGATCTCGTCGGCCTTGGGGTTGATCGGGTAGATCTGCCCCTGGTAGCCGCCGTTGATGAGGTTGCGCATGACCGAGTTGCCGATCTTGCCGGTCTCGGCGGAGGCGCCGATGACGGCGACCGAGCGCGGCTTGAAGATGCGGTTCATCTGCCGCAGGATCTCCTCGCGCGGCAGCCGCGCCACCTCGGGGGCGGGCCGGCCGATGATGATCCGCACGTCGGCGGCCACGGCGCCGTTCGCGTCGGCGAAGACGGGGTTGAGGTCCACCTCGACGATCTCGGGGATGTCGGTGACCAGCCGGCCGACTCGTTCGATGAGCGCCGCCAGAGCCTGGCGGTTCGCGGGCTCCGCGCCGCGGGCGCCCTTGAGCACGTCCGCCGCTCTGATGTCGTCCAGCATCTTCAGCGCATCATCACCCGAAACCGGGGCAAGCCGGAAGGTCACGTCCTTAAGTACTTCGACCAGCACGCCGCCGAGGCCGAAGGCCACGACCTTGCCGAAGGTGGGGTCGGTGACCGCGCCGACGATGACCTCGTGGCCGCCGCCCACGAGCTGCTGCACCTGGATGCCGTCGATCGTGGCGTCCGGGTCGTACGCGCGGGCGTTGGCCAGGATCGTGGCGTAGCCCTCGCGTACCTCGTCGGCGTTCTTCAGGCCGACCAGCACGCCGCCGGCGTCGGTCTTGTGCAGGATGTCGGGCGAGACGATCTTCAGCACGACCGGGAACCCGATCTCCCCGGCCAGCCGGGCGGCCTCGTCGGCCGAGGTCGCGAGGCCCTCGCCGGGGGTGGCGATGCCGTACGCCTGGCACAGCTCGCGGCCCTCAGGAGCCGTCAGAGCCGTACGCCCCTCGGCCAGCGCCTTGTCGATGACGTCCCTGGCAGGCACTAGATGACTCCGTTCGTCTTGAGTTCGGCCAGTTCCTCGGCGCTCACGCCGATCTGGCGGTAGATCTCCTGGTTGTGCTCGCCGAGCAGCGGCGGCGTGCGGACGTCCACCGGCGAGTCGGACAGCTGCAGCGGGCTGCCCACCGTCACGAACTCGCCGCGCTCCGGATGGTCGACGGTGACGACGATGCCCTCCTCGCGCAGGCTCTGGTCCTCCACCAGCTCCCTGGTGGACAGGATCGGCCCGCACGGGATGTTCTCGGCGTTGAGCCGGTCGAGCACCGTCCACTTGTCGTGGCGGATCGTCCACTCCTCGATGAGCTGGAACATCTTGTCCAGCTTCGGCAGCCGGGCGTCCGGCGTCGCCCACTCGGGGTCGTCGGCCAGCTCGGGACGGCCGATGATGCCGGTGATCGGCTTCCAGCCGACCGGCTGGACGATGACGTAGATGTAGTCGTTCGGCCCGCCGGGCGCGCAGCGCACCGCCCAGCCGGGCTGGCCGCCGCCGCTGGCGTTGCCCGAGCGCGGCACCTCGTCGCCGAACGTCTTGTTCGGGTACTCGCGCAGCGGCCCGTGCGCCAGGCGCTGCTGGTCGCGCAGCTTCACGCGGCACAGGTTCAGCACGGCGTGCTGCATGGCCACTTGTACGCGCTGACCGCGGCCGGTCTGGGTGCGCTGGTAGAGGGCGGCCAGGATGCCGGCCACCGCGTGGATGCCGGTGCCCGAGTCGCCGATCTGGGCGCCGGTGGCCAGCGGCGGGCCCTCCTCGAAGCCCGTCGTGCTCATCGAGCCGCCCATCGCCTGGGCGATCACCTCGTACGCCTTGAACTTGGCGTACCTGCCCTGGCCGAAGCCCTTGATCGAGGCGTAGATGAGGCGGGGGTTGAGCTCCTGCAGGCGCTCCCAGGAGAAGCCCATGCGGTCCACCGCTCCAGGACCGAAGTTCTCCACCAGGATGTCGGCGCTCTTCACCAGCTCGGTGAAGATCTCCTTGCCGCGCTCGCTCTTCATGTTGAGGGTGATGCTGCGCTTGTTGCAGTTGAGCATCGTGAAGTACAGGCTGTCGACGCCGGGCACGTCGCGGAGCTGCTGCCGGGTGATGTCACCGGTCGGGGCCTCCAGCTTGACCACGTCGGCCCCGAGCCACGCGAGCAGCTGGGTGGCCGACGGGCCGGACTGGACATGGGTCATGTCGAGGACGCGGACACCTTCGAGAGCCTTCATCTGCACCGTTTTCCCCTACTTGTACATGGTCTGGTTCATGGTTCCGGGGGCGTACACCTCTGGGTCGACCCAGACGTTGATCAGCGAGGGCTTGCCGGACTCGCGGGCCCGCTCCAGCGCCGGCCGGATCTCGGCGGGGTCGCGGACCTCCTCGCCGTAGCCGCCGAGCAGCTTGGCGAACTCGCCGTAGCGGATGTCGCCGAGGGTGTTGCCGATGCGGGCGCGGTCCTGGCCGTACTTGGCGGCCTGGCCGTACCTGATCTGGTTCATCGAGGAGTTGTTGCCGATGACGCCGATGAACGGCAGGTCGAAGCGGACCATGGTCTCGAAGTCCCAGCCGGTGAGGCTGAAGGCGCCGTCGCCGAACAGGCACAGCACCTCCTTGTCGCGGCGGGCCTGCTTGGCGGCCATCGCGAAGGCCATGCCGACGCCGAGCGTGCCGAGCGGGCCTGGGTCCATCCAGTGGCCCGGCGACTTCGGCTGCACGACCTGGCCGGAGAAGGTGACGATGTCGCCGCCGTCACCGATGTAGATCGAGTCCTCGGTGAGGAACTCGTTGATCTCGTGGACCAGGCGGTAGGGGTCGATCGGCTGGGCGCCGGACAGCTGGCGGGGCAGCCGCTTCTCGTACGCCTGGGTCTCGACGTTGCGCAGCTCGTCCAGCCACTCCTTGCGGCGGGCCGCGCTGTTCTCCACCCGGCCGCTCGCGGCCTGCGCCACCGCGGACAGGACGAGCCCGGCGTCGCCGACGATGCCGAGGTCGATGTCGCGGTTCTTGCCGACCGTGCGGTAGTCGAGGTCGATCTGCACGACCTTGGCCGTCGGCGACAGGCGCTTGCCGTAGCCCATCCGGAAGTCGAACGGGGTGCCGACGATGATGATCAGGTCGGCCTCGGTGAAGGCGTAGCGGCGGCTGAGCTGGAAGTGGTGCGGGTCGCCGGGCGGCAGCGTGCCGCGGCCCGAGCCGTTCATGTAGGCGGGGACGTTCAGCGTCCGGACGAAGTCGATGGCCGCGTCGGTGGCCCGGCAGGTCCAGACCTGGCTGCCGAGCAGGATGGCCGGCTTCTCGGCGTGCGCCAGCATGTCGGCGAGCTGCTCGATGGCCTCGGGGTCGCCCTGCTGCCGGGTGCTGGCCCGGTAGTGGCCGGCCTTGGGGATGCGCGCCTTCTCGACCGGCACCTTCGCGTCGAGCACGTCGCGCGGGATCTCCAGGAACGACGGCCCCGGAGCGCCGTGGTAGCACTCGCGGAAGGCCATGGAGACGATGTCGGCCACCCGCTCGGTGCTCGGCACCGTGGCCGCGAACTTGGTGATCGGGGTCATCATGTCGACGTGCGGGAGGTCCTGCAAGGATCCCATCTTGTGCTGGCTCAGCGCACCCTGGCCGCCGATGAGCAACATCGGGCTCTCCGCGCGGAAGGCGTTGGCCACGCCGGTCACCGCGTCGGTCGTGCCCGGCCCCGCGGTGACGACCGCGCAACCCGGCTTGCCGGTGATGCGGGCGTAACCGTCGGCGGCGTGCGCGGCCACCTGCTCGTGGCGTACGTCGATGACCTCGATGCCCTCATCGACGCAGCCGTCGTAGATATCGATGATGTGGCCGCCGCAGAGCGTGTAGATCACGTCCACGCCTTCGGCTTTGAGTGCCTTGGCTACGAGATGACCACCGGAGATCGTTTCCGACATCATGCACCCTTCCTGGCGAACGAGCTCGCTGTCTTCCGCATACTGCATACCGTATGAACGCAATGGTTACTCTCTCCGGAAGGGCGTGTCTAGGCCCCTACGGCAACTCGATCAGCTCGACCTGCTCACCGGACCACCCCGGCGGCACCACGGCCAGCGCGTCCGCCAGGGCCGCGCCCCACAACGATCCCGGCCGGTCATGACCCACGGGGACCGCGCCGCGGCCCGACCTCCGGACCGGCACCAGGCGGGTGTCGCGCGGGTGCGGGCGCACCTCGCCCGACAACGCGCTCGTCTCCCGCGCGGCGGGCACGCCGGACAGCTCGCGCAGGATCGGGGCGAGCAGCGTCAGCGCGGCGGCGAGGGCCGCGAACGGGTTCCCCGGCAGGCCCACCACGAGCCTTCCGTCCGCCAGGCGGGCCAGCGCCTGGGGGTGCCCTGGACGTACGGCGACCCCGTCCACCAGCACGTCGGCGCCCAGCTCCGCCAGCACCGCCCGCAGATGATCGGCCGGCCCCTTGGACGACGCCCCGCACACCACGACCACGTCCTCGCGGCACTCCGGCCACCCGCTCGGCGCGTCCGCGCCCGCCGGCCATCCCCCGCCGGCCCCACGCTCCGCCCACCCGGCCAGGGCGGCGGGCCCGCGCTCGGGCCAGGCCGCGAGGGCGGCCCGGAGGGCGGCGGGGCCGTCGGGGAGGCGGGTGGTGGTGGTGACGCGGCCGCCGGCCCACTCCACGAGGCCGGGCAGGAACGGGCCGATCGCGTCGCGGACCCGGCCGGGCGCGGGCAGGCCGGCGTCCACGACCTCGTCGCCGGTGACCAGCACCGCGACGCGCGGCCGTGGACGCACCTCCAGCACGTCGTGGCCGAGCGCGGCGGCCAGGCCGAGCGTCACCGGCGTCACCACCGTCCCCGCGCCCAGCACGACCGCTCCCTCGGCGATGTCCTCGCCCCTGCGCCTGATGTGCCTGCCGGGCACGACGACCCCGCCCACGACTCCATCCACAGAGTCGCCGTCCGCGTGCTCGTACGGCAGGACCGCCTCGGCGCCCGCCGGCACCGGGGCGCCGGTGGCGATCTCGACGGCCTCGCCCGCCCGCAGCGCACCCCCGTACGGCGCTCCCCCGGCCAGCACCCGGGCCACCACCCGCCAGGGCCCGGAACCGGCGACGGCGTACCCGTCCATCGCCGAGACGTCCACGCCCGGCACCGCCACCAGCGCGCGCAGCGGCGCCGCCAGCCGGCAGCCGAGCGCCTCCCGCAGCGGCACGGATGAGGGCTTCGAAGGGCAGGCCGCGCCCGCCGCGAGGGCCCGGGCGGCGGGCCATGAGATCGCTTCCACCACTGGTCCATGCCACAAAACGGTCACAGGCACACTCCTTGACCCTCGTTTTTCCATACTGTATACCGAATGCACGGTGGGAGGGCGATCCCACCGCGAGCACGGGGCCCCGTAACTTACGGCCGGGTCGCCTTCGAGCGACTGCCGCAGCTACGGGGCTCCGTGCTTACAATCCGACGCAAGAACGGAGCGCAACATGAAGGTCGCTGTTCTTGGCGCCGGCGCCATCGGCGCGTACGTGGGGGCCGCCCTCCACAGGGCGGGAGTCGAGGTGCACCTCATCGCGAGAGGCGCGCACCTCGAGGCGATACGCCGTGCCGGTGTGCGGGTGCTCACCCCCAGGGGCGACTTCACCGCCCATCCCCATGCCACCGCCGACCCCGCCGAGGTCGGCCCGGTGGACCACGTCTTCCTGGGCCTCAAGGCGAACAGCTACGCCGCGGCGGGCCCCATGATCCGGCCGCTCCTGCACGAGACGACCAGCATCATCGCCGCGCAGAACGGCATCCCGTGGTGGTACTTCCACGGGCTCAAGGGCCCGTACGAGGGCTACCGCATCGAGAGCGTCGATCCCGGCGGCGCGGTGACGGCCGCGCTGCCCCTGCACCGCGCCATCGGCTGCGTGGTCTACGCCGCGACGGAGATCGAGGAGCCCGGCGTGATCCGCCACCTTGAGGGCACCCGCTTCTCCATCGGCGAGCCCGACGGCCGGCTGTCGGAGCGCTGCCTCGCCTTCAGCGGGGCCGCCGTCGAGGGCGGGCTGAAGTGCCCGGTCGAGCGCGACCTGCGCAGGGACGTGTGGATCAAGCTGATGGGCAACATCGCCTTCAACCCGATCAGCGCGCTGGCCCGCGCGACGATGGCCGGCATCTGCCGCCACGACGGCGCCAGGGAGCTGGTCGTCGCCATGATGCGGGAGACCGTGGAGGTGGCCCGCCGGGTGGGCTGCGATCCCGGGATCTCGATCGAGCGCCGCCTGCGCGGGGCGGAGAAGGCGGGCGAGCACAAGACGTCCACGCTCCAGGACCTGGAGAAGGGCAAGCCGCTGGAGCTCGACGTGCTGCTCGCGGCGGTGGTCGAGCTGGCCGATCTGACCGGAGCGGAGGTGCCGACGCTGAGGGCGATCCACGCGGTGAGCGACCTGCTGAACGCGAACCTTGTCCGTGCGGTATAGCCCGGAATACCGTAGATTGTATACTGAATGGAGGGATCATGAGCTATGACCGCCTGACCCATCCACTGGTACGCGAAAACGGCGTGCTGCGCAAGGCGTCGTGGGAGGAGGCGCTGGAGCGAGCAGCGGAGGGCTTCCGCCGCAACATAGAACGACACGGGCCCGACAGCTTCGCGATGCTGTCGTGCGCCCGCTCCACCAACGAGATGAACTACGTCGGGCAGAAGTTCACCCGGGTGGTCGTCGGAACCAACAACGTGGACTCCTGCAACCGCACCTGCCACGCCCCCAGCGTGGCCGGCCTGTCGGCGGTGTTCGGCAGCGGTGGCGGCACCTCCTCCTACCAGGAGGTGGAGGACACCGACGTGATAGTGATGTGGGGTTCTGCGGCCAGGAACGCCCACCCCATCTTCTTCCAGCACGTGCTCAAGGGCATCCACAACGGCGCCAAGATGTTCGCCGTCGATCCGCGACGCACCGGCACCGCCCAGTGGGCCGACCTCTGGCTCGGGCTCAACGTCGGCACCGACATCCCGCTCGCGCACGCGGTCGCCCGCGAGATCATCCACGCGGGGCTGCACAACGAGGCGTTCATCGAGCGGGCCACCGTGGGCTTCGAGGAGTTCAAGGCGTCCGTCGAGCCGTGGACGCTGTCGGCGGCCGAGCAGGTGACCGGCGTACCGGCCGCGGCGATCCGCGAACTGGCCCACGCCTACGCCCGCGCCGACCGCGCCCAGCTCTGCTGGACACTCGGCATCACCGAGCACCACAACGCGACCGACAACGTCCGGGCGCTGATCAACCTGGCCCTGCTGACCGGCCACGTCGGCCGCTACGGCTCCGGCCTGTCGCCGCTGCGCGGCCAGAACAACGTGCAGGGCGGCGGCGACATGGGCGCCATCCCCAACCGCCTGCCCGGCTTCCAGGACATCCTCGACCCCGGCATCAGGCAGCGCTTCGAGAGCGTCTGGGGCCGCGCCATCCAGCCTCGTTACGGCTACAACCTCACCGAGATGCTGGAGGCGATGGGCGAGGGCAAGCTCACCACCTGCTACATGATCGGCGAGAACCCGGTGCAGTCCGAGGCCGACTCGCTCTCCTGCATCAAGCGCCTGTCCATGCTCGATCACCTGGTCGTCCAGGACATCTTCCTCACCAAGACCGCGCAGATGGCCGACGTGGTGCTGCCGGCCAGCGCCGCCTGGTGCGAGGCCGACGGCACGTTCACCAACAGCGAGCGCCGGGTCCAGCGGGTGCGCAAGGCCCTGGAGCCGCCGGGCGAGGCCCGCGACGACATCTGGATCGTCTGCGAGATCGCCCGCAGGCTCGGCCACGACTGGCACTACGACGGCGCCGAGGAGGTCTGGAACGAGCTGCGGTCGCTGTCGCCCCAGCACGCCGGCATGTCCTACCAGCGGCTGGCCGAGCTGCAGGGCATCCAGTGGCCCTGCCCGTCGGAGGACTCCCTGGAGCCGCCCTACCTGCACGGCCGGCTGTGGGAGAGCGACCCGGTCAAGCGGGGCGTGCCGGCGCCGTTCGCCGTGCTGCGCCACTCGCCGCCGGTGGACCTGGTGGACGAGGAGTACCCGCTGCGGCTGACGACCGGGCGGCGGCTCGACTCCTACAACACGGGCGTGCAGTCCTCCGGGTTCGCCTCGCCGCTGCGCCGCGGCGAGACGATCGAGCTGTGCCCCGAGGACGCCGAGAAGCTCGGCGTCGTGGCCGGCGAGGAGGTGCGGATCACCTCCCGGCGGGCCTCGGTGGTCGCGCCCGTCCACATCGACCCGGGGCTGAGACCCGGGCTGGTGTTCATGACGTTCCATTTCCCCGACGAGGTCGACACCAACTCCCTGACGATCGAGGCCACGGACCCGATCTCGGGGACGGCGGAGTTCAAAGCGGCCGCGGTCAGGGTCGAGAAGCTCGTCAAGGCCGGGTGACCACATGGATCTGAGATTCCGCGACGCCAAGCCCACCGACGAGGAGCGCGCGGCGGTCGACGACCTGCTCGGCCCGCCGGCCTCCGCGTGGACCGGTGGCAGCCGTACCGACGCCGACCTGCGCATGGCCGTCCGCGCCGAGGAGGCGCGCGACCAGCTGCTGCCCGCGCTGCACGCGGTCAACGACCGCGTCGGGTGGATCAGCGAGGGCGCGCTCGACTACATCTGCCGCCGGCTCAACGTGCCGCCGTCCGAGGCGTACGGGGTGGCCACGTTCTACTCGCTGCTCTCCGTCGAGGAGCGGCCCAAGCGGGTGCTGCACGTCTGCACCGACCTGGCCTGCCAGGCCAAGGGCTCCAAGGCCGTGTGCGACCGCGTACGCGAGCGCTTCGGCCCGCCCGGCAAGGACTGGCAGGAGAGCCCCTGCCTCGGCCTGTGCGAGCGGGCCCCCGCCGCGCTCGCCCTGGAGGCCGGCGTGCCGCACCGGGCCGAGGTGTACGCCCCCGCCACCCCCGACACGATCACCACCATCACCGGCACCGCACCGGGCACCAACGGCCACGCGCCCGCCGTGCACGTCGCCGGCGAGACCCCCGTCAAGGAGGCCGTGCCGCAGTCCGGCGACCCCGGCCTGGTGCTGCTGCGCCGCATCGGGCAGGTCGATCCGGCCAGCCTGGACGACTACCGGGCGGCCGGCGGCTACACCGCGCTGCGCCGCGCCTTCGAGCTCGGGCCGACCGGGGTGATCCGCGAGGTGCTGGAGTCGGGCCTGGTCGGCAGGGGCGGCGCCGCCTTCCCCACCGGCCGCAAGTGGGAGGCCACCGCGCGCCAGCCCGACCACCCCCACTACCTCGTGTGCAACGCCGACGAGAGCGAGCCGGGCACGTTCAAGGACCGGGTCGTGATGGAGGGCGACCCGTACGCGCTCATCGAGGCGATGACCGTCGCCGCGTACGCCACCGGCTGCACCAAGGGCTACCTCTACATCAGGGGCGAGTACCCGCGGGCGACCGCGCGGCTCCAGCACGCCATCGCCACCGCCCGCTCCCGTGGGCTGCTCGGCGACGACATCCTCGGCAAGGGGCTGTCGTTCGACATCGAGCTGCGCAGGGGCGCGGGGGCGTACATCTGCGGCGAGGAGACCGCGATCTTCAACTCCATCGAGGGGCGGCGCGGCGAGCCGCGCAGCAAACCGCCCTTCCCCGTGGAGAAGGGGCTGTTCGGCAAGCCGACCGTGGTCAACAACGTCGAGACGCTGGTCAACGTGCTGCCGATCCTGGAGCGCGGCGCGCCGGCGTACGCGGCGGCCGAGCCCAAGCTGTTCTGCGTCTCCGGCGCGGTCGAACGGCCCGGCGTGTACGAGCTGACCTTCGGCGCCACCCTGCGCGAGCTGCTCGACCTGGCCGGGACCACCGGCACCACCAGGGCCGTGCTGCTCGGCGGCGCCGCCGGGGCGTTCGTCACCGACCTCGACATCCCGCTCACCTTCGAGGGCACCAGGAACGCGGGCGCCACCCTCGGCTCCGGCGTGGTGCTCGTCATCGACGACTCCGTCGACCTCGCGGCGCTGCTGCTGCGCATCGCGCAGTTCTTCCGCGACGAGTCCTGCGGGCAGTGCGTGCCCTGCCGGGTCGGCACCGTACGGCAGGAGGAGGCCCTGCACCGCCTCGCCCGCCGCGTCGACCCGAACGAGCCGCGCCGGGCCGACGACCCCGACCTGGTGCTGCTGCGCGAGGTCGGGCAGACCATGCGCGACGCCTCCATCTGCGGCCTCGGGCAGACCGCCTGGAACGCCGTCGAATCGGCCATCGACCGTCTGGGAGTGTTCAAATGATCCCGCTCCAGCCGCCCCGCCGGCTCATCGACGTCGAGATCGACGGCGAGACCGTACGGGTGCCGGAGGGCTCCACGATCCTCGACGCCTGCCACGCGGCGGGCAAGGACGTCCCCACCCTCTGCTACGGCGACACGCTCACCCCGAAGAACGCCTGCCGGGTCTGCGTCGTGGAGGTGGAGGGCGCCAGGACGCTGGCGCCCGCCTGCTCCAGGAAGGCCGAGCCGAACATGAAGGTCGGCACCGACACCGAGCGGGCCCGCCAGAGCCGCAAGGTCGTGCTCGAACTGCTCGGCTCGTCGGTCGACCTGTCCACCACGCCGCGCGCCGCCGAGTGGACCGAGGAGTACGGCGCCGACCCCGCCAGGTTCGGCGACGAGGCCGCCACCGTCGAGCAGCCCGCCAAGGTGGACAACGACCTCTACGTCCGCGACTACAGCAAATGCATCCTCTGCTACAAGTGCGTGGACGCCTGCGGCGACCAGTGGCAGAACTCCTTCGCCATCTCCGTCGCCGGGCGCGGCTTCGACGCCGAGATCTCCACCGAGTTCGACGCCCCGCTCACCGACTCGGCCTGCGTCTACTGCGGCAACTGCGTCGAGGTCTGCCCCACCGGGGCGCTGTCGTTCAAGACCGAGTACGACATGCGCGCCGACGGCACCTGGGACGAGTCCCGCCAGGCCGAGACCACCACCGTCTGCAGCTACTGCGGCGTCGGCTGCAACCTCACCCTGCACGTCCAGGACAACAAGATCGTCAAGGTGACCTCGCCGCACGACAACCCCGTCACGAAGGGCAACCTCTGCGTCAAGGGGCGCTTCGGGTACGGGTATGTCTAGGGTCACCGTCAAGAAGCGCATCCTGCGGGTGAAGGACGCCGCCCGCGTGCGCAAGGTCGATGCGCTGGCCGCCGAGGAGCCGCTGGAGATCCGGCTCAACGGCACCCCGCTGACCGTCACCATGCGCACGCCGGGCGACGACTTCGACCTGGCGGCCGGGTTCCTCGTCAGCGAGGGGGCCGTCGGGTCGCCGGGCGACATCTCCACCATCCGCTACTGCGCCGGGGCCACCGTCGAAGGGCAGAACACCTACAACGTCCTCGACGTGCGGCTCGCCCCCGGCGTGCCCGAGCCTGAGCCGCGCAACTTCTACACCACCTCCTCGTGCGGCGTCTGCGGGAAGGCGTCGCTGGAGGCCGTACGCACAGTGGCTCGCTGGAACGCGGGAGATGACCCGGTCGAGCTGGCGCAGTCGACTGTCGCTGCCCTGCCGGACCGGCTGCGCGCCGCCCAGCGGGTCTTCGACAGGACCGGGGGCCTGCACGCGGCCGGCCTGTTCACGGCCGACGGTGAGCCGCTGTGCGTACGCGAGGACGTCGGCCGGCACAACGCCGTCGACAAGCTGCTCGGCTGGGCGCTGCGCGAAGGGCGGCTGCCGCTGCGCGGCACCGTCCTCATGGTGTCGGGGCGGGCGTCGTTCGAGCTGGTGCAGAAGGCCGTCATGGGCGGGATACCGGTGCTCGCCGCGGTCTCGGCGCCGTCCTCGCTCGCCGTCGAGCTGGCCGCCGACGAGGGACTGACGCTCATCGGGTTCCTGCGCGGGAACTCGATGAACGTCTACACGGGTGAACGCCGGCTGAGCGCCCGTACAAGCGTCACCTCGGGCGCCGGCAACGGCTCTGCCGACGCACGATCACCGAGGTGATGACGGGATGCCGACGGCACGCGCCGGGCCCCCAGCGCGTGCCGTCCGGCATCCCCCTGTCCAATCGCCGCACTCCGTGCGGCGGGCTCGGTCGCCCCTGACGCCGCCGCCTTCCCCCGCTCTGGCCGCTCCGCTCCCGCCGCTCCTCCAGACGACGGCGGCTCCCTCGCGGGTCACTTCCCCCCTTCTCAAAGGGACCGCACCACGTGCGGTGGGGAAGTCGCCGGATGACGCCGGCCAGGTCGCCACACCCCCTGGAAGCGTCCCGACTCGGGGGATTTTGACAACCATTTTCATTTTGGCGCATACTGACTCACATGATGTCAGGATTTTCCCGGTCGTGGACTGTCGGCCTGCTGGCCACAGCCGCGCTGCTCACCACCACTGCCTGCGGTTCCGGTACGGCGGACACCTCCGCCGGGGCCGAGGGCGGCAAGCCCGAAGTGATCGCCGCCTTCTATCCGCTGCAGTGGCTGAGCGAGCAGGTCGGAGGATCCGACACCCAGGTGAGCGTGCTGACCGCCCCCGGCGTCGAGCCGCACGACCTGGAGCTGGGCATCCAGCAGGTCACCCAGCTGAAGAACGCCGCACTGACCGTCTACATCAAGGGCATCCAGCCCGCCGTGGACGACGCCGTCGACCCTGAGACGAGTTTCGACGCCGCCACGGCCGTCCAGACGATCCCCGCAGGTGAGCACGAGGAGGAGCACGCCGGGGAAGAGCACGACCACGAGCACGAGGTCGCGTACGACCCGCACATCTGGCTCGACCCCGCCCGCCTGGCCACCGTCGCCACCAAGCTCGGCGAGCGGCTCGCCACCGCCGACCCCGCGCACGCCCAGGGCTACAAGGACCGCGCCGCCAAGACGGCCGCCACGCTGGGCGCCCTCGACCAGGAGTTCGCCAAGGGCCTCGGCACGTGCAGGACCAAGACGATGGTGACCGCGCACGAGGCGTTCGGCTACCTGGCCGACCGCTACCAGCTGAAGCAGGTCGGCATCACGCTCGACCCCGAGACCGAGCCCTCCCCCACCCGCCTGTCGGAGGTCGGCAAGCTGGCCAAGGCAGAGGGCGTCACCACCATCTTCACCGAGTCCCTGGTCAGCCCGAAGGTGGCCGAGGTGCTGGCGAGCCAGGTCGGCGCCAAGACGGCGGTGCTGGACCCGCTGGAGAGCAAGCCCTCGGGCGACTACGTCTCAGCCATGCGCGATAACCTCAAAACCCTACAAACAGCACTGGGGTGTACGCCATGACGGAAACGGCCTTCGCGATGACCGGCGGCCAGGTCTCCTTCGACGGCAAGCCCGTCCTTCGAGGGATCGACCTGACCGTCAGTCCCGGGGAGGTCGTGGCCCTGCTCGGGGCCAACGGCTCGGGCAAGTCGACGCTGGTCCGCGCGCTGCTCGGCCTCACGCCGCTGACCGGCGGCACGACATTGATGTACGGCACCCCGCCGGCCAAATTCCGCGACTGGTGGCGCATCGGCTACGTGCCGCAGCGTCTCCAGGTGGGCGGCGGCGTGCCCGCGACCGTCCGCGAGGTGGTCGCCTCCGGCCGCGTCGCCAGGCAGCGCCGGCTGCGCAGGACCAGCGCGGCCGACAAGGCGGCCGTGGCGAGCGCCCTCGAGGCCGTGCGCCTGGCCGACCGGGCCGGCGACCCCGTCCAGTCGCTGTCGGGGGGCCAGCAGCAGCGGGTGCTCATCGCCCGCGCGCTGGCCGGGGAGCCCGACACGTACGTGATGGACGAACCCACCGCCGGCGTGGACGCCGACACCCAGCAGTTGCTCGCCGACACCCTGGGCGAGCTGGTCCGCGAGGGCAAGACGGTCGTCCTGGTGGCCCACGAGCTGGGCCCGCTGGAGCCGATCATCACGCGCGGCGTGGTGATCCGCGAAGGCCGCGTCGCCCACGACGGGCGGCCGCCTCGGCCCGAGGGCGAGTGCGCGCGGCCGGGACACGAGCACCAGCACCCGCACGCCGCCGAACCCGTCGGCGGCCCGCTGACCGGGTGGCAAGGGGAACCAAGGTGATCTTCGAACTTCTGCAGGAACAGCTCTTCCAGCTCGCGCTCATCGCGGCGCTGCTGGTCGGGCTCTGCGCGCCCGCCGTGGGCACGTTCATCGTGCAGCGCAGGCTGGCGCTGCTCGGCGACGGCGTCGGCCACATCGCGCTGACCGGCGTCGCGCTGGGGTTCCTGACCGGCAGCGCGCCCGTGCTCACCGCCGTTCTCGTGTCCATCGCCGGCGCCGTGGCCATCGAGCTGGTCAGGGCGCGCGGGCGCACCAGCGGCGACGTGGCGCTGGCGCTGATGTTCTACGGCGGCATCGCGGGCGGCGTCATGCTCATGGCCATCGCGCCCGGCGGCAGCAACGCCAAGCTCAACTCCTACCTGTTCGGCGCCATCGCCAGCGTCACCGTCGAGGACATCTGGGTCGTCGCCGCGCTGGCCGTGGCCGTGCTCGCGGTCGTCCTGATCTTCGGCAGGGAGCTGTTCGTGCTCTGCCAGGACGAGGAGATGGCCAAGGCCAGCGGCCTGCCCGTACGGTTCCTGAGCCTGCTCATCGCCGTCACCGCCGCGCTCACCGTGGTCATCGCCATGCGCGTGGTCGGCCTGCTGCTCGTCAGCGCCCTCATGGTGATCCCCGTGGCCACCAGCCAGCAGCTCACCCGGGGGTTCCGTACCACGATGGGGCTGGCCATGCTGTTCGGGGTGCTCGCCTCCGTGGGCGGCCTGCTCGCCTCCACCTACTCCGCAAAGGTGCCGCCGGGGGCCGCGATCGTGCTTCTTGCGCTCGCCGGCTTCGTCCTGGCGCTCGGTGTCGGTAAATTCGTACGTCGAGGGCGTACCCAGGAGTCGACATTGAGCGAGCGGCCAAAGCTGCGCATCGAGGAGGTCGCATGACGACGAGACGCGATGCCGTGCACGACACCCTGCGCAGGAGCGAGGGGTTTCGCAGCGCGCAGGACGTCTATGCCGAGATGCGCCTGCACGGCGCCAAGATCGGGCTGACCACCGTCTACCGCGCGCTCCAGGCGCTGGCCGACGGCGGCCAGGTCGACGTGCTGCGCACCGACGACGGCGAGTCCGTCTACCGCGCCTGCGCCACCGACACCCACCACCATCACCTGGTGTGCCGCCGCTGCGGGCGCACGGTCGAGGTGGCGGGGCCCGCCGTCGAGCGGTGGGCGGAGATGGTGGGCAGCGAGCACGGCTTCACCGAGATCACGCACACGGTCGAGGTGTTCGGCACCTGCGCGGGCTGCTCGACGGCGGTCAGGTCGAGCTGACCGGCCCCGCGCCAGGCTCCTCGGCCGCCCGCACAGGCACCGCGTCCGGTTCCTGTACCGCGTCCGCACCCGGCTGCCCGGCCGCTCGCCCAGGTTTCCCCGCCTGCTCGGGTGACGGGGTGCGGCGGGAGCCGTACAGGACGCCCAGCACGATCACCACGCACCCGGCGAGCTGCAGCACCGACGGCCGCTCGCCCAGCGCGAGCGCGCCGATCGCCACCGTCGTCATGGGCTGGATGAGCAGCAGCAGCGCGGTCAGCGCGGCGGGCTGGCGCGGCAGCGAGTACGTGATCAGCGACCACCCCAGCACCTGCGGCCCCAGCGCGAGCAGCAGCAGCCACCAGTGACCCGGCCAGGTGGGCACCAGGTCGGCGCCGCCGAACATGGGGCTCAGCAGCGCCATGACGACGGTGGCCACCACGGTGGCGTGCGCCAGCGGCCCGGCCGCACGATCGGCCCCACCGCCCTTCATCAGCAGCAGGAACACGGCGTACGACACGGACGTCGCCAGCCCCGCCAGCACCCCCTTGAGCGGGTCGCTGCCGTAGGCGGCGCTGTCGAACACCCCGGAGATCAGCACGACGCCGGCGAAGACGACCGGCGTACCGAGCATGAGGCGGGTGGACGGCCGCTCACCGAACAGCCCCCACGCCGCGAACGCCACCAGGAACACCTGGAGGTTGCCCAGCACGGTCGCGAGTCCCGCGCCGACGTAGTCGATCGCGTGATGCCAGAACAGCAGGTCGAACGCGAACGCCACGCCCGCCGCCCACGCCGCGGGCAACGCCCTGCGCGGCATCGGCCCCAGCCTGCGCCGTTCGCGCCAGGCGAGGAACAGCAGCGGAGGTACGGCGTACGCGCAGCGGAACACCGCCGAGGTGGCGGGCGACACCTCGGCCAGCCGGACCAAGGGGGCCGAGGTGGAGATGATGAGCGCTCCGGCGATCGCGATCAGCACGATACGGCGATGTGCGCTCACCGAAACCCCCGGAGTCCCGTATAGGAGATACGCTGCGACCACGCTAGAACCCGGCGCGGACAGGAGTCAACATGCCGTTTGGCCATGACATGGTGCATGCATTGGCCACCGTCGTCGAGCTGGTCAACACCTCGCCTTCCACCGGAGGCGACGAAGGGCTGGCCGGCCTGGACGACCTCCAGGCGTTCGTGGAGTCGCGCGAGGTCAGCGGCATCGACAAGATCACCGCCCGCGACCTCGGCCAGGTCCGCATGGTGCGGGAGGCGTTCCACCGCGTCTTCACCGCCCCCGACCAGCCCACGGCCGTACGCACGCTCAACGCCCTGCTCGCCGAGACCCGCATCACGCCCCGCCTCACCGAGCACGACGGCCACCCGCTGCACGTCCACTACTTCGCCGCCGACGCCAGCCTGGCCGAACACGTGGCCGCCGACTGCGGCGTCGCCCTGGCGCACCTGCTGGTCGAGGGCGAGGCCGAACGCCTGCGCACCTGCTCGGCCCCCGACTGCGAGCGCGTCTTCGTCGACGAGTCCCGCAACCGCTCCCGCGTCTACTGCGACAGCCGCACCTGCGGCAACCGCATGCACGTAGCCGCCTACCGCGCCCGCCGCCGCGCCTGACGACCCCACACGAACGGGAGACTCGAACGCGCGCACTAGTCGCTCGTTGCGATTTTCGCAACGGCGGCCTAGGCTACTCCCATGGCCGGGGACACAGCGGCACGCGTACGCCACCTGATCGAGCAGAGCGGCCTCACCCAGGCCGAGTTCGCGGCGAAAGCGGGGCTGGACGCCCCGAAGATGTCCAAGTCGCTGTCGGGCATCCGCAGATTCACCTCGCTCGACCTCGCGCGCATCGCCGATCTGTGCGGCGTGTCCGTCGACTGGCTGCTCGGCGTGGCCCAGCCCACCCCCGCCACCTCGGCCCGCACCGCCGAGGCCCACGCCACCTCAACCCACGTCACCTCGACCGACACCGCCACGAACAGCGGCGCCACGGTCCGGCTCACGTCCGCCGACGCGGCCGTGAAGGAGGCGGAACGCCTGGCGCAGTTCCGTGCGGATCTCGCCTTCCTCGGCTACCGGCAGGAGATCCCGCGTTTCGCGACCGGCGGCGCCTCACGAGCGTCCGTGCGTCAAGGCCGCGATCTCGCCGCCCAGGCCACCGCCCACGCCACCGCCCAAGGCGTCGAGCTGTGGCGGTGCCAGGATCTCGCCGGGGCGGTCGAGGCGGCCTTCGGCGTGGACGTCCGCATCCACCCGCTCGCCCCGGGCTTCGACGGGCTGTCCTGGTCCGATGACAACGCCGCGCTGATCGTGGTCGGCACGTCGGAGTTGCCGGCCCGGCAGCGGTTCACGATCGCCCATGAGCTCGGCCATCTCCTCGTACGCGACGATCAGGGGCTCCACCTCGACGTCGACATCCACGCCGCCGACCATCGGCGGCAACCCTCCGAGAAGCGGGCGAACGCCTTCGCCGCCGAGCTGCTCCTGCCCGCCGAGATGCTGTGCGACAGAGTGCGGCGGACGAACCGGTCGGTGGCGGAGCTCGCCCGGCTGGCCTGCGAGCTGTGGGTCTCACCCAGCACCCTCGCGTGGCAGCTGTTCAACCTCCAGCTCATCGACAAGAGCCGATGCGACTCCTTGCGCACCATGACCGCCTGGGACGCGGCGTGGCAGGCCGGCGCGGTCGAAACCCTCGGCGAGTGGATCCAGCTCGCCTCACGGCCAAGGATCCCGGGCGCACTCGTCCGCACGACGTTCCAGGCCTACGCAGAGGGAAAGGCGACGCTCCGCCCCTTCGCGAGCCTGATCGGCGCCGACACCGACACGTTGCGGCAGGCCATCACCGGCATGAGAGAGGACTCCCCACTCCAACCATGACCTGGTACTGGTTCCCCGACAACACGGTGCTGCGCAACTTCGCCTCGGTGGACAGCCTGCCTCTCCTCCAACGGATCCTCCGCGAGCGCGGCCGATGGACGGAGGCGATCGCCTACGAGGCGGAGCGATCCGCCCGCTTCTATCCCGCTCTGGAGAAGCTGGCGGTCGAGGGCTGGCTCGGCGCTCCCATCGGCTCAGCGGTCAGACCGGGTTGGGGAGGGCGCCGCCGTAGCGGCGGTCGCGTTTGGCGAAGATCTCGCAGGCTTCCCACAGGTCGCGGCGGTCGAAGTCGGGCCAGAGGCGGTCGAGGAAGACCATCTCGGCGTAGGCCGACTGCCAGAGCAGGAAGTTGGAGAAGCGCTGCTCGCCCGACGACCGTACGAACAGGTCGACCGGCGGGATCTCCGGCTCGTCGAGGTAGCGGGCGAAGACCTTCTCGTTGACCTTGCCGGGCTTGACGCGGCCGGCGGCGATGTCGGCGGCCAGCTTCAGTGCCGCGTCGACGATCTCGGCCTGCCCGCCGTAATTGACACAGAATTGCAATGTGAGCTTGTGGTTGGCCGTCGTCATCTCCTCGGCGGTCTGCAGCTCGGAGATGACGCTCTTCCACAGCCGGCCCGGACGGCCGGCCCACCGCACGCGTACGCCCATGGCGTGCAGCTCGTCGCGCCGCCGTCTGATGACGTCGCGGTTGAAGCCCATGAGGAAGCGCACCTCGTCGGGCGAGCGCTTCCAGTTCTCGGTGGAGAACGCGTAGGCGCTCAGGTAGGGGACGCCCAGCTCAAGGGCCCCTTCGATGACGTCGAAGAGCGAGGATTCGCCCGCCTTGTGGCCTTCGGTGCGGGGCAGGCCACGGGCCTTGGCCCAGCGGCCGTTGCCGTCCATGACGATGGCGACGTGCTGGGGCACCAGCTCTCGCGGAATGGGCGGCGGGGTCGCCCCCGACGGGTGCGGGGACGGTGGTCGTACGTTCACGCGGGCTCCCTTTCGACGTGTCGGAGAGAGCGTATTCCGTGTTCGAGGTGCCATTGCAGATAGGCCGCGACCAGGCCGCTGCACTCACTGCGATGGCGCGACTCCGAAGCGTCGGCGGTGGCCCAGTCGCCGCGCAGCAGCGCCGTCATGAGCCCGATGGTCTCACCGGCCGGCACCGCGGCGCCGGCCGGCTTGCAGCCGCCGCACACCACGCCACCTGCGACGATGGCGAACGCCCTGATCGCGGGCGCCTGGCATTTGGCGCACGCGTCGAGGGCGGGCGCGTAGCCGGCCACGGCCAGGGAGCGCAGGAAGTAGGCGTCGAGCACCAGCCGGGCCTCGTGGCCGCGGTCGGCGAGGGTGCGCAACCCGCCCACGAGCAGCAGGAACTGCCGCAGCGCCGGCTCCTTCTCCCCCTGCGTCAGCCGGTCGGCGGTCTCGAGCATCGCGCTGCCGGCGGTGTAGCGGGGGTAGTCGACGGCCAGCGCCTCTCCGTAGGGTCTGATCGTCTCCGCCTGGGTGATGACGTCGAGCGTCCGGCCGGTGTGAAGCTGCAGGTCGACGTGCGTGAACGGCTCCAGCCTTGCCCCGAAGCGTGAGGTCGTGCGACGGACCCCCTTCGCCACCGCGCGGATCTTGCCGGTGCGCTTGGCCAGGATGGTGACGATGCGGTCGGCCTCACCGAGCTTCTGAGTGCGCAGAACCACGCCTTCGTCACGGTAGAGACTCACTCGCACATCTTACGGCCGACCTGTATACCGACGGACGAGACGTTACGGTCATGCTCTGGTGACGCGACTTTGCGTCACTCTCACTAGACTTTGACGCCTGTCCCCGCATTACCCGTTGTTCAACCCCCCGCTACCGCCTCGAAAGGGAGTCATGACCCGCGTGGTCCTGCTGGGTGCTTCGCCCGGCCCCGACATCTCTCCGACCGGCCTGAGGCTGGCCGCGCTGCCTGGTAATCCCACCGTCGCCGAGCGCCTGCGCGGCCAGCTCTCATCAATGGACCCGCGTTTCGCGACGGTCCAGACGGGCGATGTGGCCGCCGCTCTGCGCGCCGTGGCCGACGTCGCCGAGTCAGCAACGGAGAGCCTGTTCCTCATCCCGGAGAACTCTGTCGTCCACGACGAGCTGATCTACCAGATCACCAAGTCCAAGCGCGGTGCGCTGGCGCTCGTCGCGAAAGAGCCGCGCCCGGAGGTGACGGAGGACAACGGCCAGGAGGATACCGGGCAGGAGGAGCCCGGAACCGAGGACGAAGGTCCCGGAGACCGCATCCCCATCGACGAGGCCGAGCCGGAGATCGGGCTCAACCGCGTCGAAGGGCTGCCGGTGCGGGTACGCATCGGCAAGTCGCGCGTCGTCTCGGTCGGCACCGCCAACCACGCGGTGACCAGGCCCAATGGCGTGGTGCTCGGCCCGCTGCACATCAGCGCGCGCAACGCGCCGGTGCTCGCGCAGACGTGCCGCGAGCTCGCCGACATGGCCCACCGCTTCGGTGACGACGACGACCTGGTGCAGCTCATCGTCTTCGGCCTCGTACGCAACGGCGTGTCGGTCGGCATCCGCGGCCGCCGCGACCTGTTCTACCGCCGGGTCACCACCCAGGAGGAGATCAACGAGGCCGGCGCCGAGATGGCCGGCATGGACGAAGACCGCTCCAGGCTCAACAACGCGGTCAAGGGCGCCGACGGCTTCTTCACCACGTACTTCGTCTCCACCTACTCCCGCTACATCGCCCGCTGGGCCGCCCGGCGCGGCCTGACCCCCAACCAGGTCACGCTGATCTCCATCACGCTCGGCGTGGCGGCCGCCGCCTGTTTCGCGACCGGCGACCGGCCCTGGATGGTGGCGGGCGGCGTGCTGATCTACTTCGCCTTCGTCTTCGACTGCGTCGACGGCCAGGTCGCCCGTTACGCCCGGAAGTTCGGCGTGCTCGGAGCGTGGCTGGACGCCACGTTCGACCGGTTCAAGGAGTACGTCGTCTTCGCCGGCCTGGCGATCGGCTGGGTGGTCTCCGGCCACGGCGACGAGATCTGGATCCTCGCGCTCGCGGCGATCGGCCTGCAGTCCGTACGCCACCTGCTCGACTTCTCCTTCGGCGCCGCCCGCCGCCGCAAGCCGCCGTCCCCCCTCCCCTCGATCCCCCTCGACTCCGCCGACGACCGCGAGCTGCGGCAGGCGCTCTCCACCCGTAAGGTGGAGCGGAGCCAGGGTGTCCGAGGCATGCTCAAGATGTGGACGAAGGCGGGCAAGTACCGCGCTGTCCACTGGGCGCGTAAGATGATCGTCTTCCCCATCGGCGAGCGTTTCGCGGCCATCGCGATCACCGCCGCCCTCTTCGACGCCCGGATCACCTTCATCACGCTGGTGATCTGGGGTTGCGTCGCCGCCGCCTACACCCTCACCGGACGCCTCATGAGGTCGCTCGTATGATCACCCACCCGCAGGCCATGGCCACCCCCACGCCGGATCCCGACGAGGAGCGCCGCCGCATCCAGACCGCACGGCTCGTCGCCTACCGGGACGACGGCCCGCTCGCCCACGCCCTGTCCACCCGGATCGGGGCCGGCCTGCCACCCGTGCCCGCCACGCTCGTCGCCCTGCTCGCCGTGGTCGCCATCACGGTCGCCGGGCTGCTGGAGCCGGGCCCCATCCTCCTGCTGCCCGTGGCCGTCGTGCTGCTGCTCGTGCTGCCCACGACGTCGCGCGACCACCTGGGCCGCTTCGACTGGCTCACCCCGCCGCTGGTGCGCGGCGCCGAGTTCTTCACCATCATCGCGATCGGCCTGGCCGCGGACGCGCCGAAGTGGCTGCTGTTCGTGCTGGTCTACGTCGTCGGCTACCACACCTACGACACCGTCTACCGCACCCGGCAGAGCATCTGGCCGCCCGCCTGGGTCTTCCGCGCCGGTCTCGGCTGGGAGCTGCGCCTGGCCATCATCGGTGTCGGTGCGGCGTTCGGCGCGGTGACGCCGGTGCTCGCGGTGCTGACGGCGTACCTGTTCGTGCTGTTCGCCGTCGAGAGCGTGACGAGCTGGGTGCGCCTGGACAAGGCGTCCGCCCAGGCCAGTGCCGACGCTGAGCAGGACCTGGAGGCCTCCCCTGAAGACGCCCTCGAGCAGGCCACGGGAGAGGCGGAGAAGGGCTGACCCGACGCCCGACCGCAGCTCCCGCCGCGGCGCCGTACCCCACGGGTGCGGCGCCGCGGCTTTTTTCCTGTCACGCGGGCCTTACGGCCACTTAGGCTGGGTTGAGGAGCACCTCGGGCCTGGGAGAGGCGGATGGCGTTCTTGCCACGGCTGTTCAGGCGGCACGATCCACCGGCCGAGCGGGAGGAGGCGCGCCGCCGCGGGATGCGGGACGCGCGCCTGCACCCCCTCGGCGAGTTCACCGACCCGGAGTTCCAGCCCGCGTACGTCTCCGAGGTCAGGGCTCAGGCCCGCGAGGAGGTCACGCTGGTGGACCGGCGGCTGGCGGCCACGCGTACGGCGCTGCTGGAGCGGGCGCTGGGCGAGCGGGAGACGATCCTGCGCGAGCTGGGCAGGACCGGCACCCGGCCGCCGCCGCCCAACGGGCACGCCCTGCCCGCGCCCGACGACCCCGACCCGTTCATCTCGATCGCCGAGGCCAGGGCGCGGCGGGAGGAGGCGCGGCGGCGCACGGCCGTCGAGGAGTCGGACGCCGCCGTGCAGCGGGCCCGCGCCCGCATCGAGCACCTCACGCAGGAGTGGGAGAGCGCGCTGATCGAGCGGGACCACGAGGTGGAGGCGGTGCACGCCAGGGCCGAGCTGCTGATCGCGGCGTACAAGAGCGGGGTGTTACGCGCTCATCCGCGCAAGGAGGAGATCCCTTCCCTGTGGAAGGGCGAGGTCGTCGCCATGACGGGGGGCGGGGAGGCGGCGGTGGCGGGGCGCGAGGAGATCGGGCGGATCCTGCGCGAGGTCGAGGAGCGCATCGACGCCTGGCACGCCGAGGTCCTGCCCCCCGAGCTCACTCCCCCGCCCGAGACCTCTGAGGACCGCGACTGATGGCCGGGATGCGGAGGGCGGTGGCCGCGCTCGGCGGGCTGGTGCTGGCGGGCGGGGTGGTGGCGGGGTGCGGGACGGAGCCCGGCGCGGTGTGCGGGGCGATCGTGGACTCCACCACGTACGCCGACCCGGCCACGTCCAGGAACGACGTCACCTCGAAGCTCCCCGCCTTCGCCGGCGGGTGCGACTGGATCGGGTTCGCGGCGGTGACCGGCAGCTCGGAGAGCAGCACGTGCCGCCAGGACCCGGTCTCCCTGGCGGCCACCCGGGCGGAGAACCCCAACGACAACCCGGTGGTGGAGGAGCGGGTGAGGCAGCACAGGATGCGGGAGGTGCTGCCGAGGGCGGTGGCGCTGTTCGGCTGCCCGACGGAGGGCGACGGCTCCGATGTGCTGGGCGCGCTCCGTTACCTGGTCAAGCAGCTCGACGCGCGGCGGCAGCCGGACCGGCCGCACCAGGTCATCGTGTTCAGCGACCTGATCGACAACCGGGGCGAGCTGGACGTCAACCGCCTGGACCTGAGCGAGGACGGCCGCCGGCAGAAGATCAAGGAGCTGCGGGACGGCCGGCTGTTGCCCGACATGTCCGGGTACTCGGTGGTGGTGCACGGCTTCCTGCGCGCGAAGACGTCGAGCCCCGACCGGTTCCCGCTGCTGGAGGGCTTCTGGCGGGAGGCGTTCGAGGCGGCGGGCGCGACCACGGTAGACCTGCTCTGAACCTGCGAGAGCGCTCTCCGCACGTCAGCCCATGGGCTTTTCACCACGCAGTCAGGAGCCGGGTGCGGAATGTTGACAGCAGGTAAGCCCAGCGTCCACACTGCGGAGAGAGCGCTCTCACGTCCCTCTGCACCCCCATGGAGCGATGATGACCCGTGTGAACAGGCACAGGCGCCGCTTGGCGGCGGTCGCCGCGGCGCTGGCCGCACTCGGCGGCCTGCTCGTCCAGGTGGCCACCAGCGCCTCGGCCTCCGTCCCCGCCACCCCGTCCGGCTGGTCGCTGGTCTGGGCGGACGACTTCAACGGCCCGGCCAACACCCTCCCCTCCTCCAGCAACTGGATCATCGACACCGGCCACGGCTACCCGGGCGGCCCCGGCAACTGGGGAACGGGCGAGATCCAGCGCTACACCGACAGCACCGCCAACCTCAGCCTCGACGGCTCAGGCAACCTGCGCATCACCCCGCTGCGCAGCTCGTCGGGCGAGTGGACCTCGGCCCGCATCGAGACCAGGCGCGCCGACTTCAAGCCCGCCGACGGCCGCGTCCTGCGCATCGAGAGCCGCCTGCAGATGCCGAACGTGACCGGTCAGGCCGCCCTGGGCTACTGGCCGGCGTTCTGGGCGCTCGGGGCGCCGTACCGGGGGAACTACTGGAACTGGCCGGCCATCGGCGAGTTCGACATCATGGAGAACGTCAACGGACTCAACTCCGTCTGGGGAGTGCTCCACTGCGGCGTCAACCCCGGCGGCCCGTGCGAGGAGACCAACGGCCTGAGCGCCAGCCGCGCCTGCCCCGGCTCGACCTGCCAGTCGGCCTTCCACAGCTACCGCTTCGAATGGGACCGCAGCGTCTCCCCCAACCAGCTCCGCTGGTACGTGGACGGCCAGCTGTTCCACAGCCTGAGCCAGTCCAGGTTCGACGCCACCACGTGGAACAACATGACCGGCCACGCCGGCTACTTCCTGCTGCTCAACGTGGCGATGGGCGGCGCGTTCCCGAACGCGCTCGGCGGCCAGACGCCGACCGCGGCCACCGTGCCTGGCCGGCCGATGGTGGTCGACTACGTGGCGGTCTGGCAGAGCGGTGGCGGCGGCACCGACCCGACCGACCCGCCGACCGACCCGCCCGGCGACGTCGACGCCCGCTCGACCATCCAGGCCGAGCGCTACTCGGCCCAGTCGGGCACGATCGTGGAGACCACCACCGACTCGGGCGGCGGCCAGAACGTCGGCGCCATCGCCAACGGCGACTGGCTGCGCTACGACGGCGTGAAGTTCGGCTCGACGCCCGCCACCCAGTTCAAGGCCAGGGTGGCGTCGGGCGCGGCGGCGGGGGTGAGCGGACTCGTCCAGGTCAGGCTGGACAGCCCCACGGCGCCGCCCATCGGTGACTTCGCCCTGGCCGGCACGGGCAGCTGGCAGAGCTGGCGGACGATCCCCGCCAACATCTCGGGGGTGACGGGCACGCACACCGTGTACCTGACCTTCTCCTCCGGGCAGCCGGCCGACTTCGTCAACGTCAACTGGTTCACGTTCTCGACCTCCTGACCGCAGCCGCTGGGGCCCGGGAAGGGCCCCAGCGGCCGTCAGGCGGTGCGGCGGCGGGCGATGATCCGTTCTGCCCAGCTCGCCGCCTCCGGGTCCCGCAGCCCCTCCACGACGCCGCCCAGGTACGCCGTGGCCAGGCTGTCGAAGCCGCTGCCGAGCCGGCGTAACCGCCCGTCCCGCCGCCGCTCGGCCCCTTGCAGGTATTGGGCGATGCTCTCGGCGTAACTCGCGTCCCGCTGGCAGGCGGCCTGCGCGGCGGCGCACGCCGCGGCCTCGGCGTCGCGCTTGGCCCGCAGCTCCCACAGCCGCCGGTCGTTGGGGTTGTGCATGCGGCGGCCGAGGTCGGCGGCGATGAGCGCGGTCGCCACCAGCAGGGCCAGCAGCAGGATCATGGTGGGCAGCTGCCCGACGCCCTCCGAGGCGGGCCCGATCTGCTCGCCGTCCACGACCAGCGGCCGGACGAGCGCGTCGCGGCGCAGCACGGCGACGGCGCCGATGAGGCCGAGCCACACGAGCGCGGCGAGGATGAGCAGCCAGCGGCCCTTGGCCGGGCTTCCGTGCTCCTGCCAGGAGCGGAACGCGCGGCCGTACATGTGGGGGGCCACCAGCATGATCAGGGCGGCGCCCGCGGCGAGCAGCGCGGTCATCGCGACGCTGTCGCCCCAGCTCAGGATGACCTGGTAGAGGATCGGCACCTCGACGATCAGCAGGAGCAGCAGCAGGAGCGCGGCGGGCAGCCAGCGGCGGACGACCGGCCAGCGGCTGCCGGAGATCGCGATCGAGCTGGGCCGGCCGTCGCCGGGGCGGCGGCTGGGCTGCTCCAGCTCGGCGACCTGGCGCCGGGTCTCGTCCAGGGCCTGCCTGGCCTCGCCGAAGGTCCGCTGCGACTCCGCGAGGCGGATCTTCTGCCCCTCGAACTCGGCCCGCGCCCGCTGGATCTCCTGCTCCGTGCGCTCCTCGATGGCGGCCAGCTCGGCCAGCCGCTCGTCCTCCAGCTCGTGGAAGCGCGGCACGCTGCCGGTCTGCAGGGTGAGCGTGTCGATCTGGCCGTCGGCGGCGTGGGCGCGGCCCAGCTCGCGTTCGGCGCGGCGGCGCTGCGCCCAGTCGGGCATGCGGTAGAGGTCGCCGTCGTACGCCACCGCGGGCGCGATGCGGGTGACCTCGTCGCCGGGCTGGCCGGGCACGCGGGAACCGACGCGGCGGTTGCGGCGGATGGGACGCATCGGTCCTCCCCAGCGGGCACGAGGGGTGCTGCCTCCGATGCTAAATCCCGGGCCCCTGATGCCGTCGCCGATGGGCGAAATGGGGGAACAATGAGCCGCGTGAGTGAATTGTCGATCATCGATGTGTCCCCGCTCGTCACCGGAGGCCCCGGCGAGGAAGCGGGCAACGAAGCGGGCAAGGAGGCCGTGGCCGAGGCGATCGGCGCGGCCTGCCGCGACAGCGGGTTCTTCTACATCCGCGGCCACGGCGTGCCGGCCGAGCTGATCGACCGGCTCGACGCCGCCGCCAGGCGCTTCTTCGCGCTGCCCGACGAGGTCAAGAACGAGATCGCGATGGAGCGCGGCGGCCGGGCCTGGCGCGGCTTCTTCCCGGTCGGCGGCGAGCTGACCTCGGGCCGGCCCGACCTGAAGGAGGGCGTCTACTTCGGCGCCGAGGAGCCGCCGGGGCCGCACCCGCTGCACGGCCCCAACCTGTTCCCCGCCCAGGTGCCCGAGCTGCGCGCGGCGGTGCTGGACTACCTGGACAAGATGACGGAGGTCGGCCAGGCGGTCATGGCGGGCGTCGCGCTCAGCCTGGGGCTGGACGAGGGCTACTTCCGTACGGGCTACACGGCCGACCCGACCATCCTGTTCCGGATCTTCCACTACCCGCCTGGCCCGCCGGACGACCCCGACACGTGGGGTGTCGGCGAGCACACCGACTACGGCCTGCTCACCCTCCTCCTCCAGGACGCCAACGGCGGCCTCCAGGTGCACACGCGATCGGGCTGGGTGGAGGCGCCGCCGCTGGAGGGCACGTTCGTGTGCAACATCGGCGACATGCTCGACAAGCTCACCGGCGGCCGCTACCGCTCGACGCCGCACCGCGTGCGCAACCGCAGCGGCAACGAGCGGCTCAGCTTCCCGTTCTTCTTCGACCCGGGCTGGGACAGCGAGGTGCCGCCCCTGCCGTACGCGCCGGGCCGCCGCTGGGACGGCCAGGTCGACTTCACCGGCACGTACGGCGAGTACCTGCTGGCGAAGGTGTCGAAGGTCTTCCCCGAGCTGTTCGAGCGGCAGATCTAGGCCGACTCGCGCACGACGAGCCGGGCGGGCAGCACGACCGAGGTGGTGTGGCGGCCCTCAAGGCGCGACAGCAGCAGCCGGGCCAGCGCCAGCGCCTGGTCGGCGACCGGCACCCGGACGGTGGTGAGCGCGGGCGTGGTGGCCGAGGCGGCGTCGATGTCGTCGAAGCCCACCACCGCCACGTCGTCCGGCACCCGCCGCCCCGCCTCGCGCAGCGCCCGCATGGCGCCGATGGCGAGCTGGTCGGTCGCGGCGAACACGGCGTCGAGCGCGGGGTCGTCGGCGAGCAGCCGCCGCATCGCGCCGGCGCCCGCGGCCCTGGTGAGGTCGTCGGCGGGCGCCAGGTGCGGCTGCAGGCCCGCCCGCCGAAGCGCCGCCCGGTGCCCGGCCAGCCGGTCCTGGACGGTCACCAGGTCCATCGGCCCGCACACCATGCCGACGCGCCGCCGCCCCCGCTCCAGCAGGTGCTCGGTGGCCGCCGCCGCGCCGCCCGCGTTGTCCACGTCCACGTACGGCACCAGCGACGCGATCTCCGGCTTGCCCAGCAGCACCACCGGCACCCCGGTGCGGGATAGCCGCTCGGCCAGCGTGTCGGCCCGGTCGGGCGGCAGCAGCACGACGCCGTCGGCCAGCCGCGCCTCCACGTGGGCGACGATGCGCCGGTGGCTCTCCGCGGTGTCGGCGAGCATGAGCGTGATCTGCTTGCCGGCGCCTTCGAGCAGGCTGGTGACGTATTGGACGACGGCCGCGGTCAGCGCGTCGCCGCCGCCCTGCCTGGGCACCGACAGCACGAGCGCGACCGCGTTGGTCCTGCGGGTGACGAGGCTGCGGGCGGCCAGGTTGGGCACGTAGCCGAGCTCGTTGACGGCCCGCATGACGGCGGTCCTGACCTCGGGGCTCACCGACGACTCGCCGTTGACGACGCGGGAGACGGTGGCCCGGGAGACGCCGGCGCGAGCGGCCACGGTCTCCAGCGTGGGGCGCTTGGGCGGGGTCTCGGCCAGGCCGTTGCGGCGTACGACGTCGCGGTACCACAGGGCGCTGTCCTTGAGCCGCCGCCGCTGCGTGGCGAAGTCGACGTGCACGAGGCCGAACTTGCGCTGGTAGCCGTCCACCCATTCGAGGTTGTCGAGCAGCGTCCAGGCGAGGTAGCCGCGTACGTCGGCGCCCGCGTCGAGCGCGGCGCGCAGGGCGCGCAGGTGCTCCTCGATGAAGCTGATGCGATCGACGTCGTGGATGCCGTCGCCGGTCACCACGTCCACGAAGTCGGCGCCGTTCTCGGTGATCATGAGTTCGAGCCCGGGGTACTCGCGGGTGAGCCGGCCCAGCAGCTGCGACAGGCAGCCGGGCACGATGGGCCAGCCCATGGCGGTGACGGCGGTGGGCACCGTGCAGAACAGCACGCCCTCGCTGCCCGGGTAGGCGGGGTCGGCGGGCTCGCTGGGCTGGGCCTGCACGACGAGCGGCGCGTAGTAGTTGACGCCGAGCAGGTCGATGGGCTGCCCGATGGTCTCCAGGTCGCCGTCGTGGACGTGGCCGAGCCCGCCGTGCCGCTCGATGACCGGCAGCAGCTCCTCCGGGTACGCCCCGCGCAGCATGGGCTCCAGGAACTGCCGGTTGACCAGCGTGTCGATCCTGGCGACGGCCGCCGCGTCCTCCTCCGACGCCCGCCGGCCGGGATCGCTGACCTGGGCGGGGGTCATGACGGGCGAGATGTTGAGCACGACGCCCACTTCGGCGGCGCCCGCCTCGCGCAGCGCCCGCACGGCCAGGCCGTGGCCGAGCAGCATGTGGTGGGCGGCGGCGAACGCCTCGGCGGCCGACGTGCGCCCGGGCGCGTGGATGCCGGCGCCGTAGCCGAGGAAGGCGGCCACCCACGGCTCGTTCAGCGTAAACCAGGTGCGCACCCGGTCGCCGAGCCGCTGGTGCACGGCGGCGGCGTAGTCGGCGAAGCGCAGCGCCGTGTCACGCGACGGCCAGCCGCCGCGATCTTCCAGCGCCTGCGGCAGGTCCCAGTGGTAGAGCGTCGCGTACGGCCTGATGCCGGCGCCGATCAGCTCGTCCACCAGCCGGTCGTAGAAGTCCAGCCCGGCCGCGTTGAGCTTGCCGCCGCCGTCGGGGGAGATCCGCGGCCAGCTCATCGAGAACCGGTAGGAGCCGAGGCCCAGCTCCCGCATCAACCGGACGTCCTCCGGATAGCGGTGGTAGTGGTCGCACGTCTCCACCCGGTCCACGGAGAAGGTGTCCCAGATCGACGGGCCGCGGCCGTCGATGTTCGTGGCCCCCTCGATCTGGAAGGCCGACGTCGACACTCCCCACTCGAAGCCCTCGGGGAAGCTTGCGGTGCTCATTTCTGCGGATACCTTCCAATCAACGATCAGCCGGCCCAGTCTCCCGCGCGCCCCTCGTCGCGCGCCAGCCTGGCCAGGAGGTATACAGAGCGCGTGGAACTGGACCGGCTCGATCGTGACATCATCGCGGCGCTCGTGGACGACGCCCGCCAGACCTATGCCGAGATCGGCCACCGGGTCGGGCTGAGCGCCTCGGCGGTCAAGCGCAGGGTCGACCGGTTGCGGCAGGCGGGGGCGATCACCGGGTTCAGCGCGCGGGTGGCGCCGCAGGCGCTGGGCTGGACGACGGAGGCGTACGTCGAGCTGTTCTGCCAGGGCAAGACCAAGCCGTCGGACATCGCGCTGGCGGTGGCGAAGTTCCCGGAAGTGGTGGCGGCGGCCACGATCACCGGCGAGGCCGACGCGCTGCTGCACATCAGGGCCACCGACGTGCGGCACGTGGAGCGGGTGATCGAGCGCATCGCGGCGGAGACGTTCGTGGTGCGGACCAAGAGCGCGATCGTGCTGTCGCGGCTCATCGACACACCACCGGGCGCCTCGGTGCCGGAGGCGCGCAACGAATCCCCGTTGATGGGCTGAGACAAGCAACGGATTCGCGTGAACGCGCAATGTCAAGCCCTTGGCCGCCCGAATGGGCGTTCTTAGGCTGTCCTCATCTCCGCATCGTGGAGTTTTCCCTGCTTAGAGAGCCGATGGAGGGCTGCATGCCCAAACACTTCCTCATGTGTCGCCCGGACTATTTCGCGGTCGAGTACGCCATCAACCCGTGGATGCATCCTGAGGCGGGCGCCGACCGTGACATCGCGGTCCGGCAGTGGGAGGGCCTGAAGTCGGCGTACGAGGAGCTCGGGCACGAGGTGAGCCTGATCGAGCCGATCGACGGCCTGCCCGACATGGTGTTCGCCGCGAACGGCGCGCTGGTCGCGGGCGGCCGCGTCTACGGCGCCCGCTTCGCCTATCCGCAGCGCGCCGCGGAGGGGCCCGCCTACCTGCGCTGGTTCGCCGAGCGCGGCTACCCGGGGATGGAGCCGGCGCACGTCAACGAGGGCGAGGGCGACTTCCTCACCCTCGACGAGGTCATCCTGGCCGGCACCGGCTTCCGTACGGACGTGGTGGCCCACCAGGAGGCGCAGGAGTACCTCGGCCGCCCGGTCGTCTCGCTGACGCTGGTGGACCCGCGCTTCTACCACCTGGACACGGCGCTGTTCCCGCTCGACGGGCGCAACGTGGCCTACTACCCCGAGGCGTTCTCGCCCGGGAGCCTCGCGGTGCTGCGCCGCATGTTCCCCGACGCGGTGCTCGCGACCGCCCAGGACGCCGAGGTGCTCGGTCTCAACGCGGTCAGCGACGGCACGAACGTGGTCATCAACGCCGAGGCGACCGACCTGCAGTTGGAACTCAAGCGGCGCGGGTACGAGGTGATCCCCGTCGACCTGTCGGAGCTTCGCAAGGCGGGTGGCGGCCCCAAGTGCTGCACACTGGAGATCAGGGGGGACAACTGACATGATCACCAGCGCAGAGCTGATCGAGATAAGCGAGCGCCGCAGCGCGCACAACTACCATCCACTGCCCGTCGTCATCCACGAGGCCGACGGCGCGTGGGTCACCGACGTCGAGGGCAAGCGTTACCTCGACTGCCTGTCCGGCTACTCGTCGCTGAACTTCGGCCACCGCCACCCGAAGATCATCGAGGCGGCGCGCGAGCAGCTCGAGCGGCTCACGCTGACCAGCCGCGCCTTCTACCATGACCAGTTCGCGCAGTTCTGCGCCGGGCTCGGCGACCTGACGGGCAAGGACATGGTCCTGCCCATGAACACCGGCGCCGAGGCCGTCGAGACCGCGATCAAGGTGGCCCGCAAGTGGGGTTACGAGGTCAAGGGCGTCGAGCCCGACCAGGCCAACATCATCGTCATGGACGGCAACTTCCACGGCCGTACGACGACGATCATCAGCTTCTCCACCGATCCCGACGCGCACGACGGCTTCGGCCCGTACACGCCGGGCTTCCGCATCGTCCCGTACGGCTCCGCCGAGGCGGTCCGCGAGGCCATGGACGCGGCGACGGTGGCCGTGCTGGTCGAGCCGATCCAGGGCGAGGCCGGGGTGCTGGTGCCGCCGGACGGTTACCTGACCGAGCTGCGGGAGCTGTGCTCGGCCGAGGGCGTGCTGCTGATCGCCGACGAGATCCAGTCGGGGCTCGGGCGCACCGGCCACACGTTCGCCTGCGACCACGAGGGCGTCGTACCCGACATCTACGTCATGGGCAAGGCGCTCGGCGGCGGCGTGGTGCCGGTGTCGGCCATCGCGGCCGACCGCGACGTGCTCGGCGTCATCCATCCGGGCCAGCACGGCTCCACGTTCGGCGGCAACCCGCTGGCCTGCGCGGTCGCCAACGCCGTGATCGAGATACTCAACACCGGCGAGTTCCAGGCCAGGGCCGCCAAGCTGGGCGAGCTGATGCTCGGCAGGCTGCGCGAGCTGGTGGGGCACGGCGCGGTGATCGAGGTGCGCGGGCGCGGGCTGTGGGCGGGCGTGGACATCCACCCCGATGTCGGCACCGGGCGGGAGGTGTCGAAGGCGCTGCTGAAGCGCGGCGTGCTGGCCAAGGACACCCACGGCTCCACGATCCGGCTGGCCCCGCCCATCGTGGTCTCGGAGGACGACCTCCACTGGGCGCTCGACCAGCTCGTGGACGCCGTCTACGAGCTGCAGAGCAGGTGACGCGGGGGCCGGAGGTCACGCCTCCGGCCCTCACGCGCGCTCAGGAGGCGCGCCACACCTGCATGCCGTCGGGGGCGTCGTCCTGGACGAAGCCCGCCTCCTTCAGCTCGGCCGCCAGCACCGCGCCGGCCGGCCGGTGGACGGTGCTCACCACCTCGTCCTCGCTGAGGAGCAGGCCGCCCTGCCTGACCCGGTAGAGGAAGCGCGAGGTGACGCTGTCACCGGTGACGTCGAGCACCTGCCCGGCCACCTCGTACGTGTGCCGCCCCACGGCGTACGACCCCATGACCCCCGGCCCGTCCTCCGGCCTGGGCAGGTCGCGGTCACGCCAGTTGAACACCAGCCGCCCGTCCCGCTCCAGCTGCCCGGCCAGCACCCGCCACAGCTCGGGCCGCTCGGCGGCGGTGAAGCTCTGCAGCACCGAGATCATCACGACCGCCTCGGCGGGCTCGTCCACCTTCGCCTCCAGCCCGCCGCAGGGCAGCACGGTCACCCGGCGCAGCAGCTCGGGGTCGTGGGCCAGCCGGTTGACCAGCACCGAGCGCATGCCGGGCGACGGCTCGACGGCGTAGATCTCACCCCGCGTGGCACGGGCGATGACCTCGGTGATCAGGCCGGTGCCCGCGCCGATCTCCAGGACGCCACGCCGCACTCCGGCGAGCAGCGGCGGCAGCGACTCGCGGATCGCCGGCACGTGGCCGTCCTCGTGGAAGAGGTCGTAGAAGGGCACGGCAGGGGCATAGGGATCGGCAAGCATGCGGCCGATCTTAGGGTCAGCGCAGCTCGGTGGTGTCGATGGGTGCGACGACCTCGCCGGTGGAGCCGTACCAGGTGACCGTGTTCGGCAGGTCGAGCGTGGCCAGCGCGTTCTGGAACCAGGGGCCCTTGGTGATGCGCCAGCGGAACGGCGGGCGCGGGACGCCGGCCAGGCGCGCCAGCAGGCTGCCGACCAGGGTGGCGATGGAGAACTGGGTGAAGACGTTGGCCCAGCGCAGCATCCGGCTGAGCGGGTTGCGGATGGGCGAGCAGACGAGCTGGAAGACCTGCCCGCGGTCGGCCTTGGCGAGGTAGGAGTAGTGGACGTCGCCCGACAGGATGTAGGCCGGCTTGCCGAGCGCGACGAGCAGCCGGGCGAGGTCCTCGAACGAGCGGCGGAAGGCCGCCCAGTGCTCCAGGTCGATGGCCTGCCTGAACGTCTCCGACCAGCGGCGGACGAGCGGCCCCCACTTGCCGTCGGCCAGGGCCTCGTTCCAGTTCTGGACGCCGTGGACGCCCTCGGGCAGCAGGAACGGGATCGACGAGCCGATGATGAGCCGCTCGGCGGGCTTGCGCACCTCCTCCTCCAGCCACGCCCACTCCTCGGCGTCGAGCATGCGACGGTCGCCGGGGGTGAGCTGCCTGGCGCACCGGGTGTCGACCATGATCAGCAGGGCGCTGCCGAGGTCGCGGGCGTAGCTCCAGCGGTTGCTGCTGGGCTCGGCGTCGGCCTTCTCGGCGAACGCGTCGAGCGCCGCTCCCCCGTCGCCGGCCATCAATTGGGCGAGCAGCGGGTCCTCGGCGCGCTCGGCCGGTGAGAGGTTGCCGAGGTGCTGGTAGACCCAGTAGGCGCCGAGGCCGGCGACGACCCGGCGCTGCCACCACGGCGTCCTGGCCATCTGCTCGCGCCAGGGCTGGGAGGTGTTCCAGTCGTCGCGCAGGTCGTGGTCGTCGAAGATCATCGCCGTCGGCACGGTGGACAGCAGCCAGCGGATCTCGGTCTCGGTCCACGCCTGGCGGTAGAGCTCGGCGTACTCCTCGAAGTCGGCGATCTCCCCCTGGGGCTCGGTGTCGCCCCTGCGGGAGCGGATGAAGGCCAGCATGTCGGGCGACGGGCTGTCGGCGTAGACCTGGTCGCCGAGGAGCAGCAGCAGGTCGGGCCACTCGTCCTCGCCGGCCTGGGCGAGGTGCTCGCCGTAGGCGCGCAGCACGTCGTCACCGTGCGTACGCACGTGGAAGGCGTCGTGGGGCACGCTGGTGCGGCACGATCCGAACGCCAGCCGCCGCACCCCCGCGGCGGGCAGCAGCCGGATGCGGCTCGGCGGGCGACCCGCCGGTGGCCATACCTGCTCCCCGTCGCAACTGACCGTGTACGACGCGATATCCTGGGACAACTCAACGAGATCCACGATCGCGTAGTGGTGACCGTGCACGGTGAAGGTAGGCGACCGGTAAGTCCTGCCGTCCGCCTCGACGGCGACCGTGCAGGGTTCGGCGGTCTCCACCCAGATCGAGGCGCTGACGGAGTCGACGTATCTGAGCATCGGCCCCACCACGAGTGCGGTCATGTCACCCCCCGATTCGACGTTTCGGCACACTCTGCGCTCGTAAGCCTGCCAGAGTGGCACGACCGCGGCATCTCGATCACCGGCCTGGATCTCATCGACAACTAGGCAAGGTCAAACCACCCGCTCTAGGATGATCGTAACAACAACGCCCAAAGGGAATGGCAATGGCGCCTTTTCCCGCAATAGGGCGTACATAACAGGAGGAATTTCTTCCATGAGCATCATGGTGCCGTCAACGACGCCGGCCCTGATCACCCCGGGCCGTCAAGCCCTCGACTCCGCCCTGCACCAGCTCGACCGGGCCGCCGCGCACCTCGGCCTGGACGACGGGCTCCGCACGATGCTGGCCACGCCCCGCCGCTCGCTGACCGTCTCGGTCCCGGTGCGGCGCGAGGACGGCAGCCTGGACGTCGTCCAGGGCTTCCGGGTCCAGCACAACGTCTCGCGCGGGCCCGCCAAGGGCGGCATCCGCTTTCATCCGGCGACCGACATCCACGAGGTCACCGCACTCGCCATGTGGATGACGTGGAAGTGCGCACTGGTCGGCATCCCGTACGGCGGCGCCAAAGGCGGCGTGGCCGTGGACCCGACCCGGCTCACCACCCGCGAGCTGGAGCGGCTCACCCGCCGCTACGTCAACGAGATCCTGCCGCTGATCGGCCCGGAGAAGGACATCCCGGCCCCCGACGTCGGCACCGACGAGCAGACCATGGCCTGGATCATGGACACCTACAGCGTCAACGCGGGCTATTCGGTGCCAGGGGTGGTCACCGGCAAGCCCATGACGCTGGGCGGCTCGCTCGGCCGCGGCGGCGCGACCTCGCGCGGCGTGCAGATCGCGGCGCTGGCCGCGCTCGGCCGCTCGCCCGAGGGCGTGACCGTGGCCGTGCAGGGCTTCGGCAAGGTGGGGGCGCTCGCCGCCCAATACCTCGCCGACGCCGGCTGCAAGGTCGTCGCGGTCTCCGACATCACCGGCGCCGTCCACGACGGGCGCGGGCTCGACGTCGCCGCGCTGCGCGCGTGGGTCGCCGAGAGCGGCGGCGTGCTCGGGTACGCCCAGGCCGACGCGATGGCCCACGACGACCTGTTCGAGCTGGACGTGGACGTGCTCGTCCCGGCCGCGCTCGAAGGCGTCATCACCGAGGCCAACGCGCCGAGGGTCCGCGCCCGCCTGGTCGTGGAGGGCGCCAACGGGCCCACCACGCCCGAGGCCGACGAGATACTCGCGGCCAACGGCACCACGGTCGTGCCGGACATCCTCGCCAACGCCGGCGGGGTGATCGTGTCGTACCTGGAGTGGGTGCAGAACCTGCAGGCGTGCTCGTGGAGCTCGGGCGAGATCGAGCTCAAGCTGCGCGAGCTGATGCTGAACGCCTTCGACGAGGTGAAGGCGCTGGCCTCCGAGCGCGGGCTGACGCTCAGGCAGGCGGCGCACGTCATCGGCGTGAGCCGGGTGGCCGAGGCGCACCGGATGCGCGGCCTCTACCCGTGAGCGCGCGACTTTAGTAGCAGGAGGCCCGCCCAAGGTTCGATGCCGGGGCGGGCCTCGTGTTGCGAGCCTTGACGCATGAGAGGAATCGTCAACATCGTCGGCGTGATCGCCATCATCCAGGGGCTCGCCGGGTTCGCCGGGCGGATGTGGTTCGACAGCAACTGGGGCTTTCTGCATCGGCTGGTGGACCTGCCGCTGCCGGGCTATCTGGGGGTGGCGGCGGCCGGCGTGGTGGCCATCATCTGGGCCGACTCCGCCAAGAAGCGCGAGGGAAGCTGACGCCCTCAGACGGTCAGGGGGCCGGGGCGGTCCGGGGCCGGGGCGCTCCGGGGGCGGCGGCGTTCAGCGGGCGGCGGCGTTTAGCGGGCAGCGGCGTGGGCTCAGGTCTTCAGCTCGGCGTGGTCGAGGGCGGTGACCAGGCTCTCCAGGTCGCGCATGAGCTGCTCGGTGCGCTCGGCGCCGAACGCCAGCGCGATCAGCCCCTGCTGCTCGGCCACGGCGCCGTCGATGCGGGCCAGCAGCTCGGCCCCCCGCCCTGAGACGAACACCGCCACCCGCCGCCGGTCGCCCTTGGCCGGGCCGCGGTAGACCAGCGCGCGGTCGATGAGCCGGTCGACGGCCTTGGTCAGCGTGGGATGCGGCATCAGCACCGCCTCGGCCAGCTCGCCCATCGACTCGCCCCGCCCGTCGGCCAGCGCCCGCATGATGCGCCACTGCTCGACGGTGACCCCCTCGCCGGCGAGCACCGCCGCGAGCCCCCGGTTGACGCTGCGCTCCGCACGGCTCAGCAAGTAGGCGAGTGAGGACCCGAGCCCATGAGCGGTCATCGATGTGGTCCTTTCGTCGGGGGGTTGTAGAGGAGGATACTCGTCGGCGTGGCGGCGACGGTCGATCCTCTCGAAGCGCGGCTCCTCCCCTCCGACGCGATCAGGATCGCGCTGGTCGTCCCCGTGTCGGGGGTGCTCGGTCTGATGGGGCCCTGCGCGATCAACTGCGCGGTGCTGGCCGCCGAGGAGATCAACGGCAGGGGCGGCATGCTGGGCCGGCCGGTCGAGCTGGTGCTCATCGACGGCGGGCGGCCCGCGCCGCAGGTCGCGGGCGAGGTGGCCGGTCTCGTGCGGTCCGGCACGATCTCCGCCGTGGCCGGGGCGCACGCCAGCGACGTGCGGGTGGCGGTGGTGGCGGCGATCGCGGGGCGGGTGCCGTTCGTGTACGCGCCTCCGTACGAGGGCGGCGGCCGCACGCCCGGCGTCTACTTCCTGGGCGAGACCCCCGACAGGCAGCTCGTCCCCGGCATCGACCGGCTGACCGCCTCCCACGCCCGCCGCTGGTACCTGCTGGGCAACGACTACATCTGGCCGCGCCTGGTGCACGCCAGGGCGCGCGGGCGGCTGCGCGCGGCGGGCGCCACGGTGGTGGGCGAGAGCCTCGTCGCGTACGGGCAGGCCGTGCGCCGGCTGGACCGGGTGGCCGACGCCCGGCCTGACGCGATCCTGCTGACGCTGATCGGCAGCGACCTGGTGGCCTTCAACCGGGCGTACGCGGCGGCGGGACTGAGCGCGGTGCGGCTGTGCGGGGCGCTGGAGGAGCACGGCCTGCTGGGCATCGGCGGCGACGTCACGGGCGGCCTGTACGCCTCGATGGGCTACTTCCGCAACCTGCCCACGGAGGCCGGCCAGGGCTTCGCCGAACGCTACGCGGCCCGGTTCGGCGCGGACGCGCCGCTGCTCAACGCGCACGGCCACGGCTGCTACGAGGCGGTGGCGATGCTGGCGGCGCTGTGCGCGCGGGCCGGCTCGCTGGCGGTGCCCGCGCTGGACGCGGTGGCCGACGGCACCACGATCACCAGCGCGCGGGGCACGCTGACGCTGCTCGACCACCAGGTGCGCCACCCCGTCCACCTCGGCAGGGCCGACGGCCTTGATTTCTTTCTGGAGAAATCTTTTCAGTAGAAAGCTTTGGCTCTAAGGTGCCAATCGCCCCCTTAGCAGCTAGGAGCCGTACATGAGCACAGTCGAGCAGTTCGGCTACCGCCAGGAACTCCAGCGGTCCCTGGGTTTCGCCGACCTGATGATCTATGGCCTGATCTTCATGGTGCCGATCGCGCCCTTCGGCATCTTCGGCAACGTCTTCTCCATCTCGCACGGCATGGTGGCGCTGGCGTACGTCATCGGGCTCGTGGCGATGGCGTTCACCGCGCTGTCGTACGCGCAGATGGCCAGGGCGTTCCCGATGGCCGGCTCGGTCTACACCTACGCGGGGCGCGGCATCGCGGCCCCCGTCGGCTTCTTCGCCGGCTGGGCGATCCTGCTGGACTACGTGCTCGTGCCCTCGCTGCTCTATCTGGTGGCGAGCACGGCGATGAACTCGTTCGTCCCGGCCGTCCCCGTCTGGGCGTGGCTGGTGGCGTTCGTGCTGCTCAACACCGTCGTCAACTACCTGGGCATCCAGATGACGGCCAGGATCACCCGGATCATGCTGGTCGCCGAGCTGGCCGTGCTGGCGATCTTCCTGGTGGTCGGCGGCGTCGCACTGGCCCAGGGCAAGGCGCAGGCGGGCGCGCTCACCCCGCTCTTCGACTCCTCCTCCTTCACCTGGACCGTCGTGTTCGCCGCGGCGTCGGTGGCGGTGCTGTCGTTCCTCGGCTTCGACGGCATCTCGACGCTCGCCGAGGAGAACCGCGAGGACGCGCGCAGGCTCGGCCGTTCCATGGTCGCCGCGCTGGGCGTGGCCGCGGTGCTGTTCGTGGTGCAGACGTGGGTGGCCGCGCTGCTCACCCCGAACAGGGAGCAGCTGATCGCCGAAGGCGACCTCACCGGCAACGCCTTCTACGACACGGCGGCCTTCGCCGGCGGACCATGGCTGTCCGTGCTCACCGCCGTCGCCACCGCCATCGCCTGGGGCTTCGCCAACTCGCTGGTCGCCCAGGCCGCCACCTCGCGGCTGCTGTTCGCGATGGCCCGCGACCGGCAGCTGCCCGCGTTCCTGGCGAAGGTGCATCCCAAGCACAGGGTGCCGGTCAACGCGACGTTCGCGGTGGCCGCCGTGTCGGTCACGCTCGGCGTCTTCATGAGCCTGCGCGACAATGGCATCGGGGAGCTCGCCTCCCTGGTCAACTTCGGTGCGATGAGCGCGTTCCTGCTGCTCCACGTCGCCGTGGTCGTCCACTACATGATCAAGAAGCGCAGCCGGAACATCTGGGCGCACCTCATCGCGCCCGCGATCGGCTTCGCGGTGCTGGTGGCCGTCGTCATCAACCAGAACGTCGCCGCGCAGTGGGTCGGCGGCGTCTGGCTCGCGATCGGCCTGGTCGTCATCGGCGTCTCCTACGTGGTGGGACGCCGGCCCGAACTTCCCACGGAGGTCAAGTGAACGTCGTCTCCTACCACCCCGCGCCGGAAGAGCTGAGCTACACCTTCGGGGGGCGCGCGGCCGTCGGCAAGGTACGGCCGGGCACGATCCTGGAGATCTACACCGAGGACTGCTTCGGCGGCCGGGTGCGTACCGTGGACGACCTGCCGTCCCAGGTGTGCGAGTTCCCCTACCTCAACCCCGTGACGGGCCCCTTCCACGTCGAGGGCGCCGAGCCTGGCGACACGCTGGCACTGCACTTCGTCTCGATCACCCCGGCCAGGGACTGGGCGGTCTCCACCACGTTCCCGCACTTCGGCGCGCTGACCGCGACCCACACCACGGCCATGCTGCACCCGCCGCTGGAGGAGCGGGTCTGGCGCTACGACATCGACCTGGAGCGGAACGTGGCCGTCTACCACGCCCGCAACAGCGACTTCAGCGTGGACCTGCCGCTCGACCCCATGCACGGCACGGTCGGCGTGGCGCCGGGCGCGAACGAGGTCCGCATGTCGATCACCCCCGACGCCCACGGCGGCAACATGGACACTCCCGAGCTGCGCGCGGGCGTCACCGTCTACCTCGGCGTCAACGTGGAGGGCGGGCTGTTCTCCGTCGGCGACGGCCACGGCCTGCAGGGGCACGGCGAGGTGTGCGGCACCGCCGTGGAGTCGGCCATGAACACCGTGGTCGCGGTCGAGCTGATCAAGGGCGTCTCCACGCCGTGGCCGCGGCTGGAGGACGACCGGCACCTGATGTCCACCGGCTCGGCCCGGCCGCTGGAGGACGCCTACCGCATCAGCCAGCACGACCTCGTCACCTGGACCTCCGAGCTGACCGGGCTCGACACGCTCGACGCCTACCAGCTCGTCAGCCAGGCCGGGCAGGCGCCGGTCGGGAACGTCTGTGACACCAACTACACGATGGTCGCCAAACTGCCCAAGGCGTACCTCGGCCGGGCCTCCGTCCACGAGGACGTGCACGCCCGGCTGCGGGCCCTGGGTTCCGCGTACACAAGTTAGGGTAAACATTGATGTCGCAGGTCAGGGCACTGATCATCTTCCCCATAGGGTGTGAGGGTGCTCAGGTTGGTGCTGTCCCTCGTCCTGCTCGATCCAGCCGCCGTCACCGAGGTGTCCCAACGCGACGTTCCCGCTTCCACCGTCCTCACCCCCGACGGTGACCGCCTGGGCTACGCGCCGGTCCCGCGCCCCTACACGGGGGCGCGGCGGCTGACGGGGGTGCTGCTCGGCCGCGACCCCGTCGCCAAGACCGACGTGCTCTGCGGGGGGACGGTGATCGGCTCGCGCAGCCGCAGCCTGGTGCTGACGGCGGCGCACTGCCTCTACCGCGACGGGCGGCTGCTCGAACACCTCGCGTTCCTGCCGGGCTTCGATCGGGGGCGGCCGAAGCTGGGCGTCTGGCCGGTCGTGCGCACGTGGGTGCCGGCCAGGTGGCGCTCGCGGCCGTACTCGCCGGACCTGCTGCCGTACGACGTGGGGCTGGTCGGCGTCGCCCGCCGCGAGCGCCCGCTGGAGGCCGTCACCGGGCGCGGGCTGAAGGCGATGCCCACCGCGCGCGGCACCGAGCTGCGCGGCCTCGAACTGCTCGGCTACCCGGCGGGCAAGGGTTATCCGGGCACGACGCTGTACCGGTGCGTCGGCGACACCGTCGAGGCCGTGCGCAAGGGCCCGGGGCTGATGGTGACCCACAACTGCCACGCCACCGCGGGCGGCAGCGGCGGCCCCGCGCTGTACGGCGGCGCGATCGCGGGCGTGGTGTCCTCGTCGAGCCCGCTGCGCGACGCCGAGGGCTACACCGTGCTGACCCGGCTGGGCGGCAAGGTGTTCGGCCGCATGTTCGCGAGGGCCGACAGGACGATGCTCGCGCGTCCCACCGACTAGCCGGCGTGCTCGACGATCCGCTCGCAGAGGGCGTGGGTGGCCAGCGCGTCGCCCGCGTCGACGCGGCGCTCCTCGCGTACGGCGGCCAGGAACTCCAGGCAGATCTGCTCGATGCCGCGCTGCCTGGCCACCGGCACCCAGTCGGGCCTGCGGACGAGCCGCTCGCCGCCCTCGTAGTCGATCACGTCGCCCAGGTTGACCACTCGCCGCTTGGTGCCGTCGCCCATGACCTCGCAGGTCTCCTCGCTGGCGCCGCTCATCCTGTTCATGACGCCGATGGCGGTGAAGCCGTCGCCGGACAGCTCGAGCACGATGTGCTCGATGAGCCCGTCGTGGACGCGGGTCCTGATCGTGGTGTCGGTGACCTGGCCGGGCGCGAGGAACCTGAGCGTGTCGGCCACGTGGATGAAGTCGTCGAAGATCGCCCGGCGGGGGGTGTCGGGATGGTTGAGCCGGTTCTTCTCCATCAGCACCAGGCGGCGCGGATGGGCGACCAGCTCGGCGTAGCCGGGGGCGTGACGCCGGTTGAAGCCCACCATGAGCGACCTGTCCTCGTCCCTGGCCAGCCGGACCAGGCGCTCCGCGTCGGCCAGCGTGTAGGCGATGGGCTTGTCCACGTAGACGTGGACACCGGCGGCGAGCAGCGGCTCGACGATCTCCGGGTGCGCCTCGGTGGCCGCGTGCACGAACGCCGCCCGCACCCCCGCCTTGATCACCTCGTCCACGCCGGTGTAGCGGGCGGCGATGCGGTAGGCGTCGCCGAGCCGGTCGAGGCGGGCCTGGTTGCGGGTGCACAGGTGCAGGTCGAGTGCGGGCTGCGCGGCGAGCACGGGCAGGTAGGCCTTCTCCGCGATGTCGCCCAGCCCGATCATGGCAATCTTCACGCGTCGAGCGTAGCCTTGAGCGCCTCGTCGATCGGAGTAGGCGCGACGCCGAACGTCCGCTGGAAGGCCGACGAGTCCATCTCGAACGGCTTCGTGAACTGGTAGCGGACGTGCGCCAGCTCGCCGATCATGTACGAGAACGGCCCTGCCGCCCTGATCACCGGCCACGGGATCTGGAACATGCGCGGCGCCGGCCGGCCCAGCAGCGCGGCCATGCGCTCGCCCAGTTGCCGGAAGGTCAGCGGCTCCCCGCTCGGCACGTGCCAGGGGCGGCCCCAGGCCCGCTCGTCCGCGCCGGCCGTGATCAGCGCCTCCGCCACGTCCGGCAGGTACGACCACGTGTGCGGCACGTCGGCCGGCCACACCAGCGGGATCGTCCTGCCCGCGCGCAGCGGCTTGAGGAACCGGTCGCCCAGGTAGGACTGGTCGGTGGCACCGGGCCCGAAGAAGTCGGACGCGCGGACCTCGGTGGCCCTGATGCGGCCCGCCTCGTGCGCGGCCAGCGCGTCGTCCCACATCTTGGTGCGGACCCGGAACTTGGGGTCGGTGGAGGCGAGCGGCAGGCCCTCGGTCATGGGGCCGGTGACGGGCCCGTACGGGTAGAGGTTGCCGAGCAGCACGTAGACGGCGCCGGTGGCCTCGGCGGCGGCCAGGAACGCGGCGGCCATCGGCGGCCAGTCGATCGGCCAGCGGTCATAGCGGGGGTTGACGCAGTTGTAGAGGACGTCGGCGCCCTCGGTGAGCTCGGTGAGCCTGGCCTTGTCGGCCACGTCGGCGGCCACCTTGACCGCCCCGTCGGGGCCGCGGCCCGAGCGGGTCACGACGACGACCTCGTGGCCGCGGGAGAGGAGCTTCCTCGCCAGGTGCGTACCGACCTGGCCGGAGCCCACGACGACGTGCTTGCCCATGATCAGACCTCGTTCCAGATGAGGCGGAGAACCGCGTTGACGACGAAGAGTGCGAAGAAGACGAACGCCGAGGTGACCAGGCCCGAGGCGTAGAGCGCCAGGGCGCCGCCGCCGAACCAGAGGATCTCCAGCGCGGCGCGGGCCAGGCCGGTCAGCGGGTAGACGGCGTTCTCGCCGCCGCCCGCCCCGAACAACGCCCACGCGGCGATGAACAGCGCGGGCGCCCCGAGCCCGGCGAGGAGCTTCACGCCCCAGTTCGGGCTCAGGGTGAAGCCCCAGTAAGCGGCGGAGAACAGCACCCCCATCTCCAGGAGGAACATCAGGAGCATGTTGGCGTTCTTGGCGAGGGACAACATCGGGGGGCCTCCTAGGGCGGCGTTCTCTTACGAGAGCAATGCTCTCTCAAAAGAGCGCTTATAGTCAAGAGCAGTGCTCTCTTTTTTTGGCACCGCTCTGATAATCTGCTCGGCATGACCGCCAGCCGCACCGCAAGAGAACGCGTCAGGGCCGAGCTGACCAGAGAGATCACCGACATCGCACGGCGCAGGCTCGCCACCGAGGGAGCCGGCGGCTTGTCCCTGCGGGCCGTCGCCCGCGAGATGGGCATGGTGTCGTCGGCCATCTACCGCTATTTCCCGAGCCGCGATGACCTGCTCACCGCGCTGATCATCGACGGCTACAACGCGCTCGGCGAGGCCGTCGAGACCGGCGAGGCCGAGGTGGCCCGCGACGACCACCTCGGCCGCTGGCTGGCCGTCTGCCGCGCCGTCCGCGGCTGGGCCCTGGCCCACCCCCACGAGTTCGCGCTCATCTACGGCTCCCCCGTGCCCGGCTACCAGGCGCCGCAGGCCACGATCGAGGCCCGCGTACGCGACGTCGTCGTGCTGGGCCGCCTCGTGTCCGACGCCTGGCGGGCCGGCGCGATCCGGCCGCCATCCGACGGGGCGCCGCAGGAGCCGGCGCAGGAACTGGCGGGGGACGCCGCGACCATCCGCGAGCTGATGCCCGAGGTGCCCGACGCCGTGGTCTGGCGCGCGGTCACCGCCTGGAGCACGTTGTACGGCTGGGTCACGTTCGAGGTGTTCGGCCAGTTCGACAACACCATCGAGCACCGGGAGGCCGCCTTCGAGCACACCATGCGGCTGACGGCGGGCACCTTGGGACTTGCTCAGTGAGACTTACTAAGTTTTACTGAATACATGGCTCGCAGGACACAGGAGCTCGGCCGCTTCACGGACGTGGCGCTGCTGGTGCTCATCAGCCTCGCGGAGGGGCAGAAACACGGCTACCGGATGATCGGCGACATCGAGGAGTTCTCCGGCACCTCACTGGAGCCGGGCACGCTCTACGGCGCGCTGATGCGGCTGGAGGAGCGCGGCTGGATCGAGCCGGTCGCCTCGGCCGAGCGGCGCAAGCCGTACCGGATCACGCCAGGCGGCCGGGCCGCGCTCGGCGAGCAGCTCGCCACGCTGCGCCGCATCGAGCGGGCCGGCAGCACGCGCGTGGCGCTGGGGCCGGCATGACTCCTGCCCGCCCGCGTCCCCCGAGGCGGGGACGCTCCTCTTCGACGACCACGACCGGCGGAGGCGGCGTTCCTCCGCGCGGGGAAACGGGGGCCGGTGTGCTGCGGTGGCTGGCTGAGGCGGCGCTGCGTCTCTATCCGAAGGCATGGCGGGAGCGGTACGGCGACGAGGTGGGCGACCTGGTCGCCGCCCGGCCGGTACGCCCGCGCACAGTGGCGGATCTGCTGGCCGGAGCGGCCGACGCCTGGCTGCACCACCGGCGTATCCCCGGCGCGGGCCCGTTGCGCGTGCCGCTCGCGGTGTCGCTGGTCACGGGCGGCTTCCTGCTGTGGTTCCTGTGGCGGCCCGGCCTCGGCGACCTGTCCGGCGTGTGGGCGCGGGCGGCGGCCGCCGGCCCGATCGCCGGCCAGCTGCGCGGCACGGCGACGTCGCTCTTCGTCGCGGCGGGCGTGACGGCGCTGCTGTCGCTCTGGCAGCTCGGCTCCGCCGTCCGCGTCCACTCCTTCCACGATCAGGCGGCCAGGACCACCGCGCGGCGGATGCTGCGGACGGCGGGCCTGCTGGCCGTCCCCGTCGCGCTGGTGGTCGTCCTCCTGCTCGGGCAGTCTCTCGGGCAGTCTCTCGGGCCGCTGGGGACGGCGATCACGGGCGGGTTCTTCGTGCCGATCCTCATGGCGCTGGTGCTGCCGCTGCCGCTGATCGCCTCGGCCGTTCCGGCGTTCGGGCCCGCCGTGCTCGCCGCAGGCCGGTCGCTTGCCGTCGCCGCGCTGATGAACGGCCTCGCCTGGCTCGCCGTGGCCGTGCTGCTCGTGCTGGGCCAGGCGTCGCCGGCGTTCGTGACGCCGGTGGCGGCGGGCGCGCTGATCGGCGTCTCCATGACCGCTCTGGTGGCGGGCCGTACGCTCGCCAGGGGCAGGGCGGGCGCCGTGGACATGCCCTCGCTCAGCGGGACGACGGTTTGAGCAGCGGGACGAGCACCTCGTCCACGATCTGCACCACGAGGCCGTCGGGGAACGGCAGGCCCTCGAACAGGAAGTGGTGGCGCAGCAGGGCGTGACCGGCGTCGATGCGGCGCGGCGTGACGTCGGACGGGTCCACCTCGCCGCGCTCGATCGCCCGCTGCACCACCTCCTCCATCAGCCGCCGGCCCCTCCCTTGCGTGTTGCGCCGCATCGAGCCCAGCGGCGACTCGCCGCGCAGCGCCTCGCCGAGCAGCCCGCGCATCGCCTCGCCCGCCGGGCCCGACAGGGCGTTGGAGGTGGTGGTCAGCAGGGCCACCAGGTCGTCGCGCAGGTTGCCCGTGTCGGGCGCGGAGCCGGGCGACGGCAGCGACCGGTAGACCGCCTCCATCACCAGCTCGATGCGGCTGGGCCAGCGCCGGTAGAGCGAGGCCTTGCTGGCCCGCGCCCGCTCCGCGACCCCCTCCATGGTCAGCCCGGCGTAACCGACCTCGGACAGCTCGTCGAGCGTGGCCTGGAAGATCGCGGCGCTCAGGGCCTCGCCCCTGCGGCGCGGCTGTTTGCGGTGGTCGGTCACCATGGCAGGCATTCTAGGGAGCGGCCGTGACGGTGCCGGTGTCACCGTTGACGGTGACCAGCAGGCCGTCCTCCAGCACGGACGTGCCGCGTCCCGTGCCCATGACGGCCGGGATGCCGTACTCCCTGGCGACGATGGCGGCGTGCGAGGCGGCGCCGCCGGTGTCCACGACGACCGCCGCCGCGCGCTGGAACAGCGGCGTCCACGACGGGTTCGTGTAGGGGCAGACCAGCACGTCACCTGGCTCCAGCCGGCCGAACTCGGCGACGTTCGCGATCACCTTGACCGGTCCTGTGGCGGTGCCGCCGCCCGCCGCCGCGCCGGTCAGCAGCGCGGGGCCGGGGTCGGTGACGGGGTGGACGGCCGCCGGGTCGATGAGCCTCACCCCGGACAGCTCCTCCCGCCTGGCCGCCCGCCTCCTGGCCACGTCGCGCAGCCGGGCGGCGGCCGGGTCGTCGGTGCCGCGCAGCGACTCCAGCTCCTCCAGCCGCAGGTGGAAGACGTCATCGGGGCGGTCGAGCAGGCGTGCCTGCGCCAGCCTGCGGCCCATCTCCACCAGCGCCCTGCGCATGACCGGCGCCGGCATCATGAACGAGAAGTGGCTGTCCTCGCGGAAGACCATGCCCGCGCGGGCCGCCGCCACCCGGCGCGCCAGCCACCGGGGTCTCACCGGCGGCCCCGCCTGCTCCTCCCGTTCCTTGGGCGGTGCCGCCGCCAGCACCCGCACCAGGTCGAGCACCACCTCGGGGGCGTCGGCCCAGGTGGGCGGGGTGATGAGGATGGGGCTCGCGGTCTCGCGGTGGCCGTACTCGGCCATGAAGTCCGCCAGCTCGGCGGCGAACTCCGGGGCGAACTCCGGGGCGAACTCCGGGGCGAACTCCGCGGGCGGCCGCTCCGCCTCCAGCGCCCCCGTACGGCGAGCCGTCTCGGCCAGGCGTTCCAGCGCCCGGTTGGCGTCGGAGGTGCGGGTGGGCGCGCCGAGCAGCAGCTCGCCGAACATCTTCCTGCGGCCGAGCAGCGTCAGCCCCAGCATCAGCCGCAGCAGCGCGAGCCCGACGCCAGGCAGGTAGTCGATCCGCAGGTCGGCCACCGGGCCCACCAGGTCCATCGCCTGCCTGGGCACCCGCCGCAGCTCCTCCCACGGCAGTTCCTCGAGGTCGAGGGCGCGCAGCTTCTCGACGTCCTTCAGGTACGCCTGGAAGCGGGGGTCCTCGGTCCAGCGGGCGGGGTTGTACCTCCTGGCCTTGCGCAGCGCGCGGAACGGCGCCGTCAGCACCTTCCGCTCGAAGCCCGGCTTGACGGGAACGATCCGGTAGACGACGCCGTCCTCCTCCTTGAGCGCCTCGTGGATGAGGTTGCGGACGCCGTACGCGGCGAACACCTTGCTCATCTGCCCCGCCGGGCCGTTGGGCAGCCAGGAGGACATGTCCATCGGGTACGGCCGCTCGGGCAGGTACTCCATGAGGATCTCGGCCGTCCTGCGCCGTATCCCGTCGAGCGGCCCCACCGGAGGCGGCGGCAGCGCGGTCATGGGCCGGGCCTGGAGCAGGTGCAGCCGACCCGCCACGTGAGCCCACTCGATGTCCTGCGGCCGCCCGAACACCTCGGCCACCCGCCCCCCGAGCGTGGCCAGCTCCCGCAGCACCTCATCGGACAGCAACCCAGGGGTGCCCGGAACCGGCCCCCGCTCGGCCCGGGCACCCGGCCCACCGTGTCGCCCATCACCCTGCCCATCGCCCTGCGCACCGGCCCCCGCCGGGCTCTCGTGGACGACGCCGCCGCCTTCCGCGCTGCGGACCACGACCTCGCCGCGGCCCGGCATGAAGTCCACGACCTCGCCCGACGGCCGGAGCACATAGTGATCGGGGGTGACCAGCCCCGACACGACCGCCTCCCCCAGCCCCCGACCCGCGTCGACGACGAGTTGCGTGCGGTCGCCGGTGACCGGGTTCGCGGTGAACATCACCCCGGCCGTCTCCGCCTCCACCATCCGCTGCACGACGACCGCGATCCGCACCTCGGAGTCGTCCAGGCGCAGGCGGGCCCGGTAGGCGACGGCGCGGTCGGTCCAGAGGGAGGCCCAGCAGCGGCGTACCGCGTCGAGCAGCGCCTGCTCCCCGACCACGTTGAGGAAGGTGTCCTGCTGACCGGCGAACGCCGCACCCGGCAGGTCCTCGGCGGTCGCGCTCGACCGCACGGCCACCGGCCCGCCGCCGAGCCGCGCGTACGCATCGGTGACGGCCTCCCGCAGCTCGTCGGGGGGTTCGACGGTCTCGAAGTGCTCGCGGGTGTCACGACCGCGGGCGACCAGCTCGTACGCGTGCGTCGTGATCACGAACCCGTCGGGCACCGGAAGGCCGTGCCTGACGAGCTCGCCCAGGTTGGCGCCCTTGCCTCCGGCCATGGCCAGGTCGGCGCGCCCGAAGGCGTTCAGGGGTGCGACCAGTTTCACTGTCTCTCCTCGACGTAGGCGGTGGTGCGGAGCGGGCGCGCCGGCAGGGCCAGGGCCAGGAAGAACGCGACGACGAGCAGCGGCGCCATGGCCGCGAACACGGGCGGCACCGCGGCGGCGAACGTCTCGCGCATCCCTTCCGGCAGCGTGGCCGGGTTGCTCCCCGAAATGCCCGACCGCAGCGTGATCAGGGCGCCGACCAGCGCGACCCCGGCGGAGGCGCCGATCTGGCGCAGGAACGTGACCGACGAGGTGGCGGTGCCCAGGTCCTCGTACGGGACGGCGTTCTGGGCGGCCGTCACCATCACCTGCATGACGAGCCCCACCCCCAGCCCGGTCAGCGCCATCGCCGCCACGAGCCCGATCGGTGAGGCGCCGGCCAGCCCGATGAGCCCGAGCCCGGCCGCGGCGACGATCGTGCCCGCGACGGGGTAGGGCTTGTAGACGCCGGTCCTGGTGATGAGGCGGCCGGAGACGATGGTGGTGAGCAGCACGCCGGCCATGAGCGCGGTCACCATCAGCCCTGCGCGGGTGGCGCTCGTGTGCAGCGCGATCTGCGCGTACGCGGGAAGGTACGACGTCGCGCCGAACAACGCGAACCCGACGACGAAGCTGATCGCCACCGGCACCGCGAACGCCCGGTCCCTGAACAGCCGCAGCGGCAGGATCGGATCGGTCGCGTAGCGGGCGCTGAGCAGCCAGCCGGCCACGCCGGCCGCCGCCAGCCCGAGGTAGGCGGGGTTGCCGCTCTCCCCCAGCAGGACGACGCCCACGACGGCCACGCCCAGCGTGACGGCCCCCGCCACGTCGAGCGGCGCCCGGCCGACGGGCCTCGGCAGCTTCAGCGTGGCGGTCAGCACGATCAGCGCGAGCAGCCCCAGGGGCGGGTAGATGACGAAGATCCACCGCCAGCTCAGCTGGTCGATGAAGAACCCGCCGATCAGCGGGCCGCCCACGGCCGCCACCACGTACGCGGCGCCGATGAGCCCCAGGTAGCGCCCTCGCTCGCGCGGGCTCACCACCTCCCCGATGATCGCCTGCGCCCCGATCATCAACCCGCCACCGCCGATGCCCTGAACCGCCCGGAAGGCGATGAACTGCGGCATCGACGTGGCCAGCGCACACAGCACGGCCCCGGCGACGAAGATCACGATGGCTGCCTGCATGACCGGCTTGCGCCCGTACCGATCGCCGAGCTTGCCGTAGACCGGCATGACGACGGTCGCGGCCACCAGGTAAGCACTGACGACGGCCGACATCTGATCGAGCCCGCCCAGCCCGGCCGCCACGGCGGGCAGCGCCGGCGCCATGATCGTCTGATCGAGCGCGCCGAGCAGCATGCACAGCATCAGCCCCGACAGCACGAGCCCCATGGCCGCTCCTTTAGAGAACGTCTCGTTCTCTACCGAGCATAGAATCTACCCCAAAGAAACGCAACGTTCACTACTCGGTCATTTCGCCAGGGCATGAAAAAGCCCGAGCCCTCACCGCCGTGAGGGCTCGGGCTTTCGCAGGTCAGCGGGAGGCGCGGTTGACGGCCGAGATGATCGCCTTGAGCGAGGCCGTCGTGACGTTGGTGTCGATGCCGACGCCCCACAGGACCTGGCCGTTCACCTCGCACTCCAGGTAGGAGGCGGCCTTGGCGTCGCTGCCTGCGGTCATCGCGTGCTCGACGTAGTCGAGGACGCGCACCTGGATGCCGACGCCGGCGATGGCGTCGATGAAGGCCGAGATGGGGCCGTTGCCGGTGCCGTCGATCTCGCGGATCTCTCCGTCGAGCCGCACGTCGGCGCTGATGCGGTCTTTGTCGTCGACCGTGGACTGGTGGCGGTGGGCCATGAGGCTGAGCCGGCCCCAGCGGTTGGCGGGGTTGGGCAGGTATTCGTCGCGGAAGATCTCGTACATCGCGGCCGGGCTGATCTCGCCGCCCTCGCTGTCGGTGCGCGCCTGCACGACCTTTGAGAACTCGATCTGCAGCCGCCGCGGCAGGTCGAGCTGGTGGTCGGCCTTCATGATGTACGCGACGCCGCCCTTGCCGGACTGGCTGTTGACCCGGATGACGGCCTCGTAGGAACGCCCGATGTCCTTGGGGTCGATGGGCAGGTAGGGGACCGCCCAGGTGAACTCGTCGACCGGCACGCCGGCCGCCGCCGCGTCGCGCTCGAGGTGCTCGAAGCCCTTCTTGATGGCGTCCTGGTGGGAGCCGGAGAAGGCGGTGTAGACCAGCTCGCCGCCCCACGGGTGGCGCGGGTGCACGGGCAGCTGGTTGCAGTATTCGGTGATGCGACGGATCTCGTCGATGTCACTGAAGTCGATCTCGGGGTCGACGCCCTGGGAGAACAGGTTCATGCCGAGCGTGACCAGGCAGACGTTGCCGGTGCGCTCGCCGTTGCCGAACAGGCAGCCCTCGATGCGGTCGGCGCCCGCCATGTAGCCCAGCTCGGCGGCGGCCACGGCGCTGCCGCGGTCGTTGTGCGGGTGCAGCGACAGCACGATCGAGTCGCGGTGCTTGAGGTTGCGGTGCATCCACTCGATCTGGTCGGCGTAGACGTTGGGGGTGGCCATCTCGACGGTGGCGGGCAGGTTGATGATGACCTTGCGGTCGGGGGTGGGCTGCCACACCTCGTTGACGGCGTCGCACACCTCGACGGCGTATTCGAGCTCGGTGCCGGTGAACGACTCGGGCGAGTATTGGAAGCGGACGTCGACGTCGGTGGCGTCGGCGAGCTTCTTCACCAGCTTGGCGCCCTCGACCGCGATGGCGGTGATGCCGTCTTTGTCCTGGCCGAACACGACGCGGCGCTGCAGGGTGGAGGTCGAGTTGTACAGGTGCACGATGGCCTGCTTGGCACCCTCGATCGACTCGAAGGTGCGCTCGATCAGCTCGGGCCTGGCCTGCGTCAGCACCTGGACGACCACGTCGTCGGGGACGCGGCCCTCTTCGATGATCTTGCGGATGAAGTCGAAGTCGGTCTGCGACGCCGCCGGGAAGCCGACCTCGATCTCCTTGTAGCCCATGCGTACGAGCAGCTCGAACATCTGGAGCTTGCGGTGGGAGTCCATCGGGTCGATCAGGGCCTGGTTGCCGTCGCGCAGGTCGACCGCGCACCAGCGGGGCGCCTTGGTGATGACCTTGTCGGGCCAGGTGCGATCGGTCAGCCGGATGGGCTCGAACGGCTGATAACGATGGACGGGCATGCGGCTGGGCTGCTGAGCGGTCATGAGTCGGTGCTCCTCGTCGGTCTTCGGAAGAAAAGCGGCCGACGCGCACGACTGGCTCCGCGGCGAGGGAGCCGGCCTCTACAGGCCCCCGCCGCGGCAGCTAAGAAGCAGCCCGCGCAGCATGCCATGCACGCTACCAGACGTCTCGCCGCAGGCCGCGCAGGTTCTCACATCGTGAGAACGTCAGTCCGCCACGAGCACGCTGAGGCAGGTCACGCAGCCTTCCAGCCGCTCGAATTCCGAAATGTCAACTTTCATCACCATATAGCCGCGCTGTTCGAGCACCGTCCCTGTCTGAGGGGCCGCGGCGGACAGCAGCACCCGGTTCCCGCCCAGCGGCACCACGTGCGCGCCCGCCTCCTCCTCCGGCACCAGCAGGCCCGGCAGGTCCACGCGGCGCGGGTCGCCGATGAGCGTCCCGTCGGGCAGCGCGGTGACGGCCGACTTCAGGTGCAGCACGCCCTTGAGCTCGACGGGCACGATCCCGCGCTCCGGCAGCAGGGCGGCGAGCTGCGCGATGCCCTCGTCGTTGGTGCGGGCCGACCTGCCGACGTACACGGTGGAGCCGACCTGCAGCACGTCGCCGCCGTCGAGGGTGGCGGGCGGCGCGATGCGCACGGACGGCAGGCCCAGGCCGCGCACCACCTCCGCCACCGACTCCACCTCCGGCCGCCGCTCCTCGGCGCCCGGCCTGGTCAGCACCGCGAGGCGGCCCGACACCACCACCGCGTCCTCCACGAACGGCGCGTCGGGCAGGTCGTCGGCGCGCGGCGCGTACACCGGCCGCCAGCCCGCCTCGGCCAGCGCGGCGACGTAGGCGTCGTGCTGGACGGCGGCCCGCTCGGGATCGACCGGCTCGCGCGCGAGATGGGTGACGATGCCCTCGGCGACGCGGGGACCGGGCTTCCTTACCAGCGCAATGCCTGACATAGGGCGTGTTCTATCACGCACTGACTAGAGTCTTGGACATGCGTGACGACGAGATTCTGACCAGGATCAGCGCCCTGGTCGACGAGGAGCACGAGCTGCGCGACAGGCTCACGGCCGGTCAGGTGACCACCGACGAGGAGCAGGCGCGCATCAAGGAGCTGGAGACGGCGCTCGACCAGTGCTGGGACCTGCTCAGGCAGCGCAGGGCCAGGCGCGGCGCGGGCGAGGACCCCGACGGCGCCACCGCCAGGCCGCCCCGCGAAGTGGAGAACTACCGGCAATAAATCGTTCGCCTCGGGGCGGGGTCGTGCGGTCTCCTGGTTCCATGCGCATCCAGCCGATCGACCCGGAGCAGCCGGGCGGCCTCATCGAGGGCCTGCACGAGGCGTACGTCACGGCCGAGGCGGCGAGCGGCGACGACCGCGGCCCTGAGCCCACCCTGGCCTGGTTCTCCCATCTGATCAGGAGAGGCGGGGCGGGCCAGCGTTACGAGGCGTGGGTGGCGACCGACGGCGGCAAGGTGGCGGGCGGTTACGGGCTGGAGCTCTACGAGACCGACAACCGGCACATCGGCTGGCTCTTCCCGCTCGCCGTACGTCCCGAGTCGCAGGGCCGTGGCCTCGGCACCGCCCTGTTCGCGCACGCGCTCGACCGGATGCGCGCGAACGGCAGGACGCTGCTGCTGACCGAGACGATCACCACGGGCACGGCCGCCCGCTTCGCCGCCGCGCGCGGCATGACGGTGGCGATGAACGAGGCCCGACGCACGCTCGACCTGCGCGCCGCCGACTGGGACGCGCTGCGCCGCATGCGTCCCGAGGTGCCCGGCTACCACCTGGAGCAGTGGATCGGCCCGGCCGGGCCCGAGCTGCTGCCCGACCTGGCCGTGCTGATGGACGGCATGAACGACGCCCCGCGCGACCCCGGCGTCGAGGACCAGGTCCACTCCGTCGAGCGGCTGCGGCAGCGCGAGGAGTCCATCCCGCTGACCGCCCGCACCAGCTACACCACGATCGCCCGGCGCACGTCTGACGGCGCCCCCGCCGGCTACACCCGCATCCTGCTCGACACCGCCCGCGACAACGGCTGGGGCCACCAGACCGACACCACCGTGCTGCGCGAGCACCGCGGCCACCGGCTCGGGCTGCTGCTCAAGGTCGCCAACCTGCTGTGGCTGCGCGAGCACGAGCCGCACCTCGACCGGATCATCACCTGGAACGCCGTCTCCAACGCCCACATGCTGGCCATCAACGAGGCGATGGGGTTCGAGCTGTTCGACGAGTGGCACGAGTGGCGGCTGCCCTTGTGAAGACCGCTGTGAAGATCGCTGTGAATCGCATAAGCATGGCCCGGCCGCCGCGCCGGGGCTAACCTGACGCATTATGACCTTGGAGTCGCTGAGGAACGGAGATCCGCGGCAGGTGGGGCCGTACACCCTGCTGGGCCGGCTCGGCGAGGGCGGCATGGGGGTCGTCTACCTCGGCGAGGGCCCCGGCGGCCGGGTCGCGGTCAAGGTCATCCACGCCAGGATGGACGCCGACGCCGGCTTCCGCCGCAGGTTCGCCCGCGAGGTGGCCGCCGCGCAGCGGGTCGCCAGGTTCTGTACGGCGCCCGTGCTCGACGCCGACGTCGGCGGCGACGTGGCGTACCTCGTCACCGAATACGTCGAGGGCCCCAGCCTGGACGCGGCTGTGGAGGAGTCGGGGCCGCTCAAGGGGTCGGCGCTCGACGGACTCGCCGCCGCCATGGCGATGGCCCTGCGCGCCATCCACGGGGCCGGGGTCGTGCACCGCGACCTCAAGCCGTCGAACGTGCTGCTGTCGCAGGTCGGGCCCAAGGTGATCGACTTCGGCATCGCGCATCTCGTGGACTCCGAGATGAGCAGCGCCATCGTGGGGACGCCGTCGTACATGTCGCCCGAGCAGGTGTCGGGCGTCACCGTGGGGCCCGCGTCGGACATCTTCTCCTGGGGCTGCACGGTCGCGTACGCGGCGAGCGGCTTTTCCCCGTTCGGCACCGGATCCGTTCCCGACGTGCTGATGCGCGTCATCAACGACCCGCCTGAGCTGTCCGGGCTGCCTGGGCCGCTGCACGACCTGGTGGTCGCCGCCCTGTCCAAGAACCCCGCCGAGCGCCCCACCGCGCAGGACCTCATGGACCGGCTGAGCACCGGCCCGGGAAGTGCGGCCCTGCCGGAGGTGGCCGGCTCCGGCGCGCCGGTCGCCGAGCCGCTCCAAGATACCGGCAGGTGGGTGCCCGAAGACGAGGGAGCGCTCACGGCGGCGTCGGGGCAGCGGAAGTGGGTGCTGGCGGCGGCCGTCGCGGTCGTGGCGGTGGCCGGGTTCTCCGTGGCGATGGCGGTCAGGGGGTCGGGCGATCCAGGTGCCCACGGGAGGACGTCCGCCACGGGAGCGAGTCAGGCGACGGGCGCGTCCGCGAGCGCGACGGGCGGCACGGCGAAGAGCACGCCGGGAAGCGGTGGCGGCGGAGCGGGGAACCCGTTGCGGGCCGGTGGTGCGGTGGCCTTCTACTCCCCGAAGGAGCCGTTCGCGAGCGAGCAGGCCGGCCGCTGGCGCAAGGACCGCCCGAAGGACGCCGCGCTGATGGACCGGCTGGCCGCGGTCCCCCACGCCATCCGGCTCGCCGATCCTGAGGTCAGGCCGAAGGTGGCGGCGGCGGTCACGGCGTCGGGGCAGGCGGGCGCGGTGCCGGTGTTCATGGTCGACGACCTGCCGGGCAGCGACTGCCGGCCGCCCTCCGGCACCGAGCTGAAGGGCTACCAGGAATGGATCGAGGGGATCGCCAGGACGATCGGCCCGTCCAAGGCGGTGGTGATCCTCGAACCCGGCAGCCTGGTCCGCGTCCCCGGCGCGAAGAACTGCGACCCCGGCGGTTCCCCCGAGCCGCGTTACCAGGCGCTGCGCGCCGCCGTGGCCACGCTCAAGTCGAACCCGGGCACGGCCGTCTACCTGGACGGCGCCCAGGCGCACTGGCCGGGCACCGAGGTCATGGCCGGGCGGCTGCTCGGGGCGGGCGTCGAGCGGGCCGACGGCTTCTTCCTCAACACCGCCGCCTTCACCGCGACCGAGCCGACCGTCGCGTACGGCAAGGAGCTGTCCGCCTGCATCGGCGTCCGCGTGAAGTCGGGCGGCTCGGGCTGCCCGAAGAACGACGGCGTGAACCCCGCGGCGATGCCGCACTTCGTGGTGGACACCAGCAGGAACGGCCAGGGGACCTGGGTGCCGGACGAGCACTACGAGGACCCGCAGACGTGGTGCAACCCGCCGGGCCGCGGCGTGGGCCCCCGCCCGACCACGGAGACGGGCGAGGAGCTGGTGGACGCGTACCTGTGGATCTCCAGGCCGGGCGTCTCCGGCGGCCGGTGCACGCGCGGCACGGACGGCGAGAAGGACCCGGAACGCGGCGTCGTGTCACCGCCGTCCGGCGAGTGGTGGGACGTGCTGGGCCTGGAGATGGCGAAGAACGCGAACCCACCCCTCAACTGACACCCCGACCCCGGCCCGCCGCCACCCACACCCCCGCAAGACCCCGGCCGGTGGCGCCCTGCCGCCACCCACGCCCTTCCAAGACCGCCGCCCGTGTTGCGGGCTGGTTAAGTGCAGGTAAGAAGTCATGTTAAGCGGACGTTAGATCTGGCCCCGCTCATCTTGTCCGAACAACCTTCCGCCGTAAGGCTCTGGCCAGCACCCACTCCCCCCAGAGCCCTCCAGGAGGTTCTTCGTGAGCAAGGCACGCGTGCCGTGGAAGGCCGTGCTCGGCGGATCCGTCGGCAATCTCGTCGAGTGGTACGACTGGTTCGTCTACAGCAGCTTCGCCGTCTACTTCGCGGCGTCCTTCTTCCCCGAGGGCGACACCACGGCCAAGCTGCTCAACACGGCCGCCATCTTCGCCGTCGGCTTCTTCATGCGCCCGCTGGGCGGCTGGCTGCTCGGCCGCTACGCCGACAGGAAGGGCCGTAAGGCGGCGCTCACGCTCACCGTCACGCTCATGTCGGCCAGCGCCCTGCTGATCGCGGTCGCCCCCACGTACGACTCGGTCGGTTACGTCGGCGCGCTGGTGCTGGTGGTGGCCCGCCTGCTCCAGGGTCTGTCGGTGGGCGGCGAGTACGCGGCCAGCGCCACGTACCTGACCGAGGCCACCCCGAAGGGCCGGCGCGGCATGGCGTCGAGCTTCCAGTACGTCTCGATGACCGCGGGCCAGCTCGTCGGCCTCGGCCTGCAGATCATCCTGCAGAACACGATGTCCAAGGAGGCGCTCGACTCCTACGGCTGGCGGATCCCGTTCCTGGTGGGCGCGGTGGCCGCGGCGGTGGTGTTCTGGCTGCGGCGCAACCTGCTGGAGACGGAGGCGTACGACGAGGAGGAGCGCGAGGCGGCGCCCGCCCGGCGGGGCACGATCGCGCAGCTGCTGGCCCACAAGAAGGAGGCGCTGCTGGTCATCGCGCTGACGATGGGCGGCACGGTGGCGTACTACACGTACACGACGTACCTCACGAAGTACCTGTCGAACACGGCGGGCCTGCCGAAGGAGACGGCGACGCTGGTGAGCTTCTGCGCGCTGTTCGTCTTCATGTGCCTCCAGCCGCTCGCGGGGTCGCTGTCGGACCGGATCGGGCGCAGGCCGCTGCTGATCACGTTCGGGATCGGGTCGATGGTCGGGACGGTGCCGCTGATGACGGCGCTTGGCCAGGTGAGCGGGTTCGGCGGCGGGCTGGTGCTGTCGCTGATCGGCCTGATCATCATCACCGGCTACACCTCGATCAACGCGGTGGTGAAGGCCGAGCTGTTCCCGACGCACGTGCGCGCCCTGGGCGTCGCGCTCCCGTACGCGATCGCGAACGCCCTGTTCGGCGGCACCGCCGAGTACGTCGCGCTGTGGTTCAAGGACGCCGGCGTCGAGTCGGGCTTCTACTGGTACGTCTCCGGCTGCGCCGCCGTGTCCCTCGTCGTCTACCTGTTCATGCGCGAGACCAGGGACGCCGCGCTGTCCCGCAGCGAGGCGGCGGCCGAGTCGGTGCCCGCCCGCGTCTAACCTGGCCACATGCGGGTTCTCCTGGTGGAGGACGACGATCGGCTCGCCTCCGCGCTGACCACGGCGCTCGCCCGGCACGGCCATCAGGTCACCAGGGCGGGGCTGGCCGTCGACGCCCTCCGCCTGGCGGGGGGCGTCGACTTCGTGCTGCTCGACCTGGGCCTGCCCGACATGGACGGGCTCGACGTGCTGCGCAGGCTGCGGCGGGTCTCGGCGGTGCCGCTGATCGTGGTGACGGCCCGTACGGAGGAGCGGGAGGTGCTGCGCGGCCTGCGGTCGGGGGCCGACGACTTCCTGGTCAAGCCGTTCCGTACGGTGGAGCTGATGGCCCGCATGGAGGCGGTGATGCGGCGGGGCACCCGCCCGCGCCCGCCGCGCGACGAGGTGGTGCGGGTCGGCGACGTCCGCATCGACCTGGAGGGCCGCCAGGTCACGGTGGCCGGTGCGCCGGTGACGCTGACGCGGCGCGAGTTCGACCTGCTGGCGATGCTGGCCCGTGAGCCGGGCGTGGTGCGGGGCCGCGAGGAGATCCTGGACGAGATCTGGGGCGACCCGCTGCTGTCGGCGTCCCGCTCGCTCGACGTGCACGTGGCCAACCTGCGCGCGAAGACGGGCCGGCCCGGCCTGGTGGAGACGTTGCGCGGCACGGGTTACCGGCTGGGCTCGACGGCGTGAACGCCCGGCTGGTCGGTACGTTCACGACGCTGATCGTGTTCCTGGTGGCGGCGCTGGCGGTGCCGCTGGGCCTGGCGTACGCCTCCCACCGGACCAACCGGCTGCTGCTCGACCGCCGCGCCGACGCCACCCGCTTCGCCGAGCTGGCCGACCAGGCGGCTCGCGAGGACGACTACACGGCTCTGATCGCCGAGGTCGACCGCTACGCCGCCCTCTACGGCGCCGCCGTCCGCGTCCGCGACAGGGACGGCACGGCCCTGCTGACGGCGGGCGACTTCACCGTGGACGACGGCGAGGCGCTGCGGCTCGCGCTGTCCGGCCGTACGACGGAGGACCTGCCGACGATCAGCCCGTTCGGCCCCGGCACGGTGCTGCTGGCCGAGCCGGCCGGCCGCGACGCGCAGCTGTCGGGCGTGGTGCTGCTCCAGACGCCCACGGACCAGGCGCGCGGTGACGTGACGCTGGTGTGGGGCGCGCTGGCGCTGGGCACGCTGGCGTCGGTCTCGTACGCGGTGCTGGCGGCCAGGCGGCTGGCCCGCTGGATCCTGCGCCCGGTCACCGAGCTCGACCGCACCACGCGGGCGATCGCCCAGGGGCGGCTGGACGCGCGGGCGCATCCCGGCGTCGGCCCCTCCGAGCTGCGGCGGCTGGAGGAGCGGTTCAACGCGATGGCCGACGCGGTGGCGGGCGCGATGGAGCGGCAGCGGGCGTTCGTGGCCGACGCCTCGCACGAACTGCGCACCCCGCTGACGGTGCTCGGGCTGCGGCTGGAGAACCTGGAGCCGCACCTGCGTCACGAGGGCACGACCGAGTACGCCGAGGCGATGGCGGAGCTGGACCGGCTGTCGCTGCTGGTGGAGGACCTGCTGGCGCTGGCCAAGGTGGAGGCGGGCGCGGGGGTGGGCGGCAAGGACGTCGAGCTGGGGCCGCGCCTGGTGACGTGGCGGGAGGTGTACGCGGCCAAGGGCGTGCGGCTGGTGACCGAGGTCTCCGGCGAGGTCGTTCCCGAGGCGGCGGCCAGGATCGCGGACATCGCGCTCGACAACGCCCAGAAGTTCGTGCCCGCGGGTGGCACGGTCACCGTCACCCTGGACGGCGGCCTGGACGGCGGCGTGCTGCGCGTCGCCGACGATGGCCCTGGGCTCGGGGAGGAGGAGCGCGCGGAGGCGCTCGGCCGCTTCTGGCGCTCGGGCTCCCACGCGAACGTGCCGGGCAGCGGCCTCGGGCTGGCCATCGCCGCCGAGCTGGCCAGGGCCTGCGGCGCCACCCTGCACCTGCTCCCCGCCGACCCCCACGGCCTGATCGTGGAGCTCCGCCTGCCTCAGCCGTAGCGCAAGCGCTGCACCTGCCTCAGCCGTAGCGCAAGCGCTGCACCTGCCTCAGCCGTAGCGCAAGCGCTGCATCTGCCTCAGCCGTAGACCGAGCGGTAGTAGCGGGCGGCGCCAGGGTGGAGGATCACGACGCCGGTGCCGATGGCGTAGCGCTTGTCAAGGCGCCCGCCGGGCGCCGACGGCGCCTGGAGGCGGTCGCGGGCCAGGAAGAGCGTCTCGGTGATCGTGTACGCGGTGTCCTCAGGCAGCGAGGTGCGGCACATAAGGTAGCTGGGCGTCCCCACGGTCGGCACCGCCCTGACGGCCCCGTACGCGCCGGCGGGCACGGACGCGTGCTCGTAGACGGGCCCGTAGCGGCGCCGCAGCTCCGGCACCAGCGGTTCGAGCGGCACCAGGCGGATGTCGGGCAGCGCCTCAAGGGCGGGCGTGGGCACCCCGCCCGACCAGAAGAACGCCTCGACCCGCCCGTCACGCAGCGCCTTGATCGACGGGTCGAGCCCGAGTCTGGAGACGCGGGGCGGGGTGGTCAGCCCGGCGACGGCCAGCACGCGATCGGCGGTGACGGCGGTGCCGGACCCGTCGAGCCCGATGGACACGGCCCGCCCGGCGAGCTGCCCCGGCCCGGTGATCGCGGAGTCCTTGGCGACGACCAGGTGCACGTAGTTCATGTACATCCGGGCCAGGGCGGAGACCGGCTGCCGGCGTACGCGGACGGCGTCGTCGGCGCTGTCGGCCAGCGCGAACCCCACGTCGGCCCGCCCGTCGGTCATCATCGTGAGGTTCTCCACGCTGGCGGCGGTGCGCAGCACCCGAACCCGCCGCCCGTCACGCCGCAGCTCCTCGGCGAGCCGGTCGCCGAGCGCGCCGTAGGGACCGCCCGCCAGGCCCGTGGCCAGCCGCAACTCCGGCAGGTCCGCGCCGCCGCCCGAGCAGCCGGCGGCGAGCAGGGCAAGGCCGAGGAAGGAGCGGCGGGAAACGGGCATGATTCACGCTATCCGGTGGCGGAGAATGGACGCGTGACGATCGCACGCCTGCGCATCTCCTCAGAGCTGACGATGTTCCTGCCCGCGAGCCGCCGCCAGGAGTGGCAGGAGGTCACCCCCGACGGCACCGCCACGCTCGGTCACCACGTCGAGTCGCTGGGCGTGCCGCTGACGGAGGTGGGGCCGATGCTGGCGGGCGGCCGGGGCGTCCCGCCGTCCCACCTGCTCGCGCCGGGCGACGAGGTGGAGGTGCACCCGGTGCCGCGCCCCCAGCCGCTGCCCGGTGAGCCGAAGTTCCTGCTCGACGTGCATCTGGGCACGCTGGCGCGGCGGCTGCGGCTGCTCGGCATCGACACCGCCTACCACAACGACATGGACGACCCGGCGCTCGTGGCGCAGGCCAACGAGGAGCGGCGGGTGCTGCTCACCCAGGACCGCGGCCTGCTGCGCCGCCGCGCGCTCTGGCTGGGCGCGTACGTCCGCGGCTCGGCCCCGTCCGACCAGCTGCGCGACCTGCTGGAGCGCTTCGCGCCGCCGCTGCGCCCGTGGACGCGCTGCACCGCCTGCAACGGCGTGCTGCGGCCGGTGACCAAGGACGAGGTGGAGCCGCTGCTGGAGGCGGGCACCCGGCGCTCCTACGACGCCTACGGCCGCTGCGGCTCGTGCGGCCAGGTCTACTGGCACGGCGCGCACAGCGGCCATCTGGAGGAGATCGTCCGCATGGCCACCGCCTGGTCCGCGTGAGCCGGGCGACGATGGAGGGCCGCATGGAGGGTCGCATAGAGGGCCGCATGGAGTTCCGCATCATGGGGCCGCTCGCGGTGCTCGACGCCGAGGGCCGCGACCGCACCCCGACCGTGCCCAAGCACCGCGACCTGCTCGCCCTGTTCCTGCTGCACGCGGGCCGTCCGCTGACGGTCGAGCGGCTGCGCAGGCTGTTATGGGCGAGTGAGGGCGGCGACAGGTCCGACTCCCTGGTCCGCGGTTACGTGGGCGAGCTGCGCCGGCTGGTCGGCAAGGACGTGATCACGACCGTGTCCGGCTCCTACGTGCTGGCGCTGGGCGACGGCCTGCTCGACGTCGACAGGTTCCGGCTGCTGGTCTACAGGGGCGCGAACGAGGAGGCGCTGGCGCTGTGGCGCGGCGAGGCGCTGGAGGACGTCGACCCCGAGGGCGCGCGGTGGGCCGAGACGCGCCGGCTGCGCGATGAGCTGGAGGAGCTGCGGCTGCTCGCGCTGGAGCGCCGGGTGCAGGCCGACCTCGAGGCCGGGCGGCACCGCGAGCTGCTGGCCGAGCTGAAGCAGCTGACCCGGCTCCATCCGACGTGGCAGCGCTTCCGCGGCCAGTACATGCTGGCCCTCTACCGCAGCGGGCGGCGGGTCGAGGCGCTGGCGGCGTACGCGGTGCTGCGCGACAAGCTCGACGGCGGCCACGCCATCGAGCCCGACCCCGAGCTGCAACTGCTCTACCACCGCATGCTGCACGACGACGTCTCCCTGCACGTGTCGGCGGGCCCGCCGGTGCTGCTGCCGCCCGACGTCAGCGGCTTCACCGGCCGCGCGGGACTGCTGGAGCGGGTGATCGGCGAGCAGGTGGTGGTGCACGGGCAGGCCGGCGCGGGCAAGTCGGCGCTGGCCGTGCACGCGGCCTGGCAGCGCCGCGCCGGCTTCTCCGACGGCATCCTGTACGCCGACCTGCGCGAGACCACGGCACCGGCCGCCGTCCTCGAGGACTTCCTGCGCTGGCTGGGCTGCCCGGCCCAGGCCATCCCGGCCTCGCTGGAGCAGCGGGCCCGGCTGTTCCGCACGTACGCCGCCAACCGGTCGATGCTCGTGCTGCTCGACAACGCGGCGGACGAGGCCCAGGTGCGCCCGCTGCTGTCGGCCTGCCCGACGGTCGTGACGAGCCGGTCCCCGCTCGGCGGCCTGACCGGGGCGCGGCGGCTGTCGGTCGGGGTGCTCGACGAGAAGGAGGCGCTGGAGCTGCTGATCGCGGGCTCCGGCCGGGACGCTGGCGACGAGTCCTGGCCGCGGCTGGCGCGGCTGTGCGGCGGGCTGCCGCTCGCGCTGCGCATCGCCGCCTCCCGGCTGGCGGCCCGCCCCGAGTGGACGGTCGGCTACCTCGTGCGGCTGCTGGAGGACGAGCAGGGGCGGCTCGACCGGCTGCACGCGGGCGACCAGACCGTGCGCAGCGTGCTCGCGATCGGCTTCGACGGCCTGCCCGAGCCCGCCAAGCTGACGCTGCGCGGCCTCGGCGCCCTGTCCGCGCCCGACGTCGCCGACTGGGTGACCGAGCTGCTCGGCGGGCAGGCGGAGGCGCTGGTGGACGCGGGGCTGCTGGAGACGTACGGGATCGACGTCGCGGGCCAGGTCCGCTACCGGATGCACGACCTGACCCGGCTGTTCGCCCGCGAGCAGCCGGTGCCCGGCGTGCCGGCGAAGGTGGCGGCGGCGGCGCTGGCGCGGGTGCGGGCCTCGCGGTTCTCGCTGGTGTCGGGCGATCCGGAGACGGCGGTCGCCACGCGGGACATCAGGGAGTCGGTGGAGTGGCTGGCCGCCGAGCGGGCCTTCCTGGTCGGCCTGGTCGGCGACCTGCACGCGGCGGGGCTCGACGAGGACTGCTGGCGGCTCGGCCACCTGCTGGCGCCGTTCCTGGAGCGGCACAGGTTCCTCGACGACTGGCGGACGGTGGCCGGGCTCGGCCTCGCGTCGGCGCGCCGGGCGGGCGACGGCCAGGGCGCCGGGCTCGTCCTGCTCGACCTGGGCGACCTGCACCTGGCGGAGCGGCGGTGGGACGAGGCCGAGGAGGTGCTGCGGCCGGCGCTGGAGACATGCCTGCGGCACGGCGGGGCCCGCCACGCGAACCGGGTGCGGCTCCGGCTCGGCCGCGTCCACCTGGAGCTGGGCCGGCTCGACGCGGCCGAGGAGACGCTGCGGCGGTGCCGCGAGGCCGCCGGCAACGTGCGTGACGAGGCCGACGCCGACCGGGTGCTCGGCGAGGTGCTGCGCCGCGCGGGCCGCCTCGACGAGGCCGCCGAACGCCTGCTCGCCGCCGTCGAGGGGCTGGCCAAGCTGGGCGACCGGCACCGGCAGGCCGACGCGCTGCTCGACCTGTCCGCCGTACGCCTGGCACAGGCCGCCAAGCCGGCCGCCAGGGCCGCCGCCGAGCAGGCCAGGGGCATCGCCGTACGCCTCGGTGACCGGCTGCTCGACGCCTACGCCCTGCTGGCCCTGGCCGGGGTGAACCGGGCGGAGGGCGCGGCGGGGCGGGCCGCCGAGCTGGCGGGCGCGGCGCTGGAGGTGTTCGACGAGACCGGCGACCAGCGCGGCGCCGCCAACGCCCGCGCTTTCCTGGCCCGCACCCCGCTCCGCTGACCGCCGCGCCCCGCTCCACTGACCCCGCCGCCGTGGGCGGCGGGGTCAGACGGCCAGGAGGCGCTGGACGTCCTCCCTGTGCAGCTCCTCGGCCGTGCCGGTGCGCACGACGTGGCCCGCGTCGAGGATCACGAACGTGTCGGCCAGCCGCAGCGCGATGTCCAGGTACTGCTCGACCAGCAGCACGGCCAGCCCCGACGCGTGCAGCCGCTCGATGGCCGCCTCGATCTCCAGGATGATCGACGGCTGGATGCCCTCGGTCGGCTCGTCCAGGATGAGCATCCGCGGCCTGGTCACCAGCGCGCGGGCCATCGCGAGCTGCTGCTGCTGGCCGCCCGACAGGTGCCCGGCGCTGCGCTTGAGCAGCGGGCGCAGCGCGGGGAAGAGGTCGAGCGCCTCGTCCACGGCCGACCTGGGCTGCTTGGCGGCCTCGACGGTGACCAGCAGGTTGCCCAGCACCGACAGCTGCGGGAAGCACTGGTGGCCCTGGGGGACGTACCCCATGCCGAGGCGCACCCGCTCGTGCGGCTTGAGCCTGGTGACGTCGCGGCCGTCGAACGTCACCGTGCCCGCCGTCGCGGGCAGCACCCCCATGACGGTGTTGAGCAGTGTGGTCTTGCCCACGCCGTTGCGTCCCATGACGCACACGAGCTGCCCCGGTCCGACCTCCACCGAGACCCCGAACAGCACGCGGGCCCGCCCGTAGCCGGACTCAAGGCCGGTAACCGACAGCATCCCCTGTCCTCCTCCCCAGGTAGACCTCCTGCACGCGGGCGTCGGCGCTGACCTGCTCGACCGATCCCTCCACGAGCACCTTGCCCTCGTGCAGCACGGTCACCGCCGAGGCGTGCCGCCGCAGGAACTCCATGTCGTGCTCGACCACGATCACCGTGTGGTCGTCGGCGATCTGGGTGAGCAGCTCGCCGGTGCGTTCGCGTTCGTCCTTGGACATGCCGGCGACCGGCTCGTCCAGGAGCAGCAGCCGGGGCCGCTGCGCCAGCAGCATGCCGATCTCGAGCCACTGGCGCTGGCCGTGCGAGAGAACGCCGGCCGAACGTCCGGCGAGCTCTTCGAGACCCGTCCTGGCCAGCGCCTCCTCCACGGCCTCCGACACGCCGTCGCGCCTGCGCGCGAGCGTCCACAGCGGCTTGCGGAAGGTGGCGGCGAGGTCGAGGTTCTCCAGCACGGTGAGCGCCTCGAACACCACCGACGTCTGGAACGTGCGGCCGACGCCCATCCGGACGATCTGGTGCTCCTTCCTGCCGACGAGGTCCTGGCCGCCGAAGCGTACGGTGCCGGCCGCCGGCCTGGTCAGCCCCGTGATCACGTCGATGAGCGTGGTCTTGCCCGCCCCGTTGGGCCCGATGAGGAAGCGCAGCTCGCCCTCGGGCACGGTCAGGTCCACGCCGTCGAGCGCGCGGAAACCGTCGAACACGACCTGGACGTCACGTAGTTCGAGCACGTCGCAACCTCCCTGCCAGGCCCACGATCCCTCTCGGGGCCAGCGTCATGACCAGGATGAAGAGCGCTCCCTGCAGGTAGAGCCAGCCGTCGGCGAACTGCTCGCTGAAGGCGGTCTTGGCGTAGCCCATGACGACCGCGCCGAGCACGGCCCCGGCCAGCGCGTGCCGCCCGCCCACGGCCACCGCGACGACCAGCTCCAGTGACGGCACGACGCCGAGCAGGGCCGGCGAGATGATGCCCACGACGGGGACGAACAGGGCGCCCGCGAGCCCCGCCATACCCGCCGAGAGGGCGAAGGTGACGGTCTTGACCAGGGCAGGGTCGTAGCCGAGGAAGCGCACCCTGTCCTCGCCGTCGCGTACGGCGACGAGCAGCCGGCCGTACCGGCTGTTCACCAGTTGCCTGGTGGCCAGGTAGAGCACGCCGAGTACGCCCGCGACGACCAGGTAGAGGCCGCGCTGGGTGGAGTCGTCGGCGAGGTCCTGGCCGAACAGCTCGAAGAAGTTCGTCATGCCGTTGGTGCCGCCGGTCAGGCCCTGCTGCCCGACCAGCAGGATGACCATGGCGGCGGCCAGCGCCTGGGTGAGGATCGCGAAGTACGCACCGCGTACGCGCTGGCGGAAGACCAGCGTGCCGAGCAGCACCGCGAGCGCCACGGGCCCCAGGACCGCCATCGCCACCGCGAAGACCGGGTTGGCGAACGGCGTCCACAGCGCGGGCAGCTCCTCCACCCCGCTCCACACCATGAAGTCGGGCAGTCCGCCCGGCCCGGCCTCGTGGAGCTTGAGGTACATCGCCATGGAGTAGCCGCCGAGCCCGAAGAAGACGCCCTGCCCGAGGGTGAGCATGCCGCCCTGCCCCCAGGCCAGCCCGATGCCGAGCGCGACGATCGCGTAGCACAGGTATTTGGCGAGCAGCCCGAGCCGGAACGGCTCGAGCAGCAGCGGCGCGGCGATCAGCGCGATCACCGCGATGGTCGCGAAAGGAAGGTTGCGCTTGATCACGTCAGCACCCTCGACCTGAGCACGAACATCCCCTGCGGCCTGATCTGCAGGAAGGCGATGATGACGGCGAACACGATGACCTTGGCCAGCGAGGCGTCCGACCAGAACTCGGCGTAGGAGTTCAGCAGGCCCAGGCCGACGGCGGCGAGCACCGCGCCGCGCAGCTGCCCGAGCCCGCCTGCCACGACGACGAGGAAGGCGTCGACGATGTAGTACGTGCCGAGCGCCGGCCCGACCGGCCCGATGAGCGTCAGCGCCACCCCGGCCACCCCGGCGAGGCCGGAGCCGATGAAGAACGTCAGCATGTCCACCCGGCCGGTGTCGATGCCGCTGGTGGCGGCGAGCTGCCGGTTCTGCACCACGGCCTGCGTCCTGCGGCCGAGGCCGGTGCGCGTGAGGTACGCCCAGACCCCCACCACGCCGGCCACCGCCAGCGCCATGATGAACAGCCGGTTGTACGGCAGGATGCCGACCCCGCCCGCCAGCCACGAGGGGGCGGGCACCTGCACGTTGGGCGCGCCGAACAGGTCGCGGGCGAGCTGCTGCAGCACCAGGCTGACGCCCCAGGTGAGCAGCAGCGTGTCCAGCGGCCTGCCGTAGAAGTGGCGGATCGCGGCCCGCTCCAGGATCAGCCCCATCACCCCGGCCACCAGGAACGCGACCGGCAGCGCGAGCACGAGGTCCTGCAGCAGGAACGCGGTGTAGGCCCCGGCCATGATGAACTCGCCGTGCGCCATGTTGATCACGCCCATCTGCCCGAACGTGAACGTCAGGCCGAGCGCGATCAGCAGCAGCACCGCCCCGATGGACAGCCCGATGGGAAGCTGGTTGACGAAGGCCGACATCACTGACCCGCCGCCAGGCCGCCGGCCCACGGGTAGCCCTTGAGGTACGGGTCGGGCTTGATCGGCTCGCCCGAGTCCCACACCTGCTTGATCAGGCCGTCGGGCTGGATGATGCCGATGCGGGCGGTCTTGTACATGTGCTGGTTCTCGCCGTCGATGGTGACCAGGCCCTCGGGGCGTTCGAGCGCGATGCCGGGCGCGGCCTTCTTGACCGCCTCCACCTCGGTCGTGCCGGCCTTCTTGACGGCCTCGGCCCACAGGTAGACGGCGTTGTAGCCGGCCTCCATGGGGTCGGAGGTGACCTTGTTCTGGCCGTATTTCGCCTTGTACGCCTTGACGAACGCGTCGTTGGCCGCGGTGTCGGTGGTCTGGTAGTAGTTCCAGGCGACGGGGTGGCCGGCGATGTTGTCCACGCCGATGCCGGTGACCTCCTCCTCGGCGACGCTCACCGACAGCACCGGCATGGTGTCCGCGCTGACTCCCGCGCTCTTGAGCTGCTTGAAGAAGGCCACGTTGCTGTCGCCGTTGAGCGTGTTGAACACGGCGTCGGGCTTGGCCTGGACGACCTTGTTGGTCAGCGTGGAGTATTCGGTGTGGCCGAGCGGGGTGTACTCCTCGCCGAGGATCTCCATGCCGTTCGCGGCGGCGTACGCCTTGATGATCTTGTTGGCCGTACGCGGGAAGACGTAGTCGCTGCCCACCAGGAACAGCTTCTTCTTGCCCTGCTCCTTCAGGTAGTCGAGGCCGGGGATGATCTGCTGGTTGGTGGTGGCGCCGGTGTAGAAGATGTACGGCGAGCTCTCCAGCCCTTCGTACTGCACCGGATACCACAGCAGCGCCTTGTACCGCTCGAAGACCGGCAGCATCGCCTTCCTGCTGGCCGAGGTCCAGCCGCCGAACACGGTGGCCACCTTGTCCTGCCTGATCAGCTTCGTCGCCTTCTCGGCGAAGGTCGGCCAGTCGGAGGCGCCGTCCTCCACGACGGGGACGAGCTTCTTGCCGAGCACGCCGCCCGCCTTGTTGATCTCGTCGATGGCGAGCAGTTCGGCGTCGCGGACGGTGACCTCGCTGATCGCCATCGTGCCGCTCAGCGAGTGCAGGAGACCGACCTTGATCTCGTTGGACGAGGCGGCGGGTCCGGCGTCCGATCCGCACGCCGCTAAGGTTGTCACGAGGAGCGCGGGGACGAGCGCGCGGGCAATCGGGCGGGAGATGCGCACAGCCGTTCCTTCCTGCCGACCGGTACTGCGAGAAAGGTGACTCCGCGACATTTCGCCTTTAGATCTCGAAGGTTAATTGGCGATTGCCGAGTCTTCACAAGCGCACATAACCCGTCATGTCAGTGCTCGCCAGGGCACGAAACCAACACGACATCGACCGGCAACAGGGCGGAAACGGCCGGTTCCTATGGTCCGGCCATGCGGCTTACCTCACACGAGCAGGAGCGGCTGCTCATCCATGTCGCCGCCGGGGTGGCGCGTGAGCGGCGGGCCAGGGGCCTGCGGCTCAACCATCCCGAGGCTACCGCCGTCATCGCCTCGTTCCTCATGGAAGGCGCCAGAGACGGGCGCAGCGTGGCCGACCTGATGGAGGCGGGCCGGTCGGTGCTCGGCCGCGCCGACGTCATGGAGGGCGTGCCGGAGATGCTGGAGAGCGTGCAGATCGAGGCCACGTTCCCCGACGGCACGAAGCTCGTCACCGTCCACAGGCCGATCCCGTGATCCCCGGCGAGTACGTCCACCCGGAGGGGACGATCCCGCTCAACCCGGGGCGCGAGCGGGTGACGGTCCGCGTGGTCAACACCGCCGACCGGCCCGTCCAGGTGGGCTCCCACTACCACTTCGCCGCCGCCAACCCCGGCCTCGACTTCGACCGGCGGGCGGCCAGGGGCATGCGGCTCGACGTGCCCGCCGGCACCGCCGTCAGGTTCGAGCCCGGCGTCGAGCGCGACGTGACGCTCGTGCCGCTGGCCGGCCACCGGGTCGTCCCCGGGCTGCGGCCCGAGTGGGCGGGGCCGCTCGATGACTGAGCTGTCCCGCGAGCGGTACGCCGCCCTCTACGGCCCCACCACCGGCGACCGCGTCCGGCTGGCCGACACCGACCTGTTCATCGAGGTCACCGACGACCTGTCCATGGGCGCGGCGGGCGCCGGCGACGAGGCCGTCTTCGGCGGCGGCAAGGTCATCCGCGAGTCCATGGGCCAGGCCAGGACCACCCGCGCCGACGGCGCCGCCGACCTCGTCATCACCGGCGCGGTCATCCTCGACCATTGGGGCGTCATCAAGGCCGACGTCGGCATCCGCGACGGCCGCATCGCCGCCGTCGGCAAGGCCGGCAACCCCGACACGATGGACGGCGTCGACATCGTCATCGGCCCGTCCACCGAAGTGCTGGCGGGCAACGGCAAGATCCTCACCGCCGGGGCCGTCGACTCCCACGTCCACCTCATCTGCCCGCAACTCCTCGACGAGGCCATCGGGTCCGGTGTCACGACGATCGTCGGGGGCGGCACCGGGCCCGTCGAGGGCACCAAGGCCACCACCGTCACCGGCACCTGGTACCTCGGCCGCATGCTCGAGTCCCTCGACGCCTACCCGCTCAACTTCGCCCTGCTCGGCAAGGGCAACACGGTCAGCGCCGAGGGCCTGGCCGAGCAGCTCAGGGCCGGCGCCTCGGGCTTCAAGCTGCACGAGGACTGGGGCACCACCCCGGCCGCCATCGACGCCTGCCTGAGCGTGGCCGACGCCTCCGGCGTGCAGGTCACGATCCACACCGACACCCTGAACGAGGCCGGCTTCCTCGAGTCGACGCTCAAGGCCATCGGTGACCGGACGATTCACGCGTACCACACCGAAGGGGCCGGCGGCGGGCACGCGCCCGACATCATCCGCGCGGCCTCCTACGCCAACGTGCTGCCCTCCTCCACCAACCCCACGAGACCCCACACCGTCAACACCCTCGACGAGCACCTCGACATGCTGATGGTCTGCCACCATCTCAACCCGGCCATCCCCGAGGACCTCGCCTTCGCCGAGTCCCGCATCAGGCCCGGCACGATGGCGGCCGAGGACGTGCTGCACGACCTCGGGGCCATCTCCATGATCGGCTCCGACTCCCAGGCCATGGGACGCATCGGCGAGACGATCATCCGTACCTGGCAGACCGCCCACGTCATGAAGGCCCGCCGTGGGCAGCTCGGCGACGGCCCCGCCGACAACCTGCGGGCCCGCCGCTACATCGCCAAATACACCATCTGCCCCGCCGTCGCCCACGGCCTCGACGGCGAGCTGGGCTCCGTCGAGCGCGGCAAGCTCGCCGACCTCGTCCTGTGGGACCCGGCCTTCTTCGGGGTCAAGCCCGACCTCGTGCTCAAGGGCGGCGTCGTCGCCTGGGCGCAGATGGGCGACGCCAACGCCTCCATCCCCACGCCCCAGCCGGTGCTGCCGCGCCCCATGTTCGGCGCCTCCCCCGTCACCGCCGCCGCGACCTCCCTGCACTTCGTCGCGCCGCTCGCCCTGGAGTCCGGCCTGGCCGACCGGCTCGACGTCCGCCGCAGGCTCGCGCCCACAGCCGACGTACGCCGGCGCGGCAAGGCCGCCATGCCGCTCAACGACGCGCTCCCCCGGATCGACGTCGCCCCCGACACCTTCGAGGTCCGCATCGACGGAGAGCTGATCGAGCCCGCCCCCGCCACGTCCCTGCCCATGGCCCAGCGCTACTTCCTCTTCTGATGAACCCGTCCCTGCTGCTCCTCACCGACTCCAGGCTCCCCGCGGGCGGCCACGCCCACTCGGGCGGCGTCGAGCGCGCCGTCGCGGCGGGCTCGGTGCACGACGCGCCGTCGCTGGCCGCGTTCCTGCGCGGGCGCCTGCACACCGCCGGCGCGGTCGCCGCCGCGCTGACGGCCGCCGCCCGCACCCACGCCGCCGCCCCTGGCGCGCGGCGGTGGGCGGAGCTGGACGCCGAGGTGGACGCCAGGACCTCGTCGCCCGCCCAGCGCGACGCCTCCCGCACCCAGGGCAGGCTGCTGCTGCGGGTCGCCCGCCGGGTGTGGCCGTCGTCCGTGCTGGAGGAGCTGGGACGGGCCGTACGCGATCCGCACCACCCCATCGCCCTCGGCGCGGCGGCCCACGTCGCCGGCGCCACCTCCGAGGAGGCCGCGCTGGCGGCCGCCTACCACGCGATCACCGGGCCCGCCACCGCCGCCGTACGCCTGCTCGGCCTCGACCCCGTCACCGTGCACGCCCTGCTCGCCGGCCTCACCCCCGACCTGTCCGCGATCGCCGCCCGCGCCGGATCCACCTCCGGGTGGGACTCGTTGCCCGCGCACTCCGCACCCGCCCTCGACCTCCTCGCCGAGCAGCACGCCCAGGCCGAGGTCAGGCTCTTCGTCTCCTAGGAAAGGACCCCACCATGGGAGCCAACCACGACGACCACCACCACACGCCCGACGGCCGCGGCCGCGCGCTGCGCCTCGGCGTGGGCGGGCCGGTGGGCAGCGGCAAGACGGCCCTGGTCGCGGCCCTGTGCCGGACGCTCGGCCCGTCCCTGTCGCTGGGCGTGGTGACCAACGACATCTACACCACCGAGGACGCCGACTTCCTGCGCCGCGCGGGCGTCCTCGACGAGGAGCGCATCCTGGCCGTCGAGACCGGCTGCTGCCCGCACACGGCGATCCGCGACGACATCGCCGCCAACCTCGACGCCGTCGAGACCCTCGAATACCGCTTCGGGCCGCTCGACCTGGTGATCGTGGAGAGCGGCGGCGACAACCTCACCGCCACCTTCAGCCGCGGGCTGGCCGACCGGCAGATCTTCGTCCTCGACGTGTCAGGCGGCGACAAGGTCCCGCGCAAGGGCGGTCCCGGCGTCACAACGGCCGACCTCCTGGTCGTCAACAAGACGGATCTCGCGCCGATGGTGGGCGCCGACCTCGGCGTCATGGCGCGGGACGCGGCGGCCGTACGCGGGGAGCGGCCGGTGCTGTTCACCTCGATCCGCCAGGACCCGACGGCCGACACGGTGGCCGACTGGGTCAGGGACGAGGTCCGCGCCTGGTCCCACTCCCACGCCACCCCCATCTCATGAACCCCCTCCCCACCCCCACGTTGCCGGCCACCCGACCACCCGCCTCCTCCGAGTCGCCACCGGCCGGGCCTGGAGCCCCCTCACACCCCGCCGCTGAGACTCCCCCCACCACCGACCCCACCGCCACATCACCTGCCTCCACCGAGACCACGCGCTCCGCGCAGATGGCCGCTGAACGCCGGCCGGCGCGTGGGGCAGGGACGAGGGAGGAGCAGGTGGGGGCCGGGGTGGAGAGCGGCGCGCGGGACAAGCGGACGGTGGCCGCTGCGGCGGCCGGGGGGCGAGGGATGCGGGCGGTGGCGGTGGTGGAGACCGTTGCCGGGGGTGGGGGGCGTACGGTGATGCGGCGGTTGGTTTCCGCGCCGCCGCTCACGTTGCGGCAGACGGGGCCGCACAGCGTGCATCTGGTGTCCACCGCGGCCGGGCCGCTCGGTGGTGATCGGCTGCAACTGGACCTGCGGGTCGCGCCTGGCACGACGTTGGAGCTGGGGTCGGTGGCCGCCACTCTTGTGCTGCCCGGTGACGGGCCGTCCACGATGGTGGTCGCCGCGCACGTCGGTGCGGGGGCGACGCTCAGGTTCGTCCCCGGGCCGACCGTCCTGGCCGCACGCAGCGACCACCGCCTTCACGTGCGTCTCACCCTGGAGGAGGACGCGACGGTGCTGTGGCGTGAGGAGATCGTCTTCGGCCGTCACGGAGAGCCGTCCGGCCGCTGCCATGCCCGCTTCGACGCCACCCGCGACGGCGTGCCGCTGCTCAGGCAGGAGTTCACGGTCGGCGACCCGGCCCTCGACGGCTCCCCCGCCGTGTACGGCAGCGCCCGCTGCGTCGGTACGACGTTCATGACCGCCCAGGCTTCGGCGACGGCGGTGGGCGAGGGCGTCGCCGTCCTCCCCCTGGCCGCCCCAGGCACCCTGGTGTCGGCCCTGGCCGACGACGCCGTCCAGCTCCGCACCCGCCTGGAGTGGGGCGAACGCCAAGCCCTCCCACCCGCCACCCCGTGACCGCACCCGCCCCGGACGGACACCAAGCCCTCAACCCGCCACTCCGTGACCGCGCCCACCCCAGGACGGATGCCGGATGACCAGCCCGCAGCCGGCTGATCGGCCCGCGCTCCTACCGCGCCACGGTGACGACTCCGTTGCGTACGGTGGTGAGGCGACCTTCCCCGGCCTACGCTGATCGTGTGGCCGAAGACCTCAAGCCCGCGCCCACCCGTTCCCGCCTCGGTCGCGGCCCCGCGTTCGCGGTGCTGGTGGCCGGCGCCCTGCTGGCGTGCTGCGCGGTCCTGCCGTGGGCCGGCCTCCAGGCGACCAGCAGCCTGTTCGGCGCCGGCGTGGCCAGCGACGTGCGCGGCATCGACGACCCTCTCGGCGTCTACACCCTGCTGGCCGGCCTGACCGCGGTGGGCTGCGGCGTGGCGGGCCTGCTCGCCCGCCCCCGCCTGGCCGCCCTGGCGATCGTGCCGGGGAGCGTGGCGGTGTTCGTGCTGGTGACGTTCGTGATGGGCGACGGCGGCCTGCGCGACCGCGTCTCCATCCACCTCGGCGACCTGCTGTCGATCGAGCCGGTGATCAGGTCGGGCTGGTTCGCCGCGCTGGCCTGCGCGGTCGCGGTGGTGCTGCTGTCGGTGCTCACGCTGGTGCGCCGCTGACCGCCCGGCGCGCGAGGATCAGTCGTAGAAGCCGAGCCGGCGCAGCTGCTTGGGGTCGCGCTGCCAGTCTTTGGCCACGCTGATGCGCAGGTCGAGATAGACGCGGGTGCCGAGCAGCGCCTCGATCTGCTTGCGGGCCTTGGTGCCGACCTCGCGCAGCCGCTCGCCCTTGTGCCCGATGACGATGGCCTTCTGGGAGGGCCGCTCGACGAACATGTGGGCGTAGATGTCGAGCAGGTCGTCGCGCCCCTCCCTGGGCAGCATCTCGTCGACGACCACGGCGATGGAGTGGGGCAGCTCGTCGCGTACGCCCTCCAGCGCCGCCTCCCTGATCAGCTCACCGACCAGCACCTGCTCGGGCTCGTCGGTGAGCTGGCCGCCCTCGTAGAGCGGCGGCGACTCGGGCAGGTGCTCGATCAGCACGTCGGCGACGACGTCGAGCTGGTCGCCCGACTCGGCCGAGACGGGCACGATCGCCGCGAACTCCGCGATCTGCGACACCGCGAGCAACTGCTGGGCGATCCGCTCCTTGCTCGCCAGGTCGCACTTGGTGACCACCGCGATGACGGGCGTCTTCTTCACGGCCGACAGCTTGTCGGCGATGAACCGGTCGCCCTTGCCGATGGGCTCGTTGGCCGGCACGCAGAACCCGATCACGTCGACCTCGGTCAGCGTGGACAGCACGAGGCTGTCGAGCCGCTCGCCGAGCAGCGTGCGGGGGCGGTGGAGGCCGGGGGTGTCGACGATGACGAGCTGGGCGTCGGGTCGGTGCACGATGCCCCTGATGACGCGCCTGGTCGTCTGGGGCTTGGACGAGGTGATCGCCACTTTGGCGCCGACCAGGGCGTTCATCAGCGTGGACTTGCCGACGTTCGGCCTCCCCACGAAGCAGGCGAATCCGGCGCGATGGTTGTCTGGCGAAGTCACATAGTGCATTGTGGCCCATCAACCGGCGTGTTCACGCCACCAGGCGTAGGCGAGGGGCAGCACGCCGGGTGTCCAGGCGGTGGTGTCGAGGCCGCTCAGCTCCTCTTCGGCCACCCAGCGGCAGTCGTTGATCTCGACGCCGTCGGGCCGCGGCTCGGGGGATCCGGGCGCGAGCCGGCAACCGTAGCCGGTGATGACGTAGCCGACCTCGTGCCCGTTGGGATAGACCGTACGGAACTCGGGCCCGCCGTAGACGCCGACCAGCCCCAGCACCTCGATCTCGACGCCCAGCTCCTCACGCAGCTCCCGCACCACGGCCGCCTCGGGCCGCTCGTCGGGATCGACGCCGCCGCCGGGCGCCGCCCACAGCCCCACGTCGCCGTGGCGGGCCAGCAGCATGCGGCCGGCGTCGTCGAACACGAACCCGGTGACCGACGGCAGCATGAGCAGATCCGTGCCGACCTTCTCCCGCAGCCTCGCCAAGAACGGCGACATGGGCATGTCAGCCTCGCAGGGTGCCGTCGGGGCCGGCCAGCAGCAGCTTGCCCGCACCCAGCTCGGCCGCCACCGCCTCGTCGGCGGGGCTCGGGTCGCCCTCGCTCACCAGCGCCACCGCTTCGAGCGAGCGCGCGCCGCTGGAGACGGCCATGGCCACCGCCACCTGCACGGCCGAGAGCGTGAGCGCGGACAGGGCCACGTTCGTCGCCGAGTAGGTGCGGCCCGTCTCGTCGCGCACGGCCGCGCCCTCGGCGGAGCCGTTGCGCGCCCTGGCGGCGCGGGCCAACGTGATGATCTTGCTGTCTTCGGGATCGAGTGTCACGCGCTCTAGGTTAGGCGTCGACCATGGAGATCGCCGCCTCGACGACCTTACGCGTACGCTCGGTGTCCACGTCGTTCATTCCGGTGTGCACCACCGACACCAGCGTGTCGCCGACGCGGGCGAGCACGACGTTCAGCGCGTACGGGTAGCCGTTGAGCCGCCCGCTGAACCGCGCGCCCACGGCGTCGTCGGCCGCCTGCTGCACCGCCTGCTCGATGGGCAGCTCGTGCAGCCGCATGTCGGTGCCGCTGGAGGTGTGCACTTCGCGGCAGTTGCGCATCGCCTCCGACAGGGCGTCGAGGTGGTCTTCCGCTTCCTGGTTGGCGTACCTGGCGAGGCCGACCCCGGCCTGCTCGCCCAGTCCGTCGCCGAGGTAGCTGACCGCGGCCTGTGCGGTCAGCGCCTGCCCGGGCGCCTGCCCACCGGCCGGTTCCAGCACGGCCCGGCAGTTCCTGTCCGCCTGGCCGAACGGCATCCGCCAGGCCTGCTCCGGCCTGATCGTGAAGCCGTCGGGCAGGCGTGGCTGCTCCTTGCTGACCACCTCGCGCAGTTGCGCCATGGCCTGTGCGTCGAGGAAGCTCTCGGCTCCTCCGCCGCCGCAACCCGCCAGGAGGCAGGTCAGCAGCGCGCAGGCGCCGATCCCTGGTCTTCGTTTCATGGTCCCCCCTTGATCGGTGGCTTCCCCGCACGAGGAATGCGGCAATCCACCGGAGTGACCACCAATACGCAAAAAGGGTGCCCCCGCCCTGATCAGGACGAGAACACCCTTTACGCCGACCAGCGTCGCGACCAGGATCGTGACGCCGTCGCCCCCCGGGATCGTCGTCAGGCCGCGAACCCCACCCGGCCTTCGGACGATTCCCCTGTAGACACCCACCGCACTGGATGTCGTGATACGAGAGTGCCGGAGGCGGCTTGCAGTTGACTTGTAGAACGCTTGCCGTTTCGTCCGCATTCGCCGCCGTCTCGCCCGCTCACCCCCGGCCCGCGCGCACGCTCACTCGCGGCCCGCGCGCACGCTCACTCGCGGCCCGCGCGGGCGCTCACTCCCGGCCGTTGGACCGCTCGCGCTCGGCGGTGGCGGGAACGACCTCGTCCGGCGGCGGTGCCACCCGCCGCACCACCACCGTGCTGATGCGGTTACGCCGCCCGGCCAGGCTCTCCGCCGTCAGCGACAGCCCGGCCACCTCCGCGTGCGAACCCGCGATCGGCACCCGGCCCAGCGCGTGGGCCAGCAGCCCGCCGACGGTCTCGACGTCGTCGACCTCGATCTCGGTGCCGAACAGCTCGCCCAGCTCGTCGACCGGCATGCGGGCGGTGACCCGCATGCCGCCGTCGTCCATGGGCTCGACGCGGGGCGCCTCCTGGTCGTACTCGTCGGTGATCTCCCCGACGATCTCCTCCAGGACGTCCTCGATCGTGACCAGCCCGGCGGTGCCGCCGTACTCGTCGATGACGATCGCGATGTGGATCTGGCGGGCCTGCATCTCCCGCATGAGCTGGTCGATGGGCTTGCTCTCCGGCACGTACGCGGCCGGCCGCAGGATCGACTCGATCGTCTCCTTCCCCCCGCCCTCGCCCGACTCGTGGATCTTGCGGGCGATGTCCTTGAGGTAGGCGATGCCGATGACGTCGTCCTCGTTCTCGCCCACCACGGGGATGCGGGAGAACCCGCTGCGCAGCGCCAGCGACAGCGCCTGGCTGATGGTCTTGGACCGCTCGATGTAGACCATGTCGGTGCGGGGCACCATGACCTCGCGGACGAGCGTGTCGCCCAGCTCGAACACCGAGTGGATCATCTCGCGCTCATCCGGCTCGATCACCCGGCGCTCCTCGGCCAGGTCGACCAGGTCACGCAGCTCGGCCTCCGAGGTGAACGGGCCGTCGCGGAACCCCTTGCCGGGCGTCAGCGCGTTGCCCAGCAGGATGAGCAACTTGGGCAGCGGGCCGAAGATGCGGGTCAGGCCGTACACGATCGGCGCGCTGGCCAGCGCGACCGGCTCGGCGTGCTGGCGGCCCAGCGTACGCGGCATGACGCCGACCACGACGTAGCTGATCACGATCATCGCGGCCGCGGCCCAGAAGTAGGCCCAGCCCTGGTCGTCGAGCAGGTCGATGAAGAGCAGCGTCGCGATCACCGTCGCGACCAGCTCGCAGCTCAGCCGCAGCAGCAGGAGCAGGTTGAGGTAGCGCGGCGGGTCGGTCACGATCGTCTGCAACCGCGCGGCACCGCGCCGCGCCTCACGGACGTATTCGTCGGCACGCACCCGGGAGATGCGTGTCAGCGCCGTTTCCGCACTGGCGATCAGGCCACCGACGACGACGAGCGCGATGGCCGACAGCAACCAGGCGTTCACCGCGGGTTGCGCACCTCCTGCCACGACTCGAGGAGCCGGGACTGCAGTCCGAACATCTCCTTGTGCTCCTCCGGCTCGGCATGATCGTAGCCGAGCAGATGCAGGATGCCGTGGGTGCACAGCAGCTCGAGCTCGTCGGCCGTGCTGTGCCCGGCCTCCTTCGCCTGTCTGGCCGCCACCTGCGGGCACAGCACGACGTCGCCCAGCAGCGCCGGGTCGGCCGGCCCCTCGGACTCGCCGCGCGCGCCGCCTCCGGGCCGCAGCTCGTCCATCGGGAAGGCCAGCACGTCGGTCGGGCCCGGCTCGCCCATCCACTTCTCGTGCAGCTCTGCCATGGCGTCCTCGTCGACGACCACGATGGACAGCTCGGCGAGCGGGTTGATGCCCATCTCGCCGAGCACGTGGGCGGCCAGGGCGACGATGCTCTCCTCGTCGACCCCGGCGCCCGACTCGTTGTTGATCTCGATGCTCACGGCCGCCGCTTCCCTCGCTGCTGGATCGCCTTCGGCTCCTGGGCCGCCTGCGTGGCGTCGTAGCGCCCGTAGGCGTCGACGATCTCGCTGACGAGCTTGTGCCGCACCACGTCGGAGCTGGTCAGCCGGGCGAAGTGGATGTCGGGGATGCCCTCGAGGATCTCCTGGACCACCCGCAGCCCGCTGACCGTGCCCGAGGGCAGGTCGACCTGCGTGACGTCACCGGTGACCACGATCTTCGAGTTGAACCCGAGCCTGGTCAGGAACATCTTCATCTGCTCGGCCGAGGAGTTTTGTGCCTCGTCGAGGATGATGAAGGCGTCGTTGAGCGTGTTGTGGGTGAGGAGGTGGCCCTCGGTGACGTAGAGGGAGTCCTCGGCCGCCACCTGGATGCACACGCACTCGGCGGTGCCGCCCGGCTCGATGCGCGCGATGTGCCGCGTGGGCCTGGTCTCCGGCAGGCGGATGTCGAGGACGTACGCCTCCTCCCGGCTCGCGTGGGCCACGCCGCCGAGCGACCGCACGAGGGCGATCACGTCGTCGCGGAGCCGCTCGGAGCCGGTGGTGAGGCGCGGGCCGTGCCCGGTGCCCGTCCCGGCCGTGACCGTCCCGGCCGTGACCGTCCCGGCCGTGCCCGTCCCGGCCGTGCCCGTCCCGGCCGTGACCGTCCCGGCCGCGTCGAGCAGGCCCTGGAGCAGCGCGAGCCTGATCTCCGGCGTGTTGCGGAGATAGACCTCTGGCACGAACGTCGTGGCCGCCGTACGGCCCGCCAGACCGAGCTCGGTGAGCGGATGGGTGAGCGTCATGGTGCCGCCGGAGCGCCCTGCCGGGTGGTGACCGCTCATGTGCGGCTCGACGTCCCGGCCGTCGCCGAGGAGCAGGCCCAGCGCGTACGGATCCATCGGCACCGCACGCTCGGGGAAGCGGACCGGCGCGGTGAGCATCGGCAGCTCCCACCGGCGCTCGCCGAGCAGCTGCTTGGTCTCCAGCACCCGCCACGGCTCACCCTCGCCGTCGCGGACGGTCCACAGGTGGTCTTCGCTGGCGAGCACGGAGGCGCCGTCGTCGCTGGACAGCCGGTAGATCGTCTTCTCGCCCTGCGGGTAGACCCCCAGCACGGGAGTCGGCTCACCGTCGGAGCCGACGACGAGGTCGCCGACCTCAAGGTCGCCGATCGCCCGCCAGCCGTCGGGGGTCAGCACCTGGCTGTCCACCGGCTGGGCCCGGCCGCGCATGTAGGCCAGCGGCGCGACCTCGATCGTGCCCGCCGCCATCAGCTTGGGGATGGAGTCGGGGTCGACCATGTCGTGCAGCGCGTCGTAGAGCGGGCGCAGGTAGGGGTCGATCTTCTCGTAGAGCGTGCCGGGCAGGAAGCCCAGGCGCTCGCCCGCCTCGACCGCCGGCCGGGTCAGGATGATGCGGTTGACCCGCTTCTCCTGCAGCGCGCGCACCGCCTTGGCCATGGCGAGGTAGGTCTTGCCGGTGCCGGCCGGGCCGATGCCGAAGACGATCGTGTGGTCGTCGATGGCGTCGACGTAGCGCTTCTGGTTGACGGTCTTGGGGCGGATGGTGCGGCCGCGGGAGGACAGGATGTCGAGCGAGAGCACTTCGGCGGGCCGGTCGGAGGTCATGCGGAGCATGGCGATGCTGCGCTCGACCGCGTCGGGGGTGAGCTCCCCGCCGCTGCGCAGGACTTCGACGAGCTCTTCGAAGAGGCGCACGACGGTGCCGCTCTCGTCGGGGCTGCCGGTGACGGTGATCTCGTTGCCGCGTACGTGGATGTCGGCCCGGAAGGCGCCCTCGATGACGCGTAGCAGCTCGTCGCGGGAGCCCAGGAGGCTGACCATCGGGTATTCGTCCGGTATCAGCACCTTCGCTTGAGTCCGCGAGGGAGGTGCTGTGCGTCGGGATTCGTGTAGTTCGGACATGGGCAGGCCAGCGGCCTGATGCCTCCCGGTCTCTTTCGGAGTTCTTCTCCGCCCATCGTATCCGGGGCCAGGCCGATTGCTCGCGTCAATATCGCCGCGCCGATCACCGCGCCGATCACTGCGCCGATCACCGCGCCCGGCCTGGCCAGGGCGTCAGCCGGGCGGCCAGGTGAGGTCGCGCCCGCCGAGCACGTGGGCGTGCACGTGGAAGACGGTCTGACCGGCGCCTGGACCGGTGTTGAAGACGACGCGGTAGCCGCTCTCGGCGACGCCGCCGAGCACGGCGACCTCGTGCGCGGTCTTGAGCACCTCGTCGGCGAGCCCGTCGTCGGCCGCGGCGAGCGCGGCGGCGTTGGCGTGGTGTTCCTTGGGGATCACCAGCACGTGGGTCGGCGCCTGCGGGTTGATGTCCTGGAACGCCAGGGTCCGGCCGGTTTCGTAAACGATCTCGGCGGGAATCTCCTTGGCGACGATTTTGCAGAAGAGGCAATCGCTCACTCGATCAGCCTACCGAGGGCGCCGCCGTCGGTGAGTCCGTTGCGAATCGGTAATCAGCTGTGTCGTGCGCAGGAAGATCCACAAGGTTAGGGTGAGTGTGCGACACTTCAGCAGAAAAGACGATTCAGGGTCGGGCGAGCGCCACCTGGCGAGGACACGACTGGGTAATGCACCCTAAGGAACCGGGGAAACCTCCAGAACCGGAAGAGCGTAAACCCTCTGGGAAGGCCGCGCGTCCCACTGATGTGACCACCGAAACCCTTCTGGCCGACAGGTCGATGGGGGCGGTGCCGGTCGGGTGGGATGCCGACATGGCCGTTACGGCGCTGTACAGTGCGCATTTTCGGTCGTTGGTGCGTCTCGCTGTGTTGCTGGTGCGCGACATAGCAACAGCTGAGGAAGTCGTGCAGGATGCGTTCGTCGCCATCCATGGCGCCTGGCGCAGGCTGCGTGATCCCGACAAAGCACTTGCCTACCTGCGCCAGTCAGTCGTCAACCGGTCCAGGTCGGTGCTGCGCCACCGCGCGGTCGTCGAGAAGTATGCTCCCAAAGGTCTGCCGGACGCGCCGAGCGCCGAGAACGGCGCCATCGGCGAACTGGAACGTTCTGCCGTGATCGAGGCATTACGCGCCCTTCCGACCCGACAAAGAGAGGCTCTGGTTCTACGCTACTACGGTGATCTGTCCGAAGCTGAGATCGCCCACGCCATGGGCATCAGCAAGGGGGCGGTCAAGAGCCACACCGCACGTGGCATGGCCGCCTTGCGATCGGTCCTGGAGAAAATGTCATGACCCAGCCCCCCGACGAGTACGGCGACCTGCTGCGCCGTGCGCTCCGCGCGGAGGCGGACGCGGTCGTGCCCTCGCCGGACGGACTGGAGATCATCCGTGCCCGCATCGAGCGGCGGGGCGTACGCAATCTGTTCTGGTGGCGCGCGGGAGCGGCCGCGGCCAGCGCCGTGCTGGTGGCGGGCGCGATCGTGTTCGCCGTCCCCGGCCTGCGCTCCCAGATCATCGATCAGGCGCCCGTGCGGATCGTGGACGACGAGACGAGCAAGGTGCCGTCCAACTCCTCGACCACCCGGTCCATCGATCCGCCCGCGACCAGCGTGCCGCCCCGTCAGTCGCCGCCAGCGGTGGTGATCCCGGCGACGCCGTCGCCCACCTCGCCCAAGCCGACCCGTAAGGCCGAGTCGACCAGCAGGCCGTCTCAGTCGCCCACCCCCACGCCCACCACGACCCCGTGTCCTTCGGCGCTCGCCGAGGAAGCCGAGCCGCCGTCCGACTGCCCCACCCTCTCACCGTCGCCGACGCCGACACCGTCGCCCACCATGATCGAGACGTCCGCGCCGCCGTCGTGCCCGCCGGAGCAGTGCCCGCCGGACGACGAGATGACCGAGACGCCGCCCGTCGAGGCGACCCCCCTGCAGGACACGCAGACCACGCCCTAGCGGCCCGGCCTTCGCAGGACAGGCCTCAGCGGCTCACCCCCCTGCAGGACGCGCGAACGAGGCCCTAGCGGCTCACCAGCGGCCCGTACGGCTGAACAGCACGGCGGCCGCCGCCACCCCCGCCGTGGACGTGCGCAGCACCGTCGGCCCGAGCAGCACCGGCTGCGCCTTGGCCGCCCTGAACCGCTCGAGCTCCTCCTCCGAGACCCCGCCTTCCGGCCCCACCACCATGACGACGTCGCCGCCGGCCGGCAGCGCCACGCCCGACAGCGGCTCGGCGGCCTCCTCGTGCAGCACCAGCCCGAGCGCAGCCTCCGCCAGCAGCCGCTCGACGCGTGCCGTGGTGGCGAGGTCGGCCACCTCGGGCAGGTGGAAGCGGCGGGCCTGCTTGCCCGCCTCGCGCGCGGTGGAGCGCCAGCGGCCGAGGGCCTTGGCGACCTTGTCACCCTTCCACTGGGTGATGCTGCGGGCCGCCGCCCACGGCACGATCACGTCGACGCCGGCCTCGGTCATCATCTCGACCGCCAGCTCGCCCCTGTCGCCCTTGGGCAGCCCCTGGACGACCACCAGCCGGGGCCGCGGCGGCTCGACGTCGTAGCGGCGCAGCACCTCAAGCCGTAGCGCGTCCTTCAGCGCCTCGCGTACGACGCACTCGGCCACCCCGCCCGCCCCGTCGGTGAGGTCGACCCGCTCACCGGCGCGCAACCGGCGTACGGAGGCCGCGTGCCGCCCCTCGGGGCCGTCGAGCGTCAGCTCGGGCCCTTCGAGGTGCGCGCTCAGGAAGACCGGGGCTGTCACCGGCCGTTGAACGCGTCACGCAGGCGGGAGAAAAAACCCTGCTGGCCCGGTGCGAACTTGCCAGGCGGGCGCTCCTCACCTCGCTGCCTGGCCAGCTCGCGCAGCAGCTCTTCCTGAGCCGCGTCGAGACGGCTGGGCGTCTCGACGTTGACGTGGATGAGCAGGTCGCCCCTGCCGGACTCGTTGAGCCGCTGGACGCCTCTGCCGTACATGGTGATGACCTGGCCCGACTGCGTGCCGGGCCGGACGTCGATGTCCTCGGCGCCGTCGAGGGTCTCGACGGACAGCACGGTGCCGAGCGCGGCGGCCGTCATCGGGATCTGGACGGTGCAGTGGAGGTCGTCGCCGCGCCGTTCGAAGATCTCGTGGGGCCGCTCGACGATCTCGAGGAACAGGTCGCCGGGCGGGCCGCCGCCCGGACCGACCTCGCCCTCGCCGGCGAGCTGGATGTGGGTGCCGTCCTCGACGCCCGCGGGGATGCGTACCTTGATCGTACGGCGGGTGCGCACCCGGCCGTCGCCGGAGCACTCCTGGCAGGGGTTGCGGATGATGCTGCCGAAGCCGCCGCACTGCGGGCAGGGCCGCGAGGTCATGACCTGGCCCAGGAAGGACCGCGTCACCTGGGAGATCTCCCCGCGCCCGCTGCACATGTCGCAGGTGTCGGGGTGGGTGCCAGGCGCGGTGCCGGCGCCGTGGCAGATGTCGCACAGCACGGCCGTGTCGACGGCCAGCTCTCGGGTCGTGCCGAACGCCGTCTCGCGCAGGTCGAGCTCGACCCTGATGGTGGCGTTGCGGCCCCTGCGGGCACGTGAGCGGGGCCCCCTGGCACCGGTGGCGGTGCCGAAGAAGGCGTCCATGATGTCGCTGAACGGGAAGCCCGCTCCGAAGCCTCCCGCGCCGGCGCCCGCTCCCGCGCCGCCGCCGAAGGGGTCGCCACCCAGGTCGTACATCTGGCGCTTGTTCGGGTCGGACAGCACCTCGTAGGCCTGCGTGATCTCTTTGAACCGCTCCTGCGTGTCAGGATCGGGGTTCACGTCAGGGTGCAGCTCTCGGGCGAGCCGGCGATACGCCTTCTTGATCTCGTCCTGACTCGCGTCACGGCGCACCCCGAGGGTGGCGTAGTAGTCGCTGTTTGCCACTTATCGACCTCTTATGATGCAGCCAGGATCTGGCTGACGTAGCGTGCCACCGCGCGTACGGCGCCCATCGTCACGGGATAGTCCATCCTGGTCGGCCCCAGAACGCCGAGCCGGGCCAGTTGGTTGTCGCCAGAACCGTATCCGGTCGCGACGACGGATGTGCCCCTCAGGTAGGGGTTTTCCGAGCCGATGCGCACGGTGAGCGCGGACGGGGTGTCTGAGGTGGTCTCGCCGAGCAGCCGCATGAGGACGACGTGCTCCTCAAGCGCCTCCAGCACGTCGCGCAGGCCGGTGGCGAAGTCGGCGCCGGCGAGGTTGGCCGCGCCGGCGAACACGATCTTCTCGTCGTGCCGCTCGACCAGCGTCTCGAGCAGCACGGAGAGGATCGTCGCCGCGGCGGGCCGGTCTTCGATCGGGAGTCTTTCCGGCAGGTCGGCCACCAGCTCGGGCACGCTGCTCAGGCCGCAGCCGTCGAGGCAGGCGTTGAGCACGGCGCGCAGGTTGGCGATGCGATGGTCTTCGACCGCCTCGGGGAGCTCCAGCACGCGCTGCTCGACGCGGCCGGTGTTGGTGATCAGCACGAGCATGACCCGCCGGTCGGTCAGCGGGACGAGCTCGACGTGCCGGACCGTCGAACGGTTGAGCGTCGGGTATTGCACGACCGCCACCTGCCTGGTCAGCTGCGCCAGCAGCCGGACCGTGCGGGTGACGACGTCGTCGAGGTCGACCGCGCCGGCGAGGAACGTCTCGATCGCCCGCCGCTCGGCCCCCGACAACGGCTTGACCTGCGAGAGCCGGTCGACGAACAGGCGATAGCCCTTGTCCGTCGGCACGCGGCCCGCGCTGGTGTGGGGCTGGGTGATGTAGCCTTCCTCCTCCAGCGCGGCCATGTCGTTCCTGACCGTCGCCGGGGAGACCTTCAGATTGTGACGCTCGGCCAGCGCCTTGGAGCCCACCGGTTCGTTGGTGGACACGTAGTCTTCGACAATGGCCCGGAGCACCGCCAGCTTCCGATCGTCGAGCACGTGCTCACCTCCTGCCTCTGTCCCTTACAGGAACGTGGTGTCTAGCACTCTGTGTTCCCGAGTGCCAAGTGTACGGCTCTCGCCCACAAGGTGCGATAACACCGGGTCCCAACTGCTGTCTGGCTTCCTGTGAGCGACAGGCCCCACACTTGCCCTCATGACCGACGACTCCCGGCCCCCGACGTACGGCCCGCCGCCAGGCTACGGTCCGCCCCAGTACGGACCGCCCCCACAGGGACAGCCGCCACAGGGACCACCCCAGTACGGGCAACAGCCTCCGTTCGGACAGGGGCCACCGCAGTACGGTGACCCCGCTCAGTTCGGCCCGCCATCTCAGTACGGACAATACGGCCAACAGGCCCAATTTCCACCACGAATCGACTCCAAAGCCATAAAGCCCAGCCGCTGGTGGCTGGTGGCCGTCTGGGGCGTGTTCGTGGCCTGCGTGGCGGCCGGCGGCGTGCTGTTCGCCACCGGCCTGGGCGGCGCGACCGACCTGGTGCCCAGGCAGACGTTCGCGTCCGGCGAAAGCGTCACGGTGACGGTCGACCCGGCCGAGAAGCCAGGCGTCTACCTCGCCAGCGACACCGCCGTCACCTACGACTGCTCGATCAGCGGCGAGGCCAAGCTGGCCAAGACCCCCGACCGGCGTACGGTGTCGGCCGGCGACGCCGTGTGGGAGCAGTTCCTGGTCATCAACGCACCGGCCAAGGGCGACTACCAGCTCACCTGCGTCAACCAGGAGGACGCCACCGTGCGCTACGGCGTCGGCCGCGACTCCTACTCCGTCGTGAACGGCGTCGCCGGCGGCCTCATCGCCCTCGTGGTCCTGCCGGGCGCCGGGCTGCTCGCCGCCATCGCCGGCACGATCGTCGTCCTCGTCCGCCGCAGCGGCGCGCGGAAGCGCCTTGCAGTGAGCGGGTGATTTGCTACGGTCCCCGTGTGTACGAGGGCGATGTACTGGCGGGAAATTGGCGGCGGCCGGGCAAGGGCAAGATCCCCAAGGTGCCCGCGGAGCCGGACCTCGTCGTGGAGGACGCCGACAGCGGCTTCTGCGGCGCCGTGGTGGCCTGTGACAAGGAGGCCGTCACGCTGGAGGACCGGTTCGGCAAGCGCCGGCTCTTCCCGCTCGCCCCCGCGGCGTTCCTGCTGGAAGGCCGTCCCGTGACCCTCGTACGCCCCACCGCCCCCGCCCCCACCGGCCCTCGGCGCAGCGCGTCGGGCTCGATCGCCGTCGAAGGGCTGCGGGCCAGGGTCGCCAGGCAGAGCCGCATCTACGTCGAAGGCGTCCACGACGCCGCCCTCGTCGAGAAGATCTGGGGCCACGACCTGCGGGTCGAAGGCGTCGTCGTCGAATACCTCGAAGGCGTCGACCACCTGCCCGCCATCGTCGAGGAGTTCGGCCCCGAGCCGGGGCGGCGCCTCGGCGTGCTCGTCGACCACCTGGTGCCCGGCTCCAAGGAGAGCCGGATCGCAGCCGAGATCACCTCGCCCGACGTGCTCGTGGTCGGGCATCCGTTCGTCGACATCTGGCAGGCGGTCAAGCCGTCCGTGCTGCGCATCCCGGCCTGGCCCGACGTGCCGCGCGGGGTGCCATGGAAGGAGGGCGTCATCGCCGCGCTGGGCTGGCGCATGGAGCCCGCGGAGGCGTGGCGGCGCATTCTCGGCGCCGTCTCGACGTACACGGACCTGGAGCCGGCGCTGCTCGGCCGGGTCGAGGAACTGATCGACTTCGTTACGGAGGCTCCATGAGCCAGGACCCGACCCCGCCGCCCGCCGACGACGACGCCACCCGCAGGTTCGCCCCGGCGGACGACGACGCCACGCGCAAGGTCGCCCCGTCCGACCTGCCGCCGCCCGCGCCCGGCTCAGGCCCCCAACCCGGCCCGCCCCCGCCGTACGGACAACAACCCGGCCACCCCCAGCAACCCGGCTCCACGCCCGGCCACCCCCAGCAATCCGGCTCCACGCCTGGCTATCCACCGCAACCCGGTTCGACCCCGGGCTACCCACCGCAACCCGGTTCGACCCCGGGTCACACGCAGGAGCCCGGTTCCGCGCCGGGCTATGAGCAGCAGCCCGGCTGGTCCGGCTACGGGCAGCAGCCCGGCTCGGCGCCCGGTTACGGGCAGCAGCTCCCCTATGGCCAGCAGCCCGGGTCGGCGCCCATCTACCACCCGCAGCCGCCCAGCGGCTACGGCCCCAACGCCGGTTACGGTCAGCCAGGCGGTTACGGCCGGCCCGGATATCCGCCGCCCCCGCCCGGCTACGGCTACCCGCAGCCCCCCGGCGAGCCCTACGTGCCCGGCCGCTTCGGCCCCCGCCCCGGCACCGACGACAACTCCATGGCGATGCTGGCCCACCTCCTCGGCCTGCTGGTCTCGTGGATCGGCCCGCTCATCATCTACGTGGTGCGCAAGGACCAGTCGCCCTACGTCAGGGACCAGGCGGCCGAGGCGCTGAACTTCCAGATCACCATGTTCATCGGCTACATCGTGTCCGCGTTCCTGATGCTGCTGTTCATCGGCTTCCTGCTGCTGCCGGTGGTCTTCGTCGTGTCGCTGATCTTCCACATCCAGGCGGCGATGGCGACGTACCGGGGCGAGCGTTACCGCTACCCGATCTCCATCCGCCTGATCACCTAGACCAGCAGGTCCCTGATCAGGGCGTCGGCCAGCAGCCGGCCCTGGAGGGTCAGCACCATGCGGCCCGCCTTGAACGGCTCGGGCTCCAGCAGCCCGCGCGCCATGGCGCTCGCCACCACGGGCCGCGCGGCGGGCGCGACCTCGGCCAGCGGATATCCGGACGACAGCCGCAGCTCCAGCATGAGGCGTTCGGCGTCGCGGTCGTCGTCCCCGAGCACCTCGCGGGCGTGCGCGGGCGAGTGGCCCGCGGCCAGGCGCTGGGCGTAGGCGGCGGGGTGTTTGACGTTCCACCAGCGGGTGCCGCCGACGTGGCTGTGGGCGCCGGGGCCGGCCGCCCACCAGTCGCCGCCGGTCCAGTAGAGCAGGTTGTGGCGGCAGCGGGCGTCCTCGGTGACGGCCCAGTTGGACACCTCGTACCACGCGAACCCGGCCGCGGACAGCAGCTCGTCGGCGATGAGGTAGCGATCGGCGGCCACGTCGTCGTCGGGCATCGGCAGCTCGCCGCGCCTGATGCGCGCGGCCAGGCGGGTGCCCTCCTCGACGATCAGCGAGTACGCCGACACGTGGTCGGGCCCTGCCTCGATCGCCGCGCCCAGCGAAGCCCGCCAGTCGTCGTCGGACTCGCCCGGGGTGCTGTAGATCAGGTCGAGGTTGACGTGCTCGAACCCGGCCGCGCGCGCCTCCCTGACGGCCGCGGCGGCCCGGCCTGGCGTGTGGCGGCGGTCGAGGACCTGCAGCACGTGCTCGCGTACGCTCTGCATGCCGAAGCTGATGCGGTTGAAGCCGCCGTGGCGCAGTTTCTCCAGCGACGAGGGATCGACCGACTCGGGGTTGGCCTCGGTGGTGATCTCGGCGTCCGGCCGCAGCCCGAACTCCGAGCCGATCGCGGCCAGGATGCGTGCCAGGTCTTCGGGGGGCAGCAGCGTGGGGGTGCCGCCGCCGAAGAACACCGTATCCACCGGCAGGTCGGTCTCGCCCAGGACGCGGCGCGCCAGGCGGATCTCCTCGATCACCGTGTCGGCGTAGTCGCGCTGCGAGGCGCCGGGGCCCAGCTCGGAGGCGGTGTAGGTGTTGAAGTCGCAGTAGCCGCAGCGGGTCAGGCAGAACGGCACGTGCACGTAGAAGCCGAACGGGCGCTCGCCGAGGCCGCGCAGGGCGCTGTCGGGCAGCTCGCCCGAGGTGGGCGCGGGATCGCCGTCAGGCAGGATGGATGGCACGTTTCCAGTGTGCCCGTCCCCCGCAGTGCTCCGACCGGTGCGGGTCGTTGACGAGGGCTCAGGGCCGCTCTACGATCGCGTTCAACTTATAGGAAAGTTTCCTATTTGTAGCTGTCCGGGAGCGGCCCCGTGAAGAAGAAGATCCTCATCGCCCTGTCCGTCCTACTCGGGCTCACGCTGGTCTCCGTACCGGCGGAGGCCCGCACCGGGTTCAACCGGGTCGCGTACTTCATCCAATGGGGCGTCTACGGACGTGACTACCACGTCAAGGACGTGCACCTCAGCGGCGCCGCCGCCAAGCTCACCCACCTCAACTACGCGTTCGGGTTCGTGAACGGCGACGGCACCTGCTACTCCTCCGACCCGTGGGCCGACTGGCAGCGGCCCGTGCCCGCCGAGCAGAGCGTGGACGGCGTCGCCGACGAGCCGGGACAGGCGCTCAACGGCAACCTCAACCAGCTTCGCAAGCTCAAGGCCAAGCACCCCAAGCTCAAGGTGATGATCTCGCTCGGCGGCTGGACCGGCTCCGCCGCGTTCTCCGACGCCGTGCTCACCGCCGAGTCGCGCTCCAGGCTCGCCTCCTCCTGCATCGACATGTGGCTGCGCGGCAACCTGCCCGGCCTCGAGCCCGGCGCCGCCGCAGGCGTCTTCGACGGCATCGACCTCGACTGGGAGTGGCCCGGCTCGGCCGGCGCCGAGGGCAACGTGATCAGGCCCGAGGACAAGCGCAACTTCACGCTGTTCGTGACCGAGCTGCGCCGCCAGCTCACCGCGTACTCGCGGAAGGCGCAGCTCAGCGCGTTCCTCCCGGCCGCCGCCGCCAAGATCGACGCGGGCTTCGAGGTACGGGAGGTCTTCAGGCAGCTCGACTTCGCCACCCTCCAGGGCTACGACCTGCACGGCACCTGGGAGCAGCAGACCGCGCACCACGCCAACCTGTTCACCGACCGGCGCGACCCGGGCCCGGTGAAGTACAGCGTCGACCAGACCGTCCGCGACTACCTCAAGCGCGGGGCGCCCGCACGCAAGCTCGTGGTCGGCGTGCCCGCGTACGGGCAGGGCTGGACCGGCGTCACCGACCGCTCCAATGGCCTCTACCAGCCCGCCACCGGCCCCGCCCCCGGCAAGTGGGCCCCCGGCACCGAGGACTACAAGGACCTGGCGAACAAGCCGGGCAAGCGCCACCGTGACCTGCTCACCGGCGCCATGTGGCTGTACGACGGCAACGAGTTCTGGTCGTACGACGATCCGGCGGTGATGCTGCAGAAGGCGGCGTACATCCGGTTGAAGGGGCTCGGCGGGTTCATGCTGTGGTCCATCGACCAGGACGACTCCCGCGCCTCCCTCACCTCCGCACTCTCCAGCGTCCTCCGCTGACCTGGACCTTCATGGGTGCGGACGATCCAGATCGAACGCCACGTCGGCCAGCCGGATCGTCCGCACCTGCGAGTCCTTGAGCAACTCCCGCAGCTCGCGGACCGAGCTGAGCTGGTCCACGTAGGCGTGGGCGAGCCCGGCCCGTGACGCCTCCCGCAGCCGCTTCAGGCTCAGGTCGAAGGAGCGCAGGTTGGCGTCGTCGTGGTCACGCAGCAGCCCGACCCACGCCCGGAACTGCGGCAGCCCGCCCCGGCACACCTCATCCGTGACGTCGCCCTCGCGAATGTCCGCCGGGTCGGTCCAGTAATCGAAGCCCCACGTGATCGGCAGCGATCCGGGCCTGCGTTCGTACACGACCCGTTCTGCGCAGGAGCCGTGGCGCCGTACGAACGCCTCGAACTCCGCCTCCCCCAACGGCCGCTCGAACTCCACCACCGCCAGCGCGCTCAGATCGGCCGGCAACCGGGCGAGCACCTGCTTCGCCTCCTCCTTCCTCCCCAGCGTGGTGCCGACGTTGAACAACGACTGGGAGAGCCTGGTGTTGGCGGTGTGACCGAGCGGCAGCCGCCCGACCCGCCCGAAGAAGTCCTGACTGATCGAGTACGTCTGACTCCCACCCGGCCAGGCCCCGGCGGGTCCCATGGGACGCGCGCTCACCTGGAACGACATCGAGACGGGCGTCGTCTCGCAGCAGGGGTCGTTCGTCACGAGGTAGGCGGGGTTGTACATCTTGAACGCGGTCCCGAGCACGTCCGTCATGCGACGCTCACGATCACCCCGCGTCTGCACCAGCGACGCTCCTTCGGTCACGACCACCGCGACCAGCGCCAGCACCGCCAGCACGCTGACCACCGTCCGCACCAGCCCCCGCCGAACGGCACGCCTGGTACGCCTGGGATCAAAGTCCGGCATCGCCGACAACTCCGGCAGGCTGCCTGCAGACGCCGCCGCATCCACCGCATCGAGCCGGCCAGGCGCGCCCGGCGCATCGAGCGAACCGGGCGCGCCCGGCGCATCAGGTGGGCCAGGCGTCTCGGAGGTAACGAATAGCCCAGGCGTATGCGACGTATCTTGCGGACCAGGCGTGCCCGGCCTATCGGACGTGCTCATGCATCCTCCCCGTAAAGGTCGGCGAAGGCGGCCCGCGCCCGCCACACCGCGGTCTTGATCGAGTTGTGCGACCTTCTGGTCATAGCGGCCACCTCAACCATCGAGAAACCCTCGAAGTAGACCAAGGTGAGCAGCCGCCGCTGCTGCTCGGGCAGCCGCTCCAGCGCGTCTCGCACGTCCAGCGCGGCCACGTGCAGCGGCGGCACACCCAGCTCATCGGCGTCGGGCAGCGCGAGCTCCCGCCGACTCTTGCGTACGTGATCGAGCAGTACGTTCCTGGCGATCGTGAGGAGCCACGCAGCCGCGTTCTCCCCTCGCCAGCCGAGCAGCGCCCTGGTCGCCTTGACGAAGGTCTCCTGCGCCAAGTCCTCGGCGAGATGCGGATCGCGGGTCCTGCGCAGAAGGAACCCGCACACGAGCGGCCAGTGCTCGCGATAGAGCTCCTCGATGATGTCGCCCCCCGAACGGTTTCAAAGGTCATGTCACCAACAGACGCACCGAAACCCGCAATGGTCACACCAACCCCAAAACCGCACTGGGCCCAACCACCCACCCCAGCCCCCGTTGTGGCCGGCGATCGCGAAGATCTCACCGGCGTGCACGCATGAACGGCCCCGACCGCGCAGCCCGGCCGCTGGGTTGTGTGTCCACCCTTGGGTGGAGATCTGCGAAGCTCCACCCGCTGGTCGATCCGCCCCGACGGCCCCGTCCCTACCGTCACGTGTCATGAACTCCGTCGAAACCGGCCTGCTGATCCTCCTTGTCCTCGCGTTCGTCATCTACCGCCAGTTCAAGACCCGCCCTGCCGACCGCTCCAGCGTCCTCTACATCTCCGCCGTCATGATCGTTATCGGCCTGGTCTCGGGTGGCCTCTTCGACCCCCACCACTTCGCCCTCAGCCTCGCCTTCCTCGCCGCAGAGGCGGTGACCGGCGTCGGACTCGGCATCCTGCGGGCGATGACCGTGCACATCTGGACCGACGCCCAAGGAGTAGCCTGGTCCAAGGGGACGGTCTGGACCCTGCTGGCCTGGCTGGCCTCGATTGCCGTGCGCGTCATCGAGCAGGTCGCCGGCACCTCCATGGGACTGACCGTCACGACCGGCGGCATCCTGATCTTCGTCGGCCTGACCCTCGCCACGCAGGCGCTCGTGGTGTCGCGTCGCGTCCGTGCGCTTCCCGGGTCCGCCGCACGGTCCTATAACGTCGAAAGGTGATGCCCGTTACGTCCAGCCCCATCTCCCTCATGCTGCGGCTGGGCGTGATCGTGCTGGTCGGCGCGGGACAGGCGCACACCGCACTCGTGGCCGGCCCGCCGAGCATCATCCTGACCTCCGCCCTGGTGCTCACCCTCGCCGCGGCCCTGCTCCCCTTCAGGATCTCCGGCCGGAGGTCCGCGGACACGCCGATCCCGCTGATCGCCCTCGGCGCCGCCACGATCATCGCCGTCGCCCTGCACGAGCTGACCCCCAACAGCACCCCCGCCCTGGTCCTGCTCGCCTGCGTGGTGGCCGCCGCCGGCCGCCGTCCCCTCCCGCAGTCGCTGGCGATCGCCCTGACGGCGATCGTCAGCCTGCTGGTGGCGGGGGCGATCACCGGTGACGTCACCCGGAACCTGACCCTCGCCTTCAGCACCAGCCTGGTCTTCCTCGTCGCGTACGCGGCCAGGCAGCGCAAGGCCATCAGGCAGGCCGAGGCCAGGGAAGCGGTGCTCGCGGAGCGGGCCAGGATCGCCAGGGAACTCCACGACATCCTCGCCCACTCCCTGTCGGCCCAGCTCGTCCACCTGGAGGGCGCCAAGCTGCTCCTGCGCGCCGAACGTACCGACGAGGCCCTCGACCGCGTCACCCGCGCCCGCGACCTCGCGAAATCGGGCCTGGAAGAGGCCAGGCGCGCAGTGGCCGCGCTCCGGGAGGACCCGCCAGAGCTCCCCACCGCCCTACGCCGGCTGGCCGAGGAGTTCGAAAGCACCACCCACCACCCCTGCACCCTCCACATCTCAGGCCCCGAACACCGCCTGGCCCCGGAAGCCGAGCTGTCCCTGACCCGAACGGCCCAGGAAGCCCTCACGAACATCCGCCGCCACGCCCCTGGCACTTCCGCGACCATCAACCTGACCTTCTCCACCACGTGGTGCGACCTCCGCATAACCAACCCCACCCCACCGACCCACCACCCACCGAACGGCTCCCCACCGAAACACCGCCCGCCCAACGAAGGCACGGCGGAGCAACGCTCGCCCAACGAAGGCACGGCAGAGCAACCGTCGCCCGACGAAGTTGTGGCGGAGCAACGGTCGCCGGGCGGCGGGCATGGCCTCATCGGCATGCGAGAACGCGCCGAACTCCTCGGCGGCACCCTCACGGCAGGCGCCGACGACCACGGCTTCACGGTCCACCTCAGGATCCCGGCATGACCCGAACAGCCCCGACCCCCAACCCGCCTTCCACGGCGCCCACGGCACCGACCTTGACAACTTCACCCGCAGTCACCCTCGGCTCTGCCGCGCTGGCAATACGCGCATCGCGCCCAAAGGCGACCAGGCGCGGCAAACCGAGCCCAAGGGCCGCGACGGCAGTCACCCTCGAGCCGACTACCCCAGCGGCGATCATCCCTGCCGCACCGGCTGTCCCGTCCAGCTCGGCAGCGATAACGATGGTCACGCCCAAGTCGAGTGCCCCAGCGGCTCCAGCAGCGACCACACCCGCCGTGACGACCTCAGCGGCGATCGTTTCTGCCGCAGCGGCTGACCTGTCCAGCTCCGCAGCGGCAACGACGGTAACCCTCAAGTCAGCTGCCCCAGCGGCTCCGGCAGCGACCACACCCGCCTTGACGGCCTCCGCAGTCATCACACCCCGCTGGGCGACCCCAGCGGCCCTCGCACTCCGCAGGGTTACCTCAGCGGCCCTCGCCCTTCGCTGGGCAGTTCCAGCGGCGGTCAACCGCAGTTGGGCGGCGGTGACGGCAGCTGGGCCGGGTTCGACGGTGTGGGTGACGGTCGGGGGAGCTGGCGCTTACTGCGCTTCGATGGCTAAGGGGGTGGGCGGATGATTCGTGTCGTCGTGGCGGATGACCAGGCTGTGGTGCGGGAAGGGCTGGTGTTGCTGCTCGGTCTGCTGCCTGGGATCGACGTGGTCGGGTCGGCGGGTGACGGTGAGGCGGCGTTGCGGCTGGTCGAGACGGAACGGCCGGACGTGGTGCTCATGGACCTGCGCATGCCGCGCATGGACGGCGTTGAGGCGACCCGCCGGGTCCGGGCCGCCCATCCCGGCACGCAGGTCGTGGTGCTCACGACGTACTCGGACGACGAGTCGGTCTTCGCCGCACTCAGGGCGGGTGCGCGGGGTTTCCTCACCAAGGACGCCGAGGCCGACGACATCGCCAAGGCCCTGGCCACCGTGATGCGCGGGGACGCCCAACTCGACCCCACCGTGCAGCGCCGCCTCCTCGACAGCATGTCCCCACCCGCCCCATCCTCGGCCGCTACGCCGCCAGCCACAACGCCCCCTTCCACAACGCCCCCCTCCCCGGCGTCCCCGCCCACGACGGACCGGCCGCCTGTGCCCTCTTCGACCACGCCTCCCCCTGCCGAACTCCTCCCATCACCCCCTGGCGAGGCGCCTCCGCCCAGTGGGGCTGCTTCCGCTGCGCCGCCCTCCCGTACGGACGCCTCGGAGTCGCGGCAGCAGCAGTATTCGGGTGGGCGGCGGGTGCGCCGGAGTGGTGAGTCACTTCCCGATGGCCTGACGCCGCGCGAAGGCGAGGTGCTGATGCTCATCGCCGACGGCCTCTCCAACGCCGAGATCGCCGCGCGTCTCTTCATCACGGAAGCCACGGTGAAGACCCACATCAACAACCTGTTCGCCAAGGCGGGGCTGAGGGATCGCGCGCAAGCCGTCACGTACGCCTACCGCCACGGTTTGGTCACCCCCGGCTGAGCCCACCTCCACGCTGCCCGCCAAGATGGCTGTTGAGCTGGGACTCCTCGTCGAATCCGGCGAGCTGTAAGAGCGTCTCCAATGCCGCCTGCCGGGTCTCCTCGACCGAGTCACCGCGTTCGCCGAAGCACTCGGCCGCCACGTCGAGCAGCATCGCCACCACCGCCGCGTCGGGATAGGGCACGTCGACCAGGACGGTGCCGTCAGCCGCCTCCTCTCCTTCGCCCACATGACGTCTCAGCAGCCGCCGTGTCTCCTCAGCCACGGCGACCCCAAGAACGGCTGCACGCTCGAATCGCTCAGAAGCAATCACGTCACCCTCCAGTCGCACAGGTGTTCGGAGAATGAAAGTAGACGACGGCACCGACAAAATCGGCCCGCCAGTCCGGCAGCCCCAACCCGGCCCGGCCCAGGTCCCGGCCCGCTGAATGCTGCGCTGCTTGACGAACCTCCGGGTGCGCCGGCGGGTGCCGGCGGAGGCCCTTCGCCGGCTGTGGGTGGTGGCGGCCGGCCCCTCGCCGGCTGTGGGTGGTGGCGGCTGGCCCCTCGCCGGCTGTGGGTGGTGGCGGCCGGCCCCTCGCCGGCTGTGGGTGGTGGCGGCTGGCCCTTCGCCGGCCAAAAAACGGCGGATAGGACCGGCCGCGCGGTTGTACTGCTGATCAGCTAGCCTCGAACCGTGTCAGCCCCCGTCATCTGCGTCGATTCCCTCTCGGTTGAGCTCGGTGGCAACCCGGTGCTCCGCGACCTGACGTTCACCGTGGCTCCGGGTGAGATCGTGGCCGTGGTGGGGCCCAACGGCTCCGGGAAGTCCACGCTGCTGCGCTGCCTGGCCGGGCTGCAGCCCGCCACCGCCGGTGGGGTACGCGTGTTCGGCGCCGCGCCGGTGGACGACGCCCGGTTCTGGGGCCGGGTCGCGCTGCTGGGCGATGAGCCCGCCTGGTATCCCGGGCTCACCACCCGCGAGCACCTGGAGCTGATGGGCGCCGTGCACAGTGCCGCGCGGATGACCGTGGACGCGGCGCTGGAGATGTTCGCGCTGGTGGAGCGGGCGGACGCGGCTCCGTTGAATCTCTCGACCGGTCAGCGCCAGCGCCTCGCCCTCGCCGCCGCCCTGCTCAGGCCGAGCGAACTGCTGCTCCTCGACGAGCCGGAACGCGGGCTCGACGTCGAGTTCCGGTCCGCCCTGGGCGATCTGCTCGACGAGTACGCCGCCGAGGGCGGCACCGTCGTCCTGGCCACCCACGACCAGGACCTCGCCGGCCACGGCCGCCGCGTCCTTCCGTCAGGCGTCCCCGCATGACCGGCCTCTCCTCCGAGGATCGACCGATGACCGAGTCCGGCGTAGAGGATCGACCGATGACCGAGTCCGGCGTACGGGCCGTTCGCGCGTACCTGCGCTCCCGTGGCCCCGCCCCCGCCAGCCTCCTCGACCGGTACGTCACCGGGTTCTGCCTGCTCATGGCCGTCATGGTGCTCGGGCATCCGCTGGCCGGGGTGTTCGCGGGGCTGGCGGGCCCGGTCGATCCAGGCAGGATGGGAGCGGGCGCGGCGCTGCTCTCGCTCGCCCTGGCCGGCTTCCTGGCGGGTGCGCGGACGGCGGGCCCCGTGGTGCTGAACGGGCCTGACGCCTCCTGGCTGCTGCGCTCCCCGCTCAACCGCCGGGACCTGCTGGCCCGTCCGGCCAGGACGCTGGGCGTGGTGGTGCTGGTGGCGGGCCTGCTGCTCGGGGTGGGCCTGCTGGCGGTGCTGGGTGCGCCGGATCAGCTCGTGTGGCGGGTGCTCGCCGCGCTCGTGCTCGGCGTGGCGACGACCGTGGGCGGGATGGCGCTGGCGGTACTCGGGCAGGCGGGTCAGGCAGCGTATGCGGGGCAGGCGGGTCAGGCAGCGCATGCGGGGCGGGCGGGTCGAGCGGGGCAGCCGTGGCAGCTCTGGCTGACCGTGGCGATCGTCGCGCTGCTGGTGCTGGCGGCGGTGGCGGTGACGAACCAGTTGCGTACGGTGCTGACCGTGGCGGCGCATGCTCCGTCGTCAATCCTGGCCGCCACGGCAGCCGGGGCGGTCGTGACGGCGGGGCTGCTGGTCCGGCACGCCTGGCGTTCGCTGGACCGCATCCCCACCCGTACGCTCACGACCGCCTCCACCCGAGCCGGGCACGTGGCGAGCGCCACCGCGTCGCTGGACACCAGCGCGCTCACCTGGATCGTCGAGGACAACCACTGGCGCGCGAGGAGACTCGGCTCCCGTCGCTGGCCGCGGCTGTCCGGGCCGCTCGCGCCCGCCTGGCAGGACTGGCGGCGCCTGGCCCGCAGGCCGGGGTGGCTGGCGACGATCGCGGGGACGTCGGTGCTGCCTGCGGTCCTCGGTCAGGCGGGCGCTCCCCCGGCGGCGCTCACGATCGCGGTCCTGGCGGGCGGGCTGGCCGTGGCCGTGACGGCCACCTCGGGTGCCCGCCGCGACGCCGACAACCCGGCCCTGGCCAGGCTCATCGGAACCGCGCACCGCCCCACGCTGGCGGCCCGCGCGGTGCTGCCCGCCCTGCTGAGCGGCACGTGGACGTCCCTGGCCCTCGTCTTGAGCGGCGCCGCGGACCTGCCGCTGAGCGACGTGGCGCCCCTGGGGCCGGCGGTCGCGCCCGCTCTGGCGGCGGCGGCGCTCCGCATGGCCAGGCGCGCGCCGGTCGACCACTCGATGCCGGTCATCGAGACCCCTGGCGGCCCGATTCCCACCGGTCTCCTGAAGTGGGCGGCCACCGGGCCCGACCTGGCGTTGATCGGCTCGCTGCCCGCCCTGATCGCCCTCACCACCCCGGGCGTCGCCACGGCTCCCTACCTGGCGGCTCAAGCCGTCTGGAGCGCGGTGGTGCTGGCGGGATACGTCTGGCGCAGCAGAGCACGATAAAGGGGCGGTTCAGGCCACGTACAGGTCGCTCGGCACGCCCCCGTACGGAATCGTGCGATCCCGCCGCATGCCGACCCGTTCCGCCACCTTCCGCGACGGCTCGTTGATGTCGCGGATGACCGCGACCACCGTCCCCACCGACTTCCCCACGTCAAGGGCCGCCCGGGCGAGCTCCAGCGCATAGCCGTGCCCCCATGCGGAGGGCCGGAACCGGTAGTAGAGGTTGAGCACGTGCTGCCCGTCCACGATCGCGTGCCGCAGCCCGCCGAAGCCCAGCACGTGGGAGTCGCCGAGCGGCCGCGCGGCCCAGTAGCCGAGGCCGCGTTCGTCCCAGTCGTCGAGCCACAGGCCGAGCATGGCCCGGCTGGACTCGATGTCGGTGACGGGTCCGCTGGGATGGTAGACGCTGGTGCGCGGGTCGGAATGAATCTCGTGTACGGCATCCAGATCGTCAACCGTCACCCGAGACAGGACCATACGAGCCGTCTGCACCATTTCCATGCCATCAGGGTATTTCGCCGGGGCACAGGGACGGCACGAGTCCCGGCGAACCCCTACTTCTTGGCCTTCTCGCCGCCGGAGTCGGTGGACAGCGCGGCGACGAAGGCCTCCTGGGGCACCTCGACCCGGCCGACCATCTTCATCCGCTTCTTGCCTTCCTTCTGCTTCTCCAGCAGCTTCCGCTTACGGGAGATGTCACCGCCGTAGCACTTGGCGAGGACGTCCTTGCGGATGGCACGGATGTTCTCGCGGGCGATGACCCTGGCCCCGATGGCGGCCTGGATCGGCACCTCGAACTGCTGCCGCGGGATCAGCTCGCGGAGCTTCTTGGCCATGTCGACGCCGTAGGCGTACGCCTTGTCCTTGTGGACGATCGCGCTGAAGGCGTCGACCGCCTCGCCCTGCAGCAGGATGTCGACCTTGACCAGCTCGGCCTCCTGCTCACCGGCGGGCTCGTAGTCGAGCGAGGCGTAGCCGCGGGTGCGCGACTTGAGCTGGTCGAAGAAGTCGAAGATGATCTCGCCGAGCGGCAGCGTGTAGCGGATCTCGACGCGGTCTTCCGACAGGTAGTCCATGCCGAGGAGCTGGCCGCGCCGCCCCTGGCAGATCTCCATGATCGCGCCGATGAACTCGGCGGGCGCGAGGATCGTGGACTTCGTGACCGGCTCGAAGACCTGCGCGATCTTGCCGCCGGAGGGGAACTCGGACGGGTTGGTGACCGACAGCTCCTTGCCGTCCTCCATGACCACGCGGTAGACGACGTTGGGCGCGGTGGAGATGAGCGACAGCCCGAACTCGCGCTCCAGCCGCTCGCGCACGATCTCCATGTGCAGCAGCCCGAGGAACCCGACGCGGAAGCCGAACCCGAGCGCCGCCGACGTCTCCGGCTCGTAGACCAGCGCGGCGTCGTTGAGCTGCAGCTTGTCGAGCGCCTCGCGCAGCTCGGGGTATTCGTCGCCGTCGATGGGATAGAGCCCGGAGAACACCATGGGCTTGGGGTGCTCGTAGCCGGCCAGCATCTCGCCCGCCGGCTTGGCGGCCGAGGTGACGGTGTCGCCGACCCGCGACTGACGGACGTCCTTCACGCCGGTGATGAGGTAGCCCACCTCGCCGACGCCGAGCCCTAGGTCGGCGGGCTTGGGCTCGGGCGAGATGACGCCGATCTCAAGGGTCTCGTGGGTGGCGCTGGTCGACATCATGAGGATGCGCTCACGCTTGCTCAGATGACCGTCGATGACCCGCACGTACGTCACCACGCCGCGGTAGGTGTCGTAGACGGAGTCGAAGATGAGCGCCCGCGCGGCCTCGTCGGCCTGGCCGACGGGCGCGGGCACCGTCTGGACCACGTGGTCGAGCAGCTCGCGTACGCCCTCGCCGGTCTTGCCCGACACCTTGAGCACGTCGGAGGGGTCGCACCCGATGAGCCCCGCCAGCTCCTCGGCGAACTTCTCCGGCTGCGCCGCCGGCAGGTCGATCTTGTTGAGGACGGGGATGATGTGCAGGTCGGCGTTCATGGCCAGATAGAGGTTGGCCAGGGTCTGTGCCTCGATGCCCTGGGCGGCGTCGACCAGCAGGATGGCGCCCTCGCACGCCTGCAGCGAGCGCGACACCTCATAGGTGAAGTCGACGTGGCCTGGCGTGTCGATCATGTTGAGCACGTGGCCGTCCCACGGCAGCCGCACGGCCTGCGACTTGATCGTGATGCCGCGTTCGCGCTCGATGTCCATCCTGTCGAGATATTGCGCCCGCATGGTGCGGTCGTCGACCACGCCGGTGATCTGCAGCATCCGGTCGGCAAGCGTCGACTTGCCATGGTCGATATGCGCGATGATGCAGAAGTTGCGGATCAACGCGGGGTCGGTCTGGCCAGGCTGAGTGCGCACCGAAGTCCGTTTCGACAGGGTTGAGGTCAAGCAGTCTTCCATGGTGACATGCCCGGGTGATTGCCCGAACCGTCATCCGCCGCGGCCTGCGCCTGATCGCGCTTGCCTTGGCCGTCCTGGTCGCGCTGGCCGGCCTGCTCGCCGCAGCGCTCCGCCTCCAGTTTACCGGTGCGCCGGCGGCCTGGGCGAAGAGCACAGGCAACGACGCCCTCTGGCTCGGCCACGCGTGGGTGGACGGCCGCCGCACCGAGCGCGACCTGGAGCAGCTCGCCGTACGGCTGCGCACGACAGGCGTCAAGGACCTGTACGTCCACTCCGGCCCGTTCGAGGCGGACGGCCGATTAGATCCCGCTAAATACCCCAACGCCGGAAATTTCGTCCAATGGGTACGAAAACACCTCCCCGGCCTCCGCGTCTCCGCCTGGCTCGGCCAGAAGGTGGACGGCACCCTCGACCTCGACGACCCCCGCTCCCGCACGAACGTCCTGGCCGGCGTCGCCGCCATCATGAGTCAGGGCTTCGACGGCATCCACTACAACTTCGAGCCCATCGGCGACGGCGACACGGAGTTCCTGGAGCTGCTGGAGCAGACGAGGCGACACGCCCGGCTGCTGTCGACCTCGACCCCGCAACTGGAGCCCTACTGGGGCCTGCGCCTGGCCGCCAGAGCCGCGCTGGGCCACGACAAGTACTGGTCGCAGGGCTACTTCCAGGAGGTCGCCGCCCGGGTGGACCAGGTGGCGGTCATGACGTACGACTCCTTCACGCCTCTCCAGTCCCTGTACGGCGGCCACGTCGCCCGCCAGGCCAGGCTCGCGCTGGACCTGGTGCCGCAGGACAAGACCCTCTACATCGGCGCGCCCGCGTACCACGACCACGGCGTACCCTGGCTGGACGGAGCCGAGAGCGTGGCGATGGCCGCCGAGGGCGCCCGGCTGGCGCTGACCGACCACGGCAAGCGCGAGCGCTTCGGCCTGGCCCTCTATGTCGACTTCGCCGCGACGGAAGAGGACTGGCACGAGTACATGACACGATGGCGTTGATTTGAGCAGCCGCCTCGGTTATTGGTAGCCTGGGCTACTGCGTGTGGCGCGCCCTCTCTCGAGCCCGCGCGCCCCATCCATCACTCAGACTTTCACCGAGGCTTCTTCGTGGCGAACATCAAGTCCCAGATCAAGCGCAACAAGCAGAACGAGAAGGCTCGCCTGCGCAACAAGGCGGTCAAGTCGTCCCTGAAGACGGCCGTCCGCAAGTTCCGCGAGGCCGCCGAGCAGGGTGACGTCGAGCAGGCCGTGGCCCTTCAGCGGGTCGCCGCCCGCCAGCTCGACAAGGCCGTGAGCAAGGGCGTCATCCACAAGAACCAGGCCGCCAACCGCAAGTCCGCGATCGCCAAGCAGGCCGCGGCGCTGGCCGCCAAGTAAGCAGCGACGCCGCGGCAGCGGCTACGGCGCTTCTCGACGCCGCACTCCACGTGTCCGGAGTGCGGCGTTCTTGTCGTTCCTGGGGCCGTTTTGTCACAGTTTCGATATCACACAGCCGTATCGGGTGAGTCACCGTTGCAGAGATCACCTTGCCCGCCACCTGCGCCATCCCCGAAGGTGCACTAAACACGACAAAGGGGGATGCATGCGGGGGCCGTTGGTCGTCAAAAGGGCGCTCAGCGAGCCGCTGCTTCTCCTGGCCGCGTTCGGGTCGATCCTGCTCGCCACCACCACGCTGGTGGCGCTCACCATGTACGCCTCCTCCATCGCCGACGCGGGCGTCCGCAGGACGATGGAGACGGCCTCCTACGAACAGACCGCCGCCACGGTCAGCGCCCCCGTCACGGCCAAGACGTTCCCCGAGTTCGACAAGGCCGTGCGCGCCGAGCTGACCGGCGCCTACACCCGCCCGCCCGAGCTGAGCACCAGCTTCCGCTCCGACTCCTACACCATGCCGGGCCAGGAGGACAGGCAGCGGCCCGAACTGCTGCGCTTCGGCAGCTACGACGGCCTCGACCGGCAGGCGCGGCTGGTCAGCGGCGCCTGGCCACAGCCGGGCGACGACCCCGTGCAGGCGGTCATCTCGCTGTCGGCGGCCTCGGAGACCGGGTTCAAGGTCGGGCAGGAGTTCACCACGCGGGGCCGGCTCGACAGCCGCCCCGTGCGGGTGCGCGTGGTCGGTGTGTTCCAGCTCGACGACCCCTTCGGGGCGCGCTGGGCGGGCGAGCAGCTGCTCAGCCGGGGTGTCGAGCGCGGCGACTTCACCACGTACGGGCCGCTGATGGTGCCCCGTGAGACGTTCATCGCCCGCTTCGCCACCAACGTGAACGCCACCTGGACCGCCGTCCCCGATCTGCGCGCGCTCACCCCCGAGCAGCTGCGCCCGATGGCCGGCGCGGTCGCCGGCCTGGAGCAGCGGCTGAAGGCGGCCGGGTGCGGCAGCTGCGTGGCCGCGAGCCACCTGCCCGAGATCCTCACCCAGCTCGACACCGCCTCGCTGGTGGCCCGCTCCACCATGCTGATCCCGGTGCTGCAGCTGCTGTTGCTGGCCGCGTACGCGCTGATGCTGACCGCGCGGCTGCTGGCCGACCACCGCCGCATGGAGGTGGCGCTGCTGCGCTCGCGCGGCGCGGGGACCGTGCGGCTGGCGGTGCTGGCGGGCGGTGAGGCGCTGCTGGTGGCCCTGCCGTGCGCGGTCATCGCGCCGTTCCTCGGCCCGCCGCTGCTGGCCGCGATCAACCGGCTGCCGTGGATCGAGGCCGCCGGGGTGCGGCTGTCGCCGTCGGCCGACCTGGGGACGTTCCTGGTGTCGTTCGGGGTGGCGCTGGCCGCGGCCGTGCTGCTGATGGCGCCGGCGCTGGCCGGGGCGCGGCGGACGTACGTGGAGGAGCAGGCGGCGCGCGGGCGCGGCGGCGGGCGCGGCCTCATCGAACGGGCGGGAGCCGACCTCGCGCTGCTGGTCGTGGCCGGGCTCGCGATCTGGCAGCTGCAGCGCTACGGCGCTCCCGTGACCACGACGGCCACCGGCGGCCTGGGCATCGACCCGCTGATCATCTCCGGGCCCGCGCTGGCCCTGCTCACCGGCGGCATGCTGGGGCTGCGGCTGGTGCCGCGGGTGTCCAAGCTGGCCGAGAAGATCACCTCCAGGCGGCCCGCGCTCGCCCCCGCGCTCGGCGCGTGGCAGGTGAGCAGGCGCCCGCTCAAGTACGCAGGGCCCGCGCTGCTGCTCACGATGGCCATCGCGATCGGCATCGTGTCCCTGGCGACCGCCGCGACCTGGCGTACGTCCCAGCTCGACCAGGCCCGCCACCAGGCCGGGGCCGACCTGCGGCTGTCAGGGCCGCCGGACGGTCCCGAGCTGGGGGCGCTCGGCCGCGGCACCGCGTTCACCACGCTGCCCGGCATCGGCGCCGCGTCGCCCGGCTTTCGCGGGCAGGCGGACGTCGGCGGCGAGAACGCGATGCTGGTCACGCTCGACGCGAGCAAGCTGGGTGAGCTGTTCCACCTGCGCCCCGACCTGTCGGAGCAGCCGGTGAGCGAGCTGTCGCGAACGCTGGCCGGCAGCCGTACGGACCGGCTCGAGCTGCCGGGGAAGCCCGCCAAGCTCACCGTGAACGCCGAGGCGAGCGACGAGGTGACGGCGCGGCTGGTGCTCACCGACGCGCTCGGCGTCTGGCGGGACGTGCCGCTCGGCGTCCTCAAGGCGGGCACCAGCCAGGTCGAGGTGGACCTGCGGGCGCTGGCCGGGCGGAAGGGGCAGATCACCTACCCGGTGTCGCTGGTCGGCGTGATCGCCGGGGCGCCCTCGGGCAGCGCGACGCTCAAGGTGACCGGGCTGAGCGCCGACGGTCAGCAGGTGGCCGCGCCGCCGCTGGCCATGGAGGCCGAGCTCAGCAGCGCCGCGACGTTCGTCCATGGAGCGCAGCCGGGGCCGATGCCGGTGGTGCTGACCGCCGACCTGGCCGCCGCCCTCAAGCTCTCCCCCGGGCAGTCGGGGCGGGTCAGCATCGACCGCCGGGTGCTGCAGGTGAAGGTCGCGGGCGTCGTCGAGAGCATGCCGACCACCACGGCCGGGCAGCAGGCCGTACTCGCCGACTGGGAGACGATGCAGGCGTACGAGCTGGCCCTGGCCCAGCCACCGAGGCCCGCCACCGAATGGTGGCTGGGCACCGACGACCCGGGCGCCGCCACGGCCGCGCTCAAGAGCCACCCCGAATGGGACGTCACCGTGCTCGACCAGCGCGCACTCGCCGCCACCCTCCAGGACGACCCGCTGGCCAGCGGACTCCAGGGGGCGCTCATGCTGGGCTTCCTCGCGGCGCTGGTGTTCGCGGTGCTCGGCTTCCTCGTGAACGCGGCCGTCGCGGCGCGTGAGCGGCTGGCCGAGTTCGCGATCCTGCGGGCGCTCGGAGTGAGCCCGCGGCAGGTGTTCGGGATGCTGGCCATGGAGCAGGCGTTCGTCGTCGGGCTGTCGCTGCTGGCCGGCACCGGGCTCGCGATCGTCGTGGGCGAGCTGGTGGTGCCGCACATCGTGCTCACCGGGCAGGCCGCGGCCGTCACGCCCGGTGTGCTGCTCGACATCCCCTGGGCGGCGACCACCCTCATGCTGGTGCTGGTGACGGCGGTGCTGTTCGCGATCCTCGCCGGGCTGGCACGCACCGTACGCGGCCAGGGCCTCAGCCTTCGGGAGGAACAGTGAGGACGTGGCTGCTCGCCCGGGTGCACCTGGGCCCGCTGGCCGTGCTCTTCGCGCTGACGTTGAGCGCCTGCCTGCTGGTCGCCGGGCTGCCGCGGGCCACGCAATCGGCGTACGACCAGGCGCTGCAGCGCGCGCTGACCGGCGCGCCCGGCGTGCAGACCGACCTGACGGTCACCGTCGGGTCCTGGTCACCGGCGCTCGACCTGCGCGAACGCGCCCAGTTCGACACCCGCGAGCGCCTCTGGCACGAGATCCTGCCCGCCGGGCTGCGTCCCCTGGTGAGCGGACCCGGCCACTCGAGCGCCAAGACCACGCTCACCCCCATCGCGGGCACCGGCGGCTCGTCCTACCTCAACGTGGGCTGGGTGTCCGACGCCGACCAGCGCGTCGAGTGGGTGCGCGGCCGCGCTCCCGGCGCGCCCTCGACCATGCGGTACGAGGGCGAGACGATCCCCGTGTTCGAGGCCGGGATCGTCGACGAGGCCGAGCGGGAGATGGGCCTCGGCATCGGCAAGACCACGGTGATCGGCGAGCACGACTACGCCGCCGTCAAGATCGTCGGCATCTTCCGCGCCAAGCAGCCAGACGACCGCTACTGGTCGCACCACAACGACCTCCTGCACGTGCTGAAGCAGCAGCCGCCGGGCAGCCTCGACTTCGAGAAGCACGCCACCGCCCTGCTGTCCGACGCCGGGCTGGCCGTCCTGAGCGGCGAGGGACGCAACCTGGCCTACCGGTGGACGCTGCCGCTCGACCCCCGGGGGGCGACCGCGCTGGCCGTGCCGGGGCTGCTCAACGACGTCGCCGAGTTCGGCCGGGTCGTGGACGTCCAGTCGAACGGGCCCGTCAGCCCGTACCGGCTGGAGACGGGGCTGCCCAACCTGCTCACCGGGTTCCAGGCGGAGCTGTCCACCGCGCAGACCGTGATGTCCCTCGTGCTCGGCGGGCTGCTGGCGGTCGCGCTCGGCGTGATCGTGCTGGCCCTGCAACTGCTGGCCGACCGGCTCGACCACACGCTGTCGCTGACCAGGGCCCGTGGCGGGTCGCTGGCGCAGGTGGCCCGCACGGCGGCCGGGCTGACCGCCGTCGCCGTCGTGCCCGGGGCCGTCGCGGGGTACGCGCTGTCGTACCTGGTGCCGGGGCCCGTGCTGCCGATCGTGCACGCGGGGCCGGTGTTCGTGGTGCTGGTGGCCGTCGGCTTCGCCGCCGCCCGGCTCGCGCTGGCCCACCGCACCCCCTTGCACGAGCGGCGCGAGGACGTCGCCACCGCGCGGCCGTCCGCCCGGCGGATCACGCTGGAGGTGCTCATCGTCGTGCTGGCCGTGGCGGGGGCGTACCTGCTGCGGGCCAGAGGGCTGAGCGCGTCGGCGGGGCAGGACCCGTTCCTGCTGGTGGTGCCGGTCGCGCTGACCGTGGCGGCGGCGCTGGTCACGTTGCGCTGCTACCCGTACCCGCTGCGGCTGATCGTCCGGCTGGCCGCGCGCGGGCGGGCCGCGGTGCCGTTCCTGGGACTGACCAGGGCGGCACGGGCGCGGGCCGCCGCCGTCCTGCCGGTACTGATCCTGCTGCCCGCGCTGGCCGTGTCGGTCTTCGCCGCCGTCGTCACCGGCGGCATCGCCGGCACCCAGCGGCTGGCGTCCTGGCAGCAGGCCGGCGCGCCGATCAAGGTGACGTCCGAGATCGAGATCCCGGCCGAGACGATCGACAAGATCCGCGCGGTGCCCGGCGTCGAGCAGGTCGTGCTCGCCCAGCGGGGCCAGGTCCAGGTCGGGTACGGCGCCGAGCGGGCCGAGGCGCTCGCCGTGGACGTCGCCCAATGGCGGGCGATCCTGGCCGACGCGCCCGTGAGCGTGCCCCCGCTGTCGGAAGGCGTGCTGGTCTCCCCCGAGCTGCGCGGACGCGGCACGCTCGACCTCGGCTGGCAGTCCCGGCTCAAGCTGCCCACCCGTGGCGTCGTCGAGTCGGTGCCCGGCTTCTTCACCAAGGGCAAGTTCCTCATCGTGCCGATCGGCGTCCAGCTGCGCCCCGCCGTGAACACGCTGCTCATCAAGGGCGACGCGGACGTGGCCGAGCTGGCCGCGCTCGCGCCGTCGGCCACCGTCATCTCCCAGGAGGGCACGCTGGCCGCCATCCAGGACGACCCGCTGACCAGCACCGTACGCACGACGCTGGCCATCGTGACCGCCGCGCTGGCCGCTTACGCGCTGCTCGCCGTCGTCCTGACGCTCATCGTCGGCGCGGCCGACCGCGCCAGGGCGGTCTCCTTCCTGCGTACGCTGGGCCTGTCCGACCGGCAGGCGCAGCGGCTCACCGTCCTGGAGATCATGCCCATGATCATCGTCACCGCGCTGGCCGGTCTCTGCCTCGGCCTGGCGCTGCCCGCCGCGCTCGGGCCCGGCGTCGACCTGTCGTCCTACGCCGGTGACCTGCCCGTCGGCGACTACTCACCCGACCCCGTCCTGCCCAGCGCGCTGGCCGCCGGGCTCGCCGTCGTCGCCGTGCTCGGCGCGTACGTCCACACCGCCATCAGCCGCCGCCGCAGTCTCGGCGCCGTCCTTCGAGTGGGGGACCTCACATGAACCCGACACTGTCCGAGCTGGAAGCCAAGGCCACGAAGGAGAAGGCCGCGTTCGGCGGGGACGCGCACATCGTGTGCGACAACCTCGTCCGCATCTACAAGACCGAGGGCGTCGAGGTCGTCGCGCTGCAGGGACTCGACCTCGTCATCGACAAGGGCGAGCTGGTCGCCATCGTCGGCGCCTCGGGGTCCGGCAAGTCCACGCTGCTCAACGTGCTGTCCGGGCTCGACGTGCCGACCGCGGGCGTGGCCAGGGTGGCCGGCATGGACCTGCTGTCGATGACCGCGCGCGACCGGCTGCGCTACCGGCGTTCCGTCGTGGGCTTCATCTGGCAGCAGACCGCGCGGAACCTGCTGCCGTACCTGACCGCCAAGGAGAACGTCGAGCTGCCCATGAAGCTGGCCGGCAAGCTCCGCCGCGAACGCGCCGGCGAGCTGCTCGACCTGCTCGGCGTCGCCTCCTGCGCCGACCGCCGGCCGCCCGAGATGTCCGGCGGGCAGCAGCAGCGCGTCGCCATCGCCGTCGCCCTGGCCAACTCGCCGCAGCTCATCCTCGCCGACGAGCCGACGGGCGAGCTGGACAGCGAGACGTCCGAGCAGGTCTTCGACTCGCTGCGCACCGCCAACAGGGAGCTGGGCGTGACCGTCGTCATCGTCACCCACGACCCGCTGGTGGCCGAGCAGGTGGACCGCACCGTCGGCATCCGCGACGGGCGCACCAGCAGCGAGACCGTACGCCGCGAAGGCGCGGAAGGGCAGATCATCGCCGAGGAGTACGCCGTACTGGACCGCGTCGGACGCCTCCAGCTCCCGCGCGACTTCATGAACGCCCTGGAGATGGAACGGCGCGTGCGCCTCGAACTCGAATCCGACCACATCGGCGTGTGGCCCGCCCGAGAGGAGCCGTCCGAATGAGTCAGTCGCCCCTGGTCGAGGTCGAAGGGCTGCGCAAGGTCTACCGGACCGGGCCCAAGGAGGTCGTGGCGCTGCGGGACGTGTCGTTCTCCGTCTTCCCCGGCGAGCTCGTCGCGCTGCGCGGGCGGTCGGGGTCCGGCAAGACCACGCTGCTCAACCAGATCGGCGGCCTGGACAAACCGGACGCCGGCCGGGTGGTCGTGGACGGGCGTGAGATCACCGCCATGTCCGAGGACGAGCTGCTCGCCGTGCGGCGCGACGTCGTCGGGTTCGTGTTCCAGTCGTTCGGGCTGATCCCCGTCCTGTCGGCGGCCGAGAACGTGGGCGTGCCGATGCGGCTGATGCGCGCGCCCGCGGCCGAGCGCGAGGCCAGGGTCCGCATGCTGCTCGCGCTGGTCGGGCTTGAGCAGCACGTCAACCAGCGGCCGTACGAGCTGTCCGGCGGGCAGCGGCAGCGCGTCGCCATCGCCCGCGCCCTGGCCAACCGGCCCCGGCTGCTCGTGGCCGACGAGCCGACCGGGCAGCTCGACTCGCAGACCGGGCGGCAGATCATGGAGCTGCTGCGCGCGCTCGTCCGCAGCGAGGGGGTCACGGCGCTGGTCGCGACGCATGATCCGAGCTTGATGACGGTGGCGGACCGGGTGCTGGAGATCAGCGACGGAGTCGTCCACGAGGCCGCCCTGACCTGACCCGGCCACCCGCGCTTGCCCGGCCCTGCTCACCCGCGCTTGCCCGGCCCTGCTCACCCGCGCTTGCCCGGCCCTGCTCACCCGCGCTTGGCCGGCCCTGCTCACCTCCGCTGGGCGCGTCCTGGCGCCCAGGCGATGGCGATGAGGTTGGCGGCGGCGACCAGCACGCCGCCCACGACCGCCGGCGCGGCGATCCCGGCCACCCCGGCCAGCGGCGCGGCCACCGCCAGCCCGAACGGCCGCGACGCGAACGAGATCAGCTGGTCGAATGACCGCACCCGCCCCAGCGCGCTCTCCGGAACCTCGTCGGCCACCACCGTCTCCCACAACGGGCTGAGCAGCCCCAGCCCGAACAGCGCCACGGCGTAGGCCCCTGCCATGACCGGCAGCGGCGCCCCTGCTGCCAGCGCCGCCATCGGGAACACGTAACAGGCCGCCCCGATCTGCACGACGACCAGAGGCCGCCGGACCGGCAGCCGAGGTGCCAGGAACACGCCCAGCACCATCCCGACGGTGCCGCACTGCACGATGAGCGCCCAGCTCGCCTCACCGCCCAGATCCCGTACGGCGACGACCGGCCCCAGCGTCAGGAACAGCCCGGCCATGAAGTGCCACACGCCGTGCCCGACCACGCACGCCACGAACCACGGCCGCCCGCTGATCTCCCGCCACCCCTCGACCAGCTCCCGCCCGAACCCAAGCCCCCGCGCCGCCAGCCCACGCCCGACCGGGAGCGGCCGGCGAACACCAGACCCCACCGCCAGGCCGGGCGCCCGAACACCACCGGACTCCGACGCCAGGCCCGGCGCCCGAACACCACCGGACTCCGACGCCAGGCCCGGCGCCCCAACACCACCGGACTCCATCGCCAGGCCCGGCGCCCGAACACCGCCGAGCGTCAACGCCGAGCACGCGAACACCACAGCCGTGACCCCCGCCGCCCACCCCGGCCCGGCGACCACCGTGATCGTCCCGGCGATCGCCGGCGCGGCCACCGCGGACAGGCTCGTCACCACCCCGATCCGCGCGTTCACCCGCAACCGGACCGGCCCGGGCACCACCGCCACCACGAGCCGCGGCACCGCGGGACTCCCGAACGCGATCGCCACCCCCGCCACCGCCGACAACACGACCAGATCGGCCACCCGATAGACACCGAGCAGCAGTTCCCCGGCGATGACCGCCTGCGACAGGCAGCGGGTCAGGTCGGCGAGAAGCACCACCCGCGCGGGCCTGACCCGATCGGCCAGCACCCCGCCCACCGGCAGCAACACCAGCAACGGAACCAGCTCGGCCGCCAGCACCAGACCGAGCTCTCCCTCACCGCCCCCGGCCCGCAGCACAGCCAGCGTCAAAGTGGTCGGAATGAGCGCCGTGCCCAGCGCGGACAGGCACCGCCCGATGAGAAGCCGCATCACCATGCCGGTGACAATATTTCGCCACCGAACATTACGTCAACGAATTAATCACTGCCCTATGCTCCCAGGCATGGAGGACTCGGTCGATCGTCACCTGGCCCGCTGGCGCGGCAAGGCCCCCTTCGACGAACGGGTGGAGGCGATCGTGACCCGCCTGCAGTTCCTGGTGAAACACATCGCCCACACCAAGGAGGCGGCCCTGTCGGAGGTGGGCATGCAGGACTTCGAGTTCGAGACCCTGCACCGCCTCGTCGCCCGCGGGGGCATGGCGACGCCGTCGGAGCTGGCCGCCGACCTCCTCCTGTCGCCGGCGGGCATGACGGGCCGCCTCGACACGCTGGAACGCTCAGCGCTCGTACGCCGGGTCCGCAGCACCGAGGACCGCCGCCGGGTGGACGTGGAGGTCACGTCGAAGGGTCACGACCTGTGGATGGAGGCCATGACCATCCGCGCCGAAGTCGAAGCCTCCATGATCAAGGCACTGTCCCCCGAGGACCAGGCTCAGTTGGACGGCCTCCTCAAGAAGCTGCTCCACAACGCCGAAACCACCCGTTAGGCCGTACTCATGCGTCGAGCTGATGATCCGCCCTGACCCTCCGCCTCAACCCTCAGCCCTGGCTTCCTGCTCCAGCCCTCAACCGAGGCGGGGGACGCACTCACCGTCCGGTGCGGCTCGCCACAATCACCTGCACCGTGTGCTCCAGGGCGTAAGCCGGATCCGCTCCCCCACCCTTGACCTGCTCGTCGGCATGAGCCACCGCCTGGATGGCCCGCGACAGCCCTTCAGGCCCCCACCCGTTGAGCTGCCGCTTCACCCGGTCGACCTTCCACGGCGGCATGCCCACATGACTGGCCAGCTGCCCGCCCCGCAGGTTGCGAGGCGCGCTGCCGACCTTGGCCAGCGACCGCAACCCACCGGCCAGCGCACTGACCAGCAGCACGGGAGCGACCCCGGTGCCGAGCGCCCACCTCAACTGCTCCAGCGCCTCCGCCAGCCGCCCCTCCACAGCCGAGTCGGCGACGTTGAACCCGGTCACCTCCGCCCGCCCCTTGTGATAGCGAGCCACGGCCGCCGCACTGATCGTCTTGTCCTCGGTGTCGAACATCAACTGCGAACAGGCCGCCGCCAGCTCCCGCAGATCATTCCCCACCGCGTCCAGCAGCGCCTGAGCCGCATCGCCGGAGATGTTCCGCCCGGCCCGCTTGAACTCCGCCTTGATGAACTCCATCCGCTCACCGGCCTTGGTGACCTTGCTGATCGCGACCACCTTGGCCCCGGCCTTCTTCACCCCGTCGACCAGCGCCTTGCCCTTCACCCCACCCGGGTGGGCGAGCACCATCACGGTGTCCTCGGACGGCTGCTTCGCGTACGCCACGATCTCGGCGATGACGTCCTTGCCGAGATCCTGCGCCCCCCGGATCACCACGACGGACCGATCCCCGAACAACGAAGGGGACGTCAGCTGCGTCAACTCACCCGTCGTGACCTTGCTCCCGACGAGGTCATGCACGTCGACCCCGGGATCGACACTCCTGGCCGCCGCGACGACCCCACTGACCGCCCGCTCGGCCAGCAACTCCTCATCGCCGACGACCAAGGTCACAGGTGCTGGATCGGTTCCCGCCATGTCAGGCAGCATGCCACGCCCCGCCGACAACTAGGTACTCGCAACCCACCGCCGAATCCTCACACCAAGGATCGCGAAAGAAGCTGAGCTCCGGCGCTGGAAGGAACGCGAAAGAAGCTCAACTCCGGCGTTGGCCGCATGCGAGCGCTCCCGCCCGAACAAGCAGCGGCAGCACCTGATCACGAACAGCCGGAGCCAGCCGAGCCCGGTACCCATCACACCCATCGGTCCACCCGAGAGCCGCGAGCTCAGCAGCAGGCTCGGGCCGACCGGCCAGTCTCACCGTGAAAACCGTCATACGCATGGGCACACCCTCAAGCGCGGCCACGTCCTCAACCTCGCAGAACAGATTCAGATCACGCGCCGCAACACCAAGCTCCTCATCAAGTTCCCGCAGAAGGGTGTCCTCCGGACTCTCCCCGTCCTCGGGCTTCCCTCCCGGCAGGTAGAACGTCTCCGGCGCAGCCTTCTTACTGACGACAAGCAGCCGCCCCCGATCAACGACAGCCGCCGCCACCACCCGCATCACACCGTCGCTCAGCACGCTCGCCAGTATGCCAACCCCAACAAACCCACCCAGGCCAGAGCAGAAGCGCAACCAATTCCGGGAACGGGTATCCAGCGCATCCGGAAGCGAACCAGAGCCAGCCGAAGAACGCCAAGGCGGAGGGACATGCCCGAGAACGGACCGCCACGGGCCCAACCATGTGCGGCACGGGCCCAACCACGTGCGGGACGAGATCCACCACGTGCGGGACCGGACCGGAACAACTCGGGCAACTCGGGAAGCTAGGGGCCACGGGGAACCACTGCCAGGCCGCCGCCTTCTCGCTCCACCACCGCGAGGTCCCCCGACTGGTCCGTACGGTGGATCGTGAGGCCGAGCCGTCGCAGGAGACTCAGCGTGGACGTCGCCGGGTGACCGTAGTCGTTGCCGGCTCCCACGCTGATCAACGCGGCCCGCGCCCCCAGCGACGCCAGGAACTCAGGTGACTGCCTGTTGGACCCGTGGTGCGGCGTCTTGAGGATGTCGGCCCGTACGATCAACCGCCGCGCCAGCTCGTCCTGAGCCTCGGTCTCCAGATCACCGCCGAGCAGCATCGACCCGGACCGCCACTGTACGTGCATCACCACGCTCGAGTTGTTGATCGCGCTGCCCTCACCCTGCCCGTGCAGCTCACCCGCGACCGGGTCGGGCGCGAGGACGGTCAGCTCAGACGGCCCGAACCGCCATCGGGTGCCCGGCGGCACCGTCCACTCGGGTATGCCGCGTCGCCGCAGCATGCCGGTGATGCGTCCCCCGGACCGCGCACCCGTACGCTGCGGGCTGACGACGACGGCCCCGACGCGACGGTTCCTGAGGACGCCCGGCAGCCCGTCCACGTGGTCGGCGTGGGGATGCGTGAGAACGAGCAACGGCACGTCCGAGACCCCGAGCCTCCGCAGGCACCGATCCATGACCACCGGATCCGGCCCCGTGTCCACGACCACGACCCGGCCCGGCCCGGCCGAGATGACCAGGCCATCGCCCTGCCCCACATCACACATGACCATCACCCACCCCTTGGGCGGCCACGACCCGGCGATGGGCCGGAGCACCAGCACCGCCACCAGGGCCGCCCCGGCCACCGTCAACGCCACAGCACGCCAGGCCCGACGTCTCATCACCGCAACCACCACGGCCACCGCAAGCACCAGCAACCCGAGCCCGGCGAGCCCGGCCGGCCACGGCACGGTCGCGAACGGCACGGTCACCGCCCACCGCGACACCGTGATGATCCACCCGACCGCGTACCCGGCGGGAATCGCCAGCATCCGCGCCCCATCAAGCCAGACCGGCGCAATCAGCGCGGCACCGAAGCCGAGCAGAGTCGCGGGCGCCACCGCCGGCGCGACGAGCAGGTTGGCGACCACCGCGACGGGCGTCAGCTGCCCGGCCATCAACACCAGGACAGGCGTCACCGCAAGCTGCGCCGCCGCAGGCACCGCCACCGCCTCCGCCACCCACCGCGGCAACGCCACCACCCGCCTACGCCCGCTCTCCGGCGACGCGTCAGGATCCGGTTGAGAGGCCGCGCGTGCCTCTCCCGCCGCAGAGGAACCCCGCCCGGAAGAAGCCGAGCCGGCAGCAGAGGCCCCCTCCCCGCTCTCCGGAACAAAGGCGAGACCGGCGACGCCGTCCCTTCCACGCATCACGTCAGGGGCTGCGTCGGTAGGTGAGGGGTCTTCCTCCGCGCTGTTCCTGCCCATCAGCTTGTCTCGCCAGCGTGGGGCGAGGAGGAGGATGCCGGCGGTCGCCGTTACGGAGAGGGCGAAGCCGTATGAGCGGGCGAGTTCGGGCACGAACAGCATCAGGAACAGGACCGTCGCCGACAGGGCCGCGACGCCGTCCTTCGAGCGGCCCGTGCCCATCGCGATCGCGGCTGCCAGGCCCATGAGGAGGGCTCGCAGGACGCTCGGCGACGGCCGTGCGACCACGGTGAACGCCAGCATCGCGACGGCGGCGAAGCCCGCCCGCAGAGGGAGTGAGAGGCCGACGAGCCGGGAGAGCGCGAGTGCCGCGCCTGCCACTATGGCGAGGTTGGCCCCCGACACCGCATTCAGATGGCTGAGGCCGGCTTCCCTGAAGTCGGCTGTCACCTGCGGGTCCATGCGGGAGACGTCGCCCACGACCAGACCGGGCAGGAGGCCGCGCTGGTCGGGAGGCAGTACGTCGGCAGCTGATCTCAGGCCCGACCTGATGGCACCCGCCACCGTCTGCAGGGTGGACGGGGGTGTCAGGGGGCGGGGCGCCTCGCGGACGAGCAGGATCGCCGCCACGGACGTGCCCGGTGTCGGCTTGGCCAGGCGGCCGGTGACCTCGACCTCCTGGGTCGGCAGCAAGGGACGCCATGCCGAGCCCGTCGCGAAGACCGTGATGGGGACGTCGACTGCTTGCCGCGTCGTGGAGGTCTGGAGGACCTTGAGGGTCGCCGGGATCACGTAGCTCTCTTGCTGGAAGCGGGCGGCTCCGTTCGGTCTGCGTCTTGGGTCGTCGGTGAGGGCGATCTGGGCGGTGATGAAGGCGTTCTGTTCGGCCAGTTCGGCGGTCGGCCCGGTGGTGAGGGCGTGGACGCGGAGGGCCACGGTGGCGGCCGTCGCCGCCGTGCCGATGAGGGTGGCCAGGATGATGTTCCGCCACCCCGGGCTGATCCGGCGGGCAGGCTCCGTACGGGTGCGGCCTTTCGGGGGTTGTCGGGTACGCCACGCCATTACGGCGGCGACGGTCGCGACACCGGCGGCCGTGATCAGGCCGACGAGCGCGGTGCAACCGAGCAAGGCCAGTGCGGTGGCCCAGGCAGCCAGGGCCGGAAGAGCCAGCGGCCATGCGGGCTCAGGCTTGGCAACGGAAGGCTCTTTCGGAACAGCCGGCCGCCGCTTCTGAGGGCCACGAACAAGGCCGGAGCCGCGGGCGACGGCAGGAGCGCACTTGGGGCCAGGAGCAGGGGCAGCGCCGGTGTCCCATGCGCGCCTGGAGGTTGAGCTGGTGGCTGCGGCTGGACCAGGTGCGGTGGCGGGGGTGGGGTCGGGGGCGGGCATGTCAGACGCGGACCTTTGGTTTGATTTCCTCGAACTTTCTCGGGCCGATGCCTGAGACGTCCCGGAGTTGGTCGATCGTGGTGAAGCCGCCACGGCTGGTACGGAACTCCACGATGCGGGCGGCGAGGACCTCCCCTACGCCTGGGAGTTGTTCCAGCTGGTCGGGGGTGGCGGAGTTGAGGTCCAGGATGGCGGTGGCGGGGTCGATTACCGGGGAGCCCGGTGCTGCGTGGCCTGGTGGGGCGCCCACGACTATCTGCTCGCCGTCGATCAGGCGTCGTGCGAGGTTGAGTTGTCCTGTGGATGCGCCCTTGGACACGCCGCCGGCCGCCGACACGGCGTCCGTCACCCTTGAGCCTGCGGGGAGCAAGTAGACGCCCGGCTTGCGGATCTTTCCGGCGACATGGACGGTCACCTTGGCGGCGGTGGTCGAAGGGGTGATCGAAGTCAGCGGGGTGACGGGGGCGGGCGGAGGCAGGGGCTGGGGCGTCGGTTGCGAGCGCCAGGCGAGGAAGGCCGCCACCGCCGTGGCGAGCACCCCGATGGCGAGCAGGACGCGTAGACCCGGCTTCCCGGGGTCGAGAGTGGGGCTCTGTGCGGCCAGGAGCTGCCGTAGGGACCGGAGGGAGGCTGTTGCGGGGTTCGGGGTGGACGCGGCCTTAGGGGCAGGGTGACCGGGCGCTGAGGACCGAGACGGTTGTGTGCCGGGATCAAGCGGTGTCGGGACGTCCGCTGAGCGGCTGAGGTACGCGGGCGCGGCGAGCCCCGAAGGATGATCCAAGTGCTCCGGCATCGGCAAGCCCGCCGAGGGTGTGAGGTAGGCGGGCGTAGCGAGACCCGGCGGATGGTCCAAGTGCTCGGGCAGCGACAGGCGCGCAGGGGGTGTGAGGTGCTCGGATGTCGGGTGGAGCGGTGTTCCAAGGTCGGCTGGCAGGTCAAGATGCGGTGGTGCTGCGAAGTCCGCCTCTGGGTCTGGAAGTGAGGCATGGTGCAGCGACTCGGGGTGATCTGGTGGCGCTGCGGGGTCGTGAGGTGTGCCGGGGTGTGGCGGTGATGGCAAAGCCGGTGATGAATTGCCTGCCTGGCCTCCAGGAGCGCGCTGCGGGGCGTCGGGCGGCGGTGGTTCGAAGGGGAGGCCGGGAAGCCGGGCGGGTGCGGCGTTCTTGGGTTCGTCGGTGGGTGGGGTGAGGGTTTTCGGCGGCCTCAGGGGGGTGGTGGATCCTGGGGTGTCTTGGTAGGGCGGTTTGTAGGCGGGACCGATGCCGGTGGCCCAGGTCGGCCTGGTGAGGCGGCGGCGGGCGCGGCGGGCAGGCGCGGTGATCGACCGTAGCCGGGACTCGGCTATGGCGCGTTCTGCCGTCGGATCGGGGGTTCGCACGGCAGTGAAGGTACGGCGAGGCGGTGGGCGGGGAAGGGCCGAACGGCGTTCTGGGGATACTGGCCGGAACCTGTGCCGAGGGTGTGGACAAGCAGCGGCCCTGGTCGCTCATGTCTCCTTCGCGGAGGACGTGCCCGTCGCTACGTGTCGCAGGGCGTGACGGTTACGCCGAGCATCCCCGGGCCGACGTGTACGCCGATCACCGCCCCCACCTCCACCACCCGCAACTCCCCCAGTCCTGGCACTCGCTTCGAGAGGCGTTCGGCGAGGCCCTCGGCTCGTTCCCGGGCTCCCAGGTGCTGCACCGCCACGTCCACGGGACCGGTTCCAGCCGCCTCCACCGCCAGGTCCTCCAGGCGGGCGATGGCGCGGGAGGCCGTACGGACCTTCTCCAGGAGGGAGATGCGGCCCTCTGTGATGTGCAGCAGCGGTTTGATCATGAGCGCCGAGCCGACGAGGGAGGCCGCCGTGCCGATGCGGCCGCTGCGGCGGAGGTATTCGAGGTTGTCCACGTAGAAGAACGAGCGGGTGCCACAGATGCAGCGGTTGGCGGCCGAGACCACCTCTTCCATGGGGGCGCCGTCCGTGGCGGCTCGGGCGGCGGCCAGTACGGGGTAGCCCAGGCCCATGGCGATCGAACGGCTGTCGATCACGGCCACCGGTACGGCGGCTTCCCTGGCGGCGGCGCGGGCGGATTCGATCGTGCCGGACATCTCGCCGGAAAGGTGGATCGAGACGATCGCCGATGCTCCGGCTGCGGCGAGGTCGGAGTAGCAGGAGGCGAAGCTGGCCGGTGAGGGACGTGAGGTGGTGGCCGAAGCGAGGTCGCCGGCGAAGGAGCCTTCGTCGAAGGCACCTGAGGAGTCAGGCTGGGCGGCCGGTGACCCAGAAGAGGACGTGGGTGGACCATCGGAAGCGGCGGCCGATGCGCCAGCAGCACGCCTCGGGTTCACCTGTACGGGAACCACGGACACCCCGGGGACGGAACCCAGATAAGCGGTCGAATCGGTGACAACAGCGACCAAGGGCGGCATACACCGAGATTAACTACTGAACGGGCGTTCCACCCCGCCACACCCGGCGCGGCTTCAGGCCGAAGGACCAGGCGAAGGCGCCCTCGTGGTCGGCGTCCCACTGAACGATGTCGGCCAGCCGCCCGGGAGCCAGCACGCCGCGGTCGGGCGCGCCCAGGACCGTGGCGCCGCCGAGGGTGGCCGCGCGCAGGGCGTCGTTGACGCTCATCCCGAACGCCGACACCGCCATCGCGATCACCAGCGACATCGAGGTGATGCCGCAGTAGCCGGGGTTGTGGTCGCTGCCCAGGGCGATCTGCACGCCGTTCTTGATCATCTGGCGGACCGGCGGCAGGTGGCCGCGCTGCAGTGCCGTGGCCGGGCAGACGACGGCGGGGACGCCGTAGCGCGACATGATCGCGATGTCCTCGTCGGACATGTGGTGCAGGCCGTCGGCGGAGGCGCAGCCGAGCTCGGCGGCGAGCTGGACGGCACCGCGGCGGCTGTAGATGCCGGCGTGGATGCGGGGCAGCAGCCCGACGTTACGGCCGGAGGCGAGTACCCAGCGGGATTCCTCCGTCGTGAAGTAGCCCTCGTCGCAGTAGACGTCGACGCTGTCGGCGCCGGCCGCCGCCGCGTCGGCGCACCACGCGCCCACGGCCTCGACGTATTCGCGCTGCCTGCCGAAGTATTCGGGCGGCACCACGTGCGCCGCCAGGAACGTGACGTGCACCCGCGGCATCATCGGCTCCTTCTCCAGCTCGCGCAGGAGCCGCACGTCGGCCAGCTCGCCGTCGCGGGTGAGGTGGTAGCCGGTCTTGGCCTCGACCGTGGTGGTGCCGCTGAGCAGCCAGTCGCGCAGGCGCTCGCGTACGCCGTTGCACAAGGTCCACGGGTCGGTGCCGCGGGTCACGGTGACGGTGGAGCCCACGCCGCCGCCGGCCGCGGTGATCGAGGCGGACGTGGAGCCGCCCGTACGGATCGCCAGCTCGGCGTAGCGGTTGCCGGCGTAGACGGGGTGCGTGTGCGCGTCGATGAGCCCGGGGGTGACGAGAGCGCCGCCCAGGTTTTCGACGTGATCGACGTCGACGATGTCATCGACGACACCCGGCACGCTCTGCGGCAGGTCCGGGGCACGGCCGACCCACGCGATGCGGTCGTTGTGCACCAGGATGGCGGCGTTGCTGAGAACCTCGTTGCCGGTCCAGAGACGGCCGATGTTGGTCAGCAGTCGAACGGTCACCGCATCACCACCCCGCACGACCCCTCGTACGGGTGCAGAGCACAGCGCACGGCCGGCGCCGCGCCCACTGAGTCCGCTCCGGGTCCGGACGACATGGGGGGTCTCCTGCTCTCATCCGCATCGAGTAGTGCGGTGACCGTATCGCCGGACGCATGATCCAGCGATTTCAGTTCAGTTACGTTATTTCACATGTCGGGCTGCTGTACAGGGTTATTCGGAAGAAAGACCATTCATCCCAACCGTCACGCAGCCCTGCCTCGTCCCCACGGCCCCCGCTGACGACTTGAACACTCGCAGTCATCATCCGAAACCTAGAACCCGAACCCAAAAACCAGACCAACGTTAGGTCTGGCTAATCCTAGCAACCCCAGGGGGGTGGGGACCACTGCCGCTTTTGGGGAGGTCTGCACGCTTTGTGGAGAGTGTCGCCCAACCATGGGGGATGGGTACGGCCTCGCGCGTTTTGGCAGCGTATGCATATCGCAGGACCGGTCTATCACGGGACCGTTATACGGCATGTGCACGCAGCGCCACCACCCCGCCGCGACACCCTACCGGACCGACCCCACACGAAGGCCCGGCCGGCGCACGGGAAGGGAGGAGGTTCGGGGCCCCGAAGGCCACCGACGGCGGGGCTGCGAGCCCCGAGACGCCCCGAAGACGCCCCGCACAAGCGGAGCCCACCATAGGACCTCCAGGGTCAGGGCCAGGGCCACGACAGAGCGCCGCAAGGGGTCTCAAGGCACGCGGGGAGCCGGGGAGGAGGTGCCTCGCCTGCGAGGCGGGGCCTCCCTGATCAGGGACGTGGCCGCAAGGGCCGGCCACGAGGCCGCCGCACGAGGCCGTAAGGGCATGAGAGGCCCAGGGCCGCAAGCGAGGGCGGGGCGCAACGGGGGCGCGACTGCAAGGGAGTGAGGTCGCGGGGGGTGGGGCGCAACGGTGGCGGGACTGCCCTGCTCATGTCCGGCACGAGCCGCAGCCGCGCTCCGCGGTCACGGCGGGAGCTGAGCTGGCGACCGTCCACACCGACATGCTCACCATGATCGGCGGCCCCCGCCTCAGAGAGCTCGCCACCTGACGAGCACCCGCAGCGAACGCCGAACGCTGAGGACTGACTGACTGACCTGCCGGAAGCGCCTGCCTCCTCTTCACAGCCTTGCAGGCGCAAAGCGCGTGGGCGCCTCTCACAGGGAGAAGCGCCCACCCAGGAAAAGCGTGAGCGCCTCTCACGCGGAAAGGCGCTCACAAAGCTCCTCTCACATGGAGAGGAGCAGAAGTCCTCTGACGTGAAGATGCGCTCACGAAGAGCCCTTCCATGTGGAGAGGCTCTCACGAAGGCTCTCCCCACGTGGAGAGGCGCTCACGAAGGCGTCAGATGGCGTGCTCCACCGGCTTGCCCACCCGCTCCAGCTCCTGGGACAAGCTGGGCAGGACCCGGGCGTGCAGGATGGTGCCGTCCTCGACGTGGTCCACCGAGAGGACCTCGCCCTCCTTGTGGGCCCGCGAGATCAGGTCGCCCCTGTCGTAGGGCACGAGCAGGTGGACCTCGTGGTCGAGGCGCGGCAGCCGCTCCTCGATGAGGTCCATCAGCTCGGGGATGCCGGCCCCGGTGCGGGCCGAGACGACGATGCTGTCGCGCTCGCGGCGGGCGATGCGGTCGAGCACCTCCTGGTCGGCCGCGTCGGCCTTGTTGATCACCACGATCTCGGGCACGTCGGAGGCGCCCTCGATGTCGGCGAACACCTCGCGGACGGCCGTGAGCTGCCCCTCGGGGTCGGGGTGCGAGCCGTCGACCACGTGGAGGATCAGGTCGGCGTCGGCGACCTCCTCCAGGGTGGAGCGGAACGCCTCGACGAGCTGGTGGGGCACGTGGCGTACGAAGCCGACGGTGTCGGCGATCGTGAACAGCCTGCCTTCGGACGTGCGGGCCCTGCGCACGGTCGGGTCGAGGGTGGCGAACAGCGCGTCCTCGACCAGCACGCCCGCGCCGGTGACGCGGTTGAGCAGCGAGGACTTGCCGGCGTTGGTGTAGCCGGCGATGGCCACGGCGGGCACCTCGCGACGCTGGCGCCGGTGGCGCATGGTGTCGCGCGAGGTGGACATGCCGCTGATCTGGCGGCGGAGCTTGGACATGCGCTCGCGGATGCGGCGCCGGTCGAGCTCGATCTTCGTCTCACCGGGACCGCGGCCGCCGATGCCGACGCCGCCGGCGGCGCGACCGCCGACCTGGCGCGACAGATTGCCGCCCCAGCCGCGCAGGCGGGGCAGCAGGTAGGACAGCTGGGCCAGCTCGACCTGGGCCTTGCCCTCGCGGCTCTTGGCGTGCTGGGCGAAGATGTCGAGGATGAGCGCCGTGCGGTCGATGACCTTGACCTTGACCGTCTCCTCCAGCTGGCGGAGCTGACCGGGGGTCAGCTCGCCGTCGCAGATCACGGTGTCGGCGCCGGTCGATTCGACGACGTCGCGCAGCTCCAGGGCCTTGCCGGAGCCGATGTAGGTGGCCGGGTCCGGCTTTTGACGCCGCTGGATGAGCCCGTCGAGCACCTGGGACCCGGCGGTCTCGGCCAGGAGCTTGAGCTCCAGGAGAGAGTTCTCGGCGTCTTCCGCCGTGCCGTTGGTCCAGACGCCGACGAGGACGACCCGCTCGAGCCGCAGCTGCCGGTATTCGACTTCGGTGACGTCTTGAAGTTCGGTGGACAGGCCCGCCACGCGGCGCAGAGCCTGACGGTCCTCAAGGTCCAGGTCGCCGGTCTCGATCGGGTCGAGCGCGGGAAATTCGTGCATACGTGTCATCTCTATGAGGGAACGTCTGGACACCTCGATGTCTTCCCACGATGGTGGCACGACACCCACAGCGCGAGCACCTGGTTATCAGGGTGCTCCCACAGACTGTCAAGAGGGCGAGACGGTGATGTCGCCGGAGCCCGCCGTGACGGAGATCTTGTTGGGGGCGCCCTTGTCCTGCTTGACGTCGAGGGCGAGGTCGCCGGAGCCGACTTCGCTGTCCACCGCGTACGCCTGGTCCGGGACGTGCAGCCGGATGTCGCCCGAGCCGACCTTGAGCCGGACGTCCTCGGGTGCGGCGGCGTACTTGAGCTCGATGTTGCCCGAGCCCAGCTCGGCGTTGAGCTTCTTGGCGGCCAGCCCGGCCGCGTCGACGTCACCGGAGCCGGCGTTCAGGTCGATCTCGCCGGTGCTGTCCCTGAGGGTGAGGTTGCCGGAGCCCGTCTCCAGGTTGAGCCGCAGGCCCTTGGGCACCTCGATCTTGTAGTCGACGCTGCAGCTCCCCCACTCCGACGGGCAGTCATAGGTGACGAACAACTCCTGGCCGTCCACCTTGTGCTCCGGCTGCGGCTTGTCGTCGCCACGCCAGTGAAGGGTCTCGACGACGCGGATGCCGCTGCCGCCGGTCTCGGTGACGACGGCGTCGCCCGACCTGGAGACCAGTCTCAGCGTGGCGACCTTGTCGGTCACCTCGTACGACACCGTGTCCTCGTTGTTGGGACCGGCGAGGCTCCCCAGCCCGCAACCGGCCAGCAGCAAGGTCGAGGCCAGCAGCCCGCCGGCGATCGCAATCGTCTTCATGGAGAGGATCCTCCCCGCGTGGGCAGGGGTTCCGCATCGGGGATGACCCCTGGTCGATCCCGGGGACACCCCGACCTTTGACCCGCTGTGCGCGTAAGGGTAGTTTCGCTTCCACAATCCAGAATTCACTTTCCACTATATGGAAAAGGAGGAGGCCCATGGAGATCACCGGCCCGATGCTCGACCGGTTCGACGAGATCCTTACGCCGGAGGCGCTCGCGTTCGTGGCGACTCTCCAGCGGGAGTTCGGCGCGCGGCGGCTGGAGCTGCTGGAGGCCCGCCAGGCCAGGCAGGCGGAGCTGTCGGCGGGCGGCACGCTCGACTTCCCGCCGGAGACCAAGGAGGTCAGGGAGGGCGAGTGGCGGGTCGCGCCGCCGGCGCCCGGCCTGGAGGACCGCCGCGTCGAGATCACCGGGCCGGTCGACAAGAAGATGACCATCAACGCGCTCAACTCGGGCGCGAAGGTGTGGCTGGCCGACTTCGAGGACGCCAACTCCCCGCTGTGGGAGAACTGCGTGGCCGGTCACCTCAACCTGCGTGACGCGCTCGACCGCACGATCGACTTCGAGACCGGCGGCAAGACGTACGCGCTCAGGCCCGACGACGAGCTGGCCACGGTGGTCGTGCGCCCGCGCGGCTGGCACCTCGACGAGAAGCACGCCCTGGTCGGCGGGAAGCCGGTGTCGGGGTCGCTGTTCGACTTCGGGCTCTACTTCTTCCACTGCGCGCAGCGGCAGATCGACAAGGGCAAGGGCCCCTACTTCTACCTGCCGAAGATCGAGTCGCACCTGGAGGCGCGGCTCTGGAACGAGGTGTTCGTCAGGGCTCAGGAGCTGCTCGGCATCCCGCAGGGCACGATCAGGGCGACGGTGCTCATCGAGACGTACCCGGCGGCGTTCGAGATGGAGGAGATCCTCTACGAGCTGCGCGAGCACTCGGCGGGGCTCAACGCGGGCCGGTGGGACTACCTGTTCAGCGTGATCAAGAAGTTCCGCACGCGGGGGCGGGAGTTCCTGCTGCCGGAGCGCAACGCGGTGACGATGACGGCGCCGTTCATGCGCGCGTACACCGAGCTGCTGGTGCGCACCTGCCACAAGCGGGGCGCGCACGCGATCGGCGGGATGGCGGCGTTCATCCCCTCGCGGCGCGACCCCGAGGTCAACGCGGTGGCGCTGGAGAAGGTGCGGGCCGACAAGACGCGCGAGTCCAACGACGGCTTCGACGGCTCGTGGGTGGCGCACCCCGACCTGGTGCCGATCTGCCGCGAGGTGTTCGACGGGGTGCTCGGCTCGCGGCCCAACCAGCTCGACCGGCTGCGCGAGGACGTCGTCGTCTCGGCGGCCGAGCTGCTCGCGGTGTCGGACACGCCGGGCGAGATCACCGAGGCGGGCCTGCGCAACAACGTGGACGTCGGCCTGCGCTACCTCGCCGCCTGGATGGGCGGGCAGGGCGCGGCGGCCATCCACAACCTCATGGAGGACGCCGCCACCGCCGAGATCTCGCGCTCGCAGATCTGGCAGTGGATCCACAACGACATCACGCTGGCCGACTCGGGCGAACAGGTGACGAAGGAGCTCGTGGAGCGGATCATCGGGGAGGAGCTGGCCAAGATCTCCGGGGAGCCGGGCTACGACGAGGGGCTGTTCCGGCAGGCGACGGAGCTGTTCAAGCAGGTGGCGCTGGACGACGACTTCGCGGAGTTCCTGACCCTTCCGGCCTATGCTCAAATGCCATAAAGAAGCGTACAAAGGGGGTCGGTGATGGAGACGCTGATCGCGGCACTGCGCTCGCTGCTGCCTCACGACGCGGTGATCACCGATCCCGTACGCCTGCGCACGTACGAGTGCGACGGCCTGACCTACCACCGCGCCACCCCCGGCGTGGTCGTGCTGCCGGAGACCGCCGAGCAGGTCGCCGCCGTGGTGCGCCTGTGCAACGAGCACGGCGTGCCCTTCGTGGCCCGCGGCTCGGGCACCGGCCTGTCGGGCGGCGCGCTCCCCCGCGAGGACGGCGTGCTCATCGTCACCTCGAAGATGCGCGCGATCCTGGAGATCGACCTGCCCAACCGCAGGGCCGTGGTGGAGCCGGGCGTGACGAACCTGGCCATCACCGAGGCCGTGCGCGCCCAGGGCTACTACTACGCTCCCGACCCCTCCAGCCAGCAGGTCTGCTCGATCGGCGGCAACGTGGCGGAGAACTCGGGCGGCGCCCACTGCCTCAAGTACGGCTTCACGGTCAACCACGTCGAGGCGTGCGAGATCGTCACCCCCGACGGCGACCTGGTCACGCTCGACCGCATGGACCCCGGCTACGACCTGCTGGGCGCGTTCATCGGGTCGGAGGGCACGCTGGGCATCGCCACCAAGATCACCGTACGGCTGTGCCGCGCGCCGGAGGCGGTCACCACGGTGCTGGCCGCGTTCGAGAGCATCGAGCAGGGCGGCAGGGCGGTGTCGGCGATCATCGGCGCGGGCATCGTGCCCGCCGCGATCGAGATGATGGACGCGCTCGCCATCGAGGCGGCCGAGGCCGCGGTGGCCTGCTCCTATCCCGAGGGCGCCGGCGCGGTGCTCATCGTCGAGCTGGACGGGCCTGCCGCCGAGGTCGAGCGGCAGTTCGCGCGGCTGCGGGAGATCTGCTCCGAGGCGTTCGAGCTGCGGGTGGCGGCCGATCCGGCGGAGCGAGCCGCGATCTGGAAGGGCCGCAAGTCGGCGTTCGCCGCCGTGGGGCGGATCAGCCCGGCGTACATCGTGCAGGACGGCGTGGTGCCGCGCACGTCGCTGCCGGCCGTGCTGGCGGCCATCGACCGGCTGTCGGAGGAGCACGACATCAGGGTGGCCAACGTCTTCCACGCCGGCGACGGCAACCTGCATCCGCTGGTGCTGTTCGACGACGGCGACCCCGGCGCGGGCGAGCGGGCCGAGGTGGTGTCGGGGGCGATCCTCGACCTGTGCATCGAGCATGGCGGTTCGATCACCGGCGAGCACGGCGTGGGGGTGGACAAGTCGCGGTACATGCCGAAGATGTTCAGCGCCGACGACCTCGACACCATGCAGCTGGTCCGCTGCGCGTTCGACCCCGAGGGGCTGGCGAACCCGGGCAAGGTGTTCCCCACCCCGCGCCTGTGCGGCGAGGTGCCGGGGAAGCGCAAGGGCGTGCACCCGCTGGTCGAGTCGGGGAAGGCGGAGCAGTTTTGAGCGACACGATCGGCGGGGTCACGACCCGGCAGGCCGGGCCGGACGACGCGGTGGCCGGGGTGCGGCCCCGCTGGGTGGTGCTGCCGGAGAGCGTCGAGGAGATCGCGGCCGTGCTGCGCGCCTGCGCGGAGCGGGACCTCGCGGTGGTGCCCGCCGGCGGCGGCACGAAGCTGCACTGGGCGCCGCCGCCCGAGCGCTGCGACGTGCTGCTCGACATGTGCTGCATGAACGAGGTGCTGGAGCACGCGGCAGGCGACCTGGTGGTGCGCGCCCAGGCCGGGGTGACGATGGGCGCGCTGGCCGGCGTGCTCGCGGGAGAGGGGCAGGAGCTGGCGCTCGACGTGCCGTTCGCCGAGGACGCCACGGTCGGCGGCACGCTCGCCACCGGAGGGCCGGCCGGGCCGCGCGCGTTCCGCTACGGCACCGCCCGCGACCTGCTCATCGGCATCACGGTGGTGCTGCCCGACGGCACGATCGCCCGCTCGGGCGGCAAGGTCGTCAAGAACGTCGCGGGCTACGACCTGGGCAAGCTGTTCACCGGCTCGTACGGCACGCTCGGCGTCATCGCCGAGGCCACGTTCCGCCTGCACCCGCTGCCACCCGGCCGCCGCTGGGTGGTCGCCCGCCTGGACGATCCCGCGAAGGCGACCGGCCTCGCGGCCTCGCAGGCCGAGCCGAGCGCGGTCGAGATCGACAGGCCCGCCCCCGACGCGCCGATCACGCTCGCCGCGCTGGTCGAGGGCACGGCGGCGGCCGGCAGGGCGGCGACGCTGCGCGACGAGATCGGCGCGGGCGAGATCACCGAGGAGCCGCCGCCGTGGTGGGGGCGCATCCTCGCCGACGAGGTGCTGGTCGAGCTGCGGTTCCCGCCGGCGGCGACGGCAGCGGTGCTCGACGCGGCCGGCCCCACCGGCATGGCGTTGCGCGGCTCGCCGGTGCGCGGGCGGCTGCTGCTGGAGTCGGCGCAGGCGACGGAGGAGGGCGAGCTGGCCGCCGCCGTGACGCGGCTGCGGGCCGAGGTCGAGGCGGCCGGCGGGCGGGTGCACGTGCTCGCGGCGCCGTACGCGAAGGTCGACAGGTGGGGGCAGGTGGGTTCGCTGCCGTTGATGCGGCGGGTCAAGGAACGGTTCGATCCCGGTCGCAGGATGTCTCCAGGCCGGTACGTGGGAGGCGTGTGACGTGGACCCCGAGCTGATCAACGACTGCGTGCACTGCGGGTTCTGCCTGCCGGCGTGCCCGACGTACGCGCTGTGGGGCGAGGAGATGGACTCGCCGCGCGGCCGCATCCACCTGATGAAGCAGCACGTCGAAGGCACCCCCGTCACGCCCGAGATGGCCGGGCACTTCGACGCCTGCCTGGGCTGCATGGCCTGCGTGACGGCGTGCCCCTCGGGGGTGCGCTACGACCGGCTGATCGAGCAGACCAGGGTGGAGGTGGAGCGGCAGCACGTACGCGAGCCGCAGGAGCGCGCCGTGCGCGGCATCGTCTTCAACCTGTTCCCCTATCCGCGCAGGCTGCGCATGCTGCGCCCGACGATGGGGCTGGCCAGGCGGTTGGCGCCGTTCCTCGACCGGGCGAACCCGAGCCTGGGCGCCATGGCGGCGCTGGCGCCCCCCGTCGAGCGGCGGCAGCGCCTGCCGCGCCTGGTCAGGGCCAGGGGCGAGCGCCGCGCCACGGTGGGGATGCTCACCGGGTGCGTGCAGCGGGAGTTCTTCCCGCAGGTCAACGCGGCCACCGCGCGGGTGCTCGCGCTGGAGGGCTGCGACGTCGTGGTGCCGCCGGAGCAGGGCTGCTGCGGGGCGCTCAGCGTGCACTCGGGGCTCGACCGGCAGGCGGGGCGGCTGGCGCGCAGGACGGTGGAGGTGTTCGAGCGGGCCGGGGTGGACACGGTCGTGGTCAACGCGGCGGGCTGCGGCTCCACCATGAAGGAGTACGCCGAGCTGCTCGGTCGCGAGCCGGGGTTCCGGGTCATGGACCTGTCGGAATATCTGGCCGAGCTGGGCCCGGTGGCCAAGCGACACCCGCTGCCGCTCACGGTGGCCTACCACGACGCCTGCCACCTGGCCCACGCCCAGGGCGTGCGGGCGCAGCCGCGCGAGCTGCTGGCCGGCATCCCCGACCTGGAGGTGCGCGAGATCCCCGAGTCGGCGATCTGCTGCGGCTCGGCGGGCACGTACAACCTGCTGCAGCCGCAGGCCGCGCGCGACCTCGGCGACAGGAAGGCGGCCTCGGTGCGCACGACGGGGGCCGAGCTGCTGGTGTCGGCCAATCCGGGGTGCACGATGCAGATCGCCGCGGCGATGAAGCGGGCGGGCACCGACATCAGGGTCGCCCACACCGCGGAAGTGCTCGACGCCTCCCTGCGCGGGGTCACGCTGTGAGCGTCCAGTCCGTGGAGCGGGCGCTCGACGTGCTGGAGGCGCTGGCCGAGCACGGGGGCGAGGCGGGGCTGTCGGAGATCGCGGCGCGTACGGGCCTGCCGTACGGCACGATCCACCGGCTGCTGCAGACGCTGCTGTCGCGCGGCTACGTCCGGCAGGAGTCCGACCGCCGGTACGCGCTCGGCGGCGGGCTGGTCCGGCTGGGCGGCATCGCGGAGAGCATGGTGGGGGTGTGGGCGCAGCCGTACCTGACGAAGATGGTCGAGCTGTCCGGCGAGACCGCGAACCTGGCCGTGCTGGAGGGCGACTTCGTCGTCTACGTCGCGCAGGTGCCTTCGCCGCGCAGGCTGCGGATGTTCGCCGAGGTGGGCAGGCGGGTGCTGCCGCACAGCACGGCGGTGGGCAAGGTGCTGCTGGCCGGGCGGCCGGCGGCGGAGGCGCTGGCGGTGTTCGAGCGCACCGGCATGCCGCGCCGCACGCCCAACACGATCACCGAGCTGCCCGCCATGCAGGCCGAGCTGGAGGCGGTCGGCAGCCGGGGCTACGCGCTCGACCTGGGCGAGGAGGAGCTGGGCGTGCACTGTCTCGCGGTGCCGGTGCGGGACGGGAGCCGGGTGGTCGCGGCCATGTCCGTCTCGGGCCCCGCCGAGCGGATCGACGCGCTCGACCGCGACGAGCTGGCCGCGGGCATGCGGGAGATCGCATCGCAGTTCGGTGACGAGCTGGGACCGATCGCCGACTGAACGATATTCTGTTGCGCTATGAGCAACAGCACGTCGGTCCAGTCGGTCGATCGTGCCATCGCGATCTTGGAGATCCTCGCCCGCGACGGCGCCAGCCGGGTCACGGACCTGGCGACCGAGCTGGACGTACACAAATCCACCGCCTTCCGCCTGCTGTCGGCCCTCGAACAGGGCGGGCTCGTCGAACAGAGCGGCGATCGCGGGCGCTACCGGCTCGGGTTCGGCGTCGTGCGGCTGGCCGGCGCGGCCACCGCCCGCCTCGACCTCTCGGGCGAGAGCCGCCCCGTCTGCCTGCGCCTGGCCGAGGAGATCGGCGAGACCGTCAGCGTGGCGGTGCCGCGCAACGGCGACGCGGTCAACATCACCCAGGTGCGCGGCCCCGCCGCCATCAGCGGCCACAACTGGGTCGGCCAGCGCACCCCCTCGCACGCGACCTCCAGCGGCAAGGTGCTGCTCGCCTTCGGCGCGCTGCGGCCGCCCGCCGAGCTGGAACGCTACACGCCCAACACCATCACGTCGGCCGACGAGCTGGGGCTGGAGGAGATCAAGGAACGCGGCTGGGCCACCGCCGTCGAAGAGCTGGAGGTGGGGCTCAACGCCGTCGCCGCGCCGATCAGGGGCTCCGACGAGTCCGTGGTGGCGGCCGTCAGCGCGTCGGGCCCGTCGTACCGGCTGACGCAGGACCGGCTGCCCGAGGTGGGGGCGACCCTGGTGGCGGGCGCGAACGAGATCAGCCAGCGCATCGGCTATTACGGTTGAGACATGTGTAGAAGCATCAAGACCCTCCGCCCGCCGTACACCGAGAGCGTGACAGAGGAGGACGTGCGGGCGGCCGCGCTGCAGTACGTCAGGAAGATCTCCGGCTTCCGCGCGCCCGCGGCGCACAACGCGGAGGCGTTCGACCGCGCGGTCGAGGCGATCACCAGGGCGTCGGAGGAACTGCTCGGAGCGCTGCAGGTCCGCGGGAGCCGTTGACAGGTCCTGCGCACGGGATCAGTGTCCCGGTATGACCCCTTAGCGATCCCAGGAGCTCCCATGATCAGCGGGTTGTACGAGGGACAGGACGGCGACTCGCGGCTGGCGCTCCGCGTCGACGTCGACGGGCCGCGGCCGACCGGGCGGGTGAGCGGTGACCTGTTCACCGTGGCGGGCGCGACCACCTCCTACGCGGGCTCGTTCGTGGTGCACGCCCCCGACGTGCGCGACGGGCTCATCCACGGGCGCGGCGACTTCACCTTCGGCGTGCCCGACCGTGACGTGCGGGTCGAGCTCGCCGACGGGGCGGGCAGTGCCGTGGTGGCGGGGCGGGCGTACCCGGTGGTGTTCGCCTCCCCCTATTTCCGCAGCGTGCTGCTCGAACAGGACTCCGTGGTCGAGTCCGTGCCGTTCGCGTCGTACCGGACCGGCACGCTGCCGGGACCGGCCGCATCGCCCGACAGGGAGCTGTCGGTGGCGGCGGCGTACGCGGAGGCCGGCGTGGAGCTGCGGGTGACCGGGCCCGAGGTGATCCCGGTCGATGGCTCGGGCGCCGACCTGGCGTGGGACGACGCCGAGCTGCACCACGCGATGACCCGGCACTTCGGCGCGTTCGGCGACGCGCCCGCCTGGCGGGTGTGGCTGCTGGTGGCCGGCAAGCACGTCGGCGGCTACCGGGGCATCATGTTCGACTACGACGACGCGCACCAGCGGCAGGGCTCCGCGGTGTTCTACGACGCGATCAAAGGGGACACGCCGGAGGCGCGGCGGGCGCAGCTGCGCACGTACGTGCACGAGCTCGGCCACGCCTTCAACCTGCTGCACTCCTGGCAGAAGAACCTCGCCGGCCCGCCCCAGCCGCTCGGCCCCGACGGCGGCTTCGGTGACCTGTCGTGGATGAACTACGCGTGGAACTACCGTCCGGGTGGCGAGCCCGCGTACTGGGCGGCCTTCCCCTTCCAGTTCACCGACGCCGAGCTGGTGCACCTGCGGCACGGGTTCTACCGCGACGTCGCCATGGGCGCGAACGCCTTCGGCCGGGGCGCCGCCGAGATCGACCCCTTCGAGCGGCCGGTCGAGGACCACTCCGGGTTACGGCTGGAGCTGCGCGCCAAGGAGTCGTTCGAGCTGGGCGAGCCCGTCGTGCTCGAGCTGAAGCTGTCGTGCGCGGGCGAGCCCGTGACCACGCACGGCCACCTGCACCCCGACACCGAGTTCACCCAGGTCTCGATCACCCGGCCGGACGGCTCGACCGTGCTGTACCGGCCGATGATGCGGCACTGCGTGGACGACTCGACCGACGTCAGGCTCGATGCGGGCAACCCGGGGATGTACCGCAGCGCGTACGTCGGGCACGGCCGCGACGGGCACTACTTCCAGCAGCCGGGCGAGTACCAGGTGCGGGCCCAGTACATCGCCGCCGACGGCTCCCGCATCGTCTCCGCCGCCTGCCCGGTCAGGGTGCGCCTCCCGGTGAGCCGCGCCGACCACGAGGTGGCCGAGCTGATGCTGGGCGAGGAGCAGGGCAAGCTGTTCTCGCTGCTCGGCTCCGACGCGCCCGAGCTGCGCGCCGGCAACCTGGCGCTGGACGAGCTCATCAACCGGCACGGCGGCCACCCGCTGGCCGTCTACGCCCGGCTGGTCAAGGGGCTCAACGCCGAGCGGGAGTTCAAGGAGCTGACGCCGGGCGGGCTGCGGGTCCGGCCGCCCGACCCCAAGCAGGGCATCGAGCACCTCGGCCAGGTCGTCCGCGCGGGCGGCATCGACAACATCACGCTCAACCTGGCGATGCGCCGCCTGGCCAGGGCCGAGGCGCGGCAGGGCGACCTCATCAAGGCGAACGCCGTCATGGACGCGATGGTCGCCACGTTCCAGGCGAAGGGCGTCAACCCCATCGTCATGGGACAGATCCGCCGCCAGGCCGAGCTGACGAAGTCGGCGCTCAGCGCCGAGGCGCCCTGACACCGGCGGTCAAGCCGCCCGCAAGGTGATCTCCCTACTGTGGCCGTGTTCCCCGGCTTCTGACATGGGAGGACCGAGTGCTTTCACCTCAGCGGCGTGCCGCCGTCAACGTGCTGCTGCCGTGGCTCTTCGCCAGACAGGTGTTCAAACCCCAGGTCGGTACGGGGAAGAAGGACCGGCTGCTGGACCGGCTCGCGTTCTGGCGGTCGGCGACCGGCCTGGTGATGATCGTGATCGCGACGTCGAACTACCAGCACATCGTGTTCATCTCGGGCAGCCTCGGGCTGAAGGTCGTGCAGAGCGGCGTGATCGCGCTGCTCCTGCCGCCGCTGGCGTTCGTCGTCCTGCTGCTCGTGACCCGGCCCGGCCTGCGCGGCACGCTCATGCCCGGCGCACGGCGGCTGCTCGCCCGCGCGGGGCTCGCGGTGGCGGTCGTCGTGCTGCCGTTCGTCACCTGGTCCTTACTGGTGGCGGCCGGCGACGGCACCGTCGCGATCTCGCTCCCGGACGCCGGGGTGGGGACGTTGTTCCTCATCCTGCTGTCCCCGCTGCTCTTCCTCTGGTTCTGGTGCTTCTGGGGCTGCACGCTCTACTGGGCGGCGCGCACCGGGCTGTGGAGCGCCGAGCTGCACCCGCTGCTCGCGCCGGTCGGCACGACGGCCGTCATGCTGCTGGTCACCGGTCTGGAGCTGAGCGAGGGCGACGCCAAGGGCGTGCCGTTGTGGCTGTGGCTGACACTCAACCTCTGCGGGGTCGTCTCGTCCCTGACGCTGGCCGTGCTGGAGTACCGGCACCTGCGCAAGTCCGGTCACCGCTGGCGCGAGGGGCCTGATCAGTGCTCGCGTACGACGGGGGCGCCGCCCGAGCAGACGATGGTCAGCTCGACCTCCTCGCCCTCGTCCGGCTCGAACTCCACCTTCGCCTCGCCCGCAGGCCCCGGCTCGACGCCGTCCACCTTGTAGTCCTGGGCCGGGCTCCACGAGCGCAGCGTGACCAGGCCGCCGTCGCAGGAGGCGATCACCGTGCCGCCCGCGCTGCGGATCAGCCGGCTCTGCCCGGTCTGCGTCGCCGCGGGGGCAGGGGTGGCGGCGCTGCGGGTGGTGGCAGTGGCCAGCTCCGCGCGCACCTCCTCGGGGCCGAGCACGTGGCTGTCGGAGCCGGTCAGTCCGTTGCCGAGCAGGCCGAGCACCGCCACGGCCGCGCCGGTGGCGGCGATCGCGGTGGCGGCCCAGGCCGCGACTAGTCTCTTCATCCCGATCAGGTTCTCCCCTGTCCGGCTAACGCCAGGTTAAGGCGACGCTAAGGCTGCTCAAGGCAGGGCAGGAAAGCGTCTACGTTCTTCGTATGGCCGACATCCTGCTCATCGAGGACGACGTGGCGATCCGTACGGCGCTGAGCCGGGGGCTGCGGGAGCTCGGCCATGCCGTCTCCTCCTCCCCCACCGCCATGGACGGGCTGCGCTTGGCCGTCCAGGACCGGCCCGACCTGATCGTGCTCGACCTCGGGCTGCCCGACCTCGACGGCGTGGAGCTGCTGCGCATGCTGCGGGCGGTCAGCCGGGTGCCGGTCATCGTGGCCACCGCCCGCGACGGCGACGCCGAGATGGTGCCCGTGCTCGACGCGGGCGCCGACGACTACGTGGTCAAGCCGTACAGCGCGGCGCAGCTCGACGCCCGGGTGCGGGCCGTGCTGCGGCGCGCGGGCGGCTCCGCCCCCGAACCGCTGGCGGTGGGCGCGCTGCGAGTCGATCCGCGGGCCCGTACGGCGACGCTCGACGGCACGCCGCTCGACCTGACGCCGCGCGAGTTCGACGTGCTGCACTACCTCGCGGCCCGGCCCGGCGAGGTGGTGACCAAGCGGGAGCTGCTGACCGAGGTGTGGCAGCTGCCGTACGGGGGCGCCGACAAGACCGTGGACGTGCACCTGTCGTGGCTGCGCAGGAAGCTGGGCGAGACCGCGGCCGAGCCGCGCTACCTGCACACCGTGCGCGGCGTCGGCGTCAAGCTGGTCGAGCCGTCGTGAGGCGCTGGCTGGCGCTGCTCGTCGCGGCCACCACCTCGCTCGTGCTCATCGCGCTGCTGGTGCCGATGGCGCTGCTGATCCGCGCCGTGGCCGAGAACGGCGCGATGAGCAGGGCCACCGCCGCCGCCGAGTCAGTCGCCGTCGCCGTGGGCACGCCCGATCTGCCGCTGACGGTCGAGCAGGTGTCGCGTCCCGTGACCGTGTTCCTGCCCGACGGCACCACCGTCGGCTCGCCGGCCCGCCGCTCCGACGCCGTCCGCCTGGCCGCGACCGGCCGCAGCGTCACCGCCGCCGCGCCCGGCGGCAGGGAGGTGCTGGTCTCGGCGCAGTCGCCCGGCGGGACGGCGGTGATCAGGGTGTTCGTGCCGGACGACGAGCTGGGGCGCGGCGTGCGCGAGGCGTGGCTGGCGCTGCTGCTGATCGGGCTCGGTCTGGTGGTGCTCGGCATCGTGCTGGCGGACCGGCTGGCCCTGGCCGTCACCCGGCCCGTGGACGGCCTGGCCAGGGTCTCCCACCGGCTCGCGGGCGGCGACCTGACCGCGCGGGCCGAGCCGGGCGGGCCGCCCGAGGTGCGCTCGGTCGCGCTCGCGCTCAACCACCTCGCCGGACGCATCGACGAGCTGCTGGCCGCCGAGCGGGAGTCCGTGGCCGACCTGTCGCACCGGCTCCGCACGCCCCTGACGGGCCTGCGGCTGGACGCCGAGTCGCTGCGCGACCCGGAGGAGGCGGCCCGCGTCCAGGCCCGCGTGGACGCGCTGGAGCGCGCGGTGAGCGCCGTCATCACCGAGGCCCGCCGCCGCACCGCCGGCCGCGAGTCGTGCGACGCGACGGCCGTGGTGGGCGAGCGGGTGCGCTTCTGGTCGGTGCTGGCCGAGGACCAGGGACGCGAGGTCACGGTCACGCTGCCGGACGGCGCCCTGGAGGTGGCGGTGGGCGCCGAGGAGCTGGCCGCGTGCGTGGACGCCCTGCTCGGCAACGTCTTCGCCCACACCCCTGAGGGCGTCGCGATGTCCGTACGGCTGCGTCCGCACCGGCCCGGCGCCCTGCTCACCGTCGAGGACACCGGCCCCGGCTTCGGACCGGCCCTCCTTGAGCGCGGCATCAGCGGCGCCGGCTCGACGGGCCTGGGCCTCGACATCGCCCGCCGCACCGCGGAGTCGACGGGCGGCGGCCTGACCGTCGCCACCGGGGACCGCGGCGGCGCCCGCGTCGACCTCCTCCTCGGCGCCCCCTGAAGCGTCTTCTCACCGCCTTAACCATCGTTTAGCGCGCGGTTACCGGGGGTCGCGGTTTCGTAGGGGCATGCGAATCACAAAGAAGCTTCTCGTGGCCGGTGCCGGTGTCGTCTCCCTGATCGCGTGCGGTGGCGCGGCGTACGCCACCGCCGCGACCGCTGCCGAGGCCGCCGCGCCCGCCGCCCCCAAGGTCACCGCCGAGCGGGCCATCGAGATCGCGCACCAGCAGGTGCCGGGCGCCTGGGTCAGCGAGCTCGACTTCGACCGCAACGGCACCGCCGCCGACGTCTGGGAGCTGGAGCTGGTCAAGGGCTCCCAGCGGCACGAGGTGAAGGTGGACGCCGCCTCGGGCAAGGTCGCCAAGTCCGAGGTGGACAACAACAACGACGACCGGGACGACAACGACGACGACGACTGATTCTCCGCACCTTCCTGTGGCGCCGGCTCACCCCCACGGTGGGCCGGCGCGCTCATGCGGTCAGCAGGAGTCCAGGATGCCCTTCATGGCATCCTTCTCCGCGGAGGTCACCCAGACCCCGTACTTGGCCTTCACGTCGATCTGGCGGGCGATGTAGGCGCACCGGTACGCCTTGCGCGGCGGCAGCCAGGTGGCGGCGTCGGAGTCGCTCTTCTGGCCGTTCAGCGGGCCGTCCACGGCGAGCAGGTTCAGCGGGTCGTTCGCGAACTCCTTGCGCTTGGTCGCCGACCACTGCTGGGCGCCCTTCTGCCAGGCGTCCGACAGCGGCACCAGGTGGTCGATCTGGACGGCGCTGCTGGTGGTCTGGCCGCGCTTGAACGTGATGGTCTTGCCGCTGTAGGGGTCCTCCAGGGTGCCGGTCAGCACGATGCAGTCGTGGGTGCCCGACTTGAACGTCTCGTCCTCCATGTCGCGCTTGAGGATGTCGTTACGGGTGTCGCAGCCGTTGCGGTCGACGTCGGACCAGGCCGGGCCGAACTTGTCGCGGTCGAAGCCGGTCTTGGGCGCGCGGCCCTTGACCTCCAGCTCGCCGAGCTTCTTCTTCGCGTCGGCGACCGCGGCGGAATCGGGCTTCGCGTCCGAGACCCCGCCGCTCGACCGGGCCTCCAGTCCGCCGCACCCGGCCAGCATCGTCACCGTGGCCAGGCCGGCCATGAACGCCCGTACGCGCACGCTTGCTCCCCAGACTTCGCCTAAAAACCTCGTAAAGTCTAGGTAATTCCCCGGTATGTCGTTATAACGCCTCTACGGCATCGAGCAGCCACTCGGCCAGATACCGGGCGAAAGACGATCTCACGTAGATCCGGTACGTGTCGGGCGCCCGCCGTTCCAGGATGACCGGCGCCTTGCCCAGCAGGGTCTGGGCGTGCCCGGGGAAGGCCGACGGGTGCAGGTCGATCGGGCAGCCGGTGATCAGCACCTCATCGGCCGCCGGGCCCGCCAGCTCCAGCACCGTACGCTGCCCCGACACGTCCACCCAGGCGGGCCCCGGCGTCGCGTCCCCCGCCACGAGCCACCAGGACGGCCCCAGCCGCAGCCCCGTCCCCGGGTTCGCGCCCCTGACCTCCCACATCGGCTCGAACGCCACCTCCCGCAGCCGCACCCGCTCCCCGCCCGCCGCCGCGAAGCGCGCGGCGAAGGCGGCGGCCGGGCTCTCCGCCTGCGGCTCGGTCAGCGGCGTGACCGTGCCGGCCGGCAGCGGCTCGCCGTCGCGGCGGGCGTTGCCGGGGTCGTAGAAGACCGGCTCCACGACCGTCACGGGCAGCGCCGCGCCCCCTGACACCGCCGTCAGCCGGTCGCCCGGCGCCGCCTCCCTGGCCAGCGCCAGGCAGAAGGTACGGCCCAGCGCCTCACTGTGATAGCTGGAGGTGACGTGGCCGAGCATCGGCACCACGCCGTCCGGCGCACGCCCGGCCGCCACGAGCTGCGCGCCCTCGTCCACCCGCGCGGCGGGGTCGTCGGGCAGCAGGCCGATCAGGCGCTTGCGGTCCCGCCGCGCGGTGTCGGGCCTGGCGTGCGAGCGCTTGCCGACGAAGTCGGGCTTGCGCTTGGAGACGATCCACGACATGCCGAGGTCCTGCGGGGTGACCGTGCCGTCGGTCTCCTGGCCGACGATCGCGAAGCCCTTCTCGGCGCGCAGCACGTGCATGGTCTCGGTCCCGTACGGCACCGCCCCCAGCTCCAGCACCGCCTCCCACAGCGCCCGCCCGTACGCCCACGGCACGTTCACCTCGTACGCCAGCTCGCCGGAGAAGCTGATCCTGAACACCCGCCCCGGCACGCCCAGCACGTCGACGGCCGCGTACCGCATGAACGCCAGGTCCACGGCCTCCGGCGCGACGTCCGCGAGCACCCGCCTGGCATGCGGCCCGACCACGGCGACCGTCGCCCAATGGTCGGTGACCGAGGTGAACGACACGTCGAGGTCAGGCCACTCCGTCTGGTGCCACTCCGCCAGCCAGTCGAAGACCGCGGCGGCGTTGCCCGTCGTCGTGGTCATCAGGTAGCGGTCGTCGGCGAGCCTGGTCGTGGTGCCGTCGTCGAACACCATGCCGTCGGCCCGGCACATCAGCCCGTAGCGGCAGGCGCCGACCGGAAGGGTCGAGTACATGTTGGTGTAGACGCGGTCGAGGAACGTCCCGGCGTCCGCGCCCCTGATGTCGATCTTGCCGAGGGTGGAGGCGTCCATGGCGGCCACGTCCGTGCGGGCCGCCCGGCACTCGCGCCGCACGGCGTCCTCCATGGACTCGCCGTCCTGGGGGAAGTACCAGGGGCGCTTCCACTGGCCGACGTCCTCGAACACGGCGCCGCGCGCCACGTGCGCGTCGTGCATGGCGGTGGTCCTGACCGGGTCGGACAGCTCGCCCCTGTCGCGTCCGGCCAGCGTGGCGAACGACACCGGCGTGTACGGCGGGCGGAACGTGGTCGTCCCCACCTGCCCCGGCGCGCTGCCCAGCAGTGCCGACATGACGCCCACCACGACCGCGCCCGACGTCTTGCCCTGGTCGGCGCCGGTGCCCGCGGTGGTGTAGCGCTTGACGTGCTCGACCGAGCGCATGCCGGTGCCGGTGGCCCTGGCGAGGTCGGCCACGGTCACGTCGCGGTGCAGGTCCGCGAACGCCGGCTCGCCGCCGTCGCCCTCGACCAGCCACAGCGCGGCCGGCGGCGCGCTCGGCCGCTCGTCGCACTCAGGAACTCGCAACTCCGCACGGCCGCCCCGCCCGCCCGTGCCGTGCCCGCCCGCGTCCTGCCCGCCCGCGTCCTGCCCGCCCGCGTCCTGCCCGCCCGAGTCCTGCCCGCGCGCCTCGGTCCGGCTCGCGCCGAACCCGCTCGCGCCGTCGGCGCGGCTGCCGGCGAGCGCCAGTTCCGCGGCTTGCGTGCCCGCGGCGTGGCCGTCGGCGATGGCGTCGCGGGTGCCGTACAGGCCCCTGCACGCCCCCGCCGAACGCTCGGCCTGCGCGGACGTGCCCGGCACGAACGCCTGCAGCTCCTCGTCGAACCTGACCCGCCCCTGCGACTGGCTGAACAGGTGCACGGCCGGGTTCCAGCCGCCGGCCACGGCCAGCAGGTCCGCCTCGACGTGCCGGGAGCCGATCAGCACACCATTGAGCACGCCTTCCGCGTCGCCGGTCGTGCCGGTCACCACCTGCCCGTCGCGGCGGGGATCGACGACCTCGACGACCTCCACCCCGGCCGCCGCCAGGTCGGCCGCCGCCTCGTGGCCGGAGTCTGCGCAGGCGAAGACGACCGCCCGCCGCCAGGGCGCGACCCCGTACCGGTTGGCGTAGGCGCGGGCCGCCGAGGCGAGCATCACCCCGGGACGGTCGTTGCCGGGGAAGGCGACCGAGCGCTCGTGCGCGCCCGTGGCCAGCACCACCCGGCGGGCCCTGATGTGCCACAACCGCTCACCGCGCGCCCGCCGCTCGACCGCCACCACGTAGTTGTGGTCGTAGTAACCGACGGCGGTCGTCCGCGTGAGCACCCGGCCCGGCAGGTCGAGCCCCGCCACCCAGTCGAGCGCGGGCGCGCCGTCGAGCAGCAGCCGCCCGTTGAGCAGGTCGCCGCCGAGCCGCGGCTGGTCGTCCACCAGGATCACCCGCGCGCCCAGCCGTCCCGCGGCGCTCGCGGCGGCGAGCCCGGCGGGACCGCCGCCCACCACGAGCACGTCGCAGTGCAGGTAGCCCTTGTCGCAGCGGCGTTCGTCCACGGCGTGCGGGTCCACCCGGCCCTTGCCGCGCAGGCTCCACGCCTCCAGGCCGTCGTACAGCTCGACCGTGGTGGCGGCCAGCATGGGGTCGGGGCCGACGCGGACGAGCGCGTTCGGCTCCTCGGGTCCGGCGGTGAAGACGCCGCGCGGCCGGCCGAGGGTCACGCTGCGGCCCACCACCCGTACGCCGTTGCGCAGCAGGGCGGCGGCCAGCGTGTCACCCGGCTCGCCCCGCAGCGGGCGGCCGTCGAACGTGAATCTCATGAGGGCTTCCTGATCTCGTGGGTGACGGTGTGCCGCTCGACGTCGAACCAGGTCCGGCAGCCGTGCACGTGGAACCAGCGCTCCCGGAACCAGCCCTTGGGGTTGTCGCGGAAGAAGACGTAGCCGGCCCACTCGGCGTCGGAGGTCTCACCGGCCGGGTAGGCGACGCCGGCCTGGCCGCCGTAGTGGAACTCGGTCTCGTCGCGGGGGCCGCAGTGCGGGCAGTCGATGAGCAGCATCAGTGCGCCACCGCCGCCGCGCCGTGCTCGTCGATGAGCGCCCCCGTGGTGAACCTCTCCAGCGCGAACGGCTCCGCCAGCGGGTGCGGGCGGTCGTTGGCGAGCGTGTCGGCGTAGACCCAGCCGGAGCCGGGGGTGGCCTTGAAACCGCCGGTGCCCCAGCCGGCGTTGACGTACAGGCCGTCGACGGGCGTGCGGCCGATGATCGGGGAGGCGTCGGGTGAGACGTCCACGATGCCGGCCCAGGTGCGCAGCACGCGGACCCGGCTGAAGACGGGGAACAGCTCCAGGGCCGCCGCCATCTGCGCCTCGATCACGTGGACGCCGCCGCGCTGCCCGTACGAGTTGTACGCGTCGATCCCCGCCCCCATGACCAGCTCGCCCTTGTGGGCCTGGCTGACGTACACGTGCACCGCGTTCGACATCACCACGCAGTCGAGCACCGGCTCCAGCAGCTCCGACACGAGCGCCTGGAGCGGATGCGACTGCAGCGGCAGCCGCAGCCCGGCCCGCGCGGCGAGCACCGAGGTGTGCCCGGCGGCGGCCAGCGCGACCTTGCCCGCGGCGATCCTGCCGCGCGAGGTCTCCACGCCGACGACCCGGCCGCCGGTGATCTCGAACCCGGTGACCTCGCAGCCCTGGATCAGGTCCACGCCGTACGCGTCCGCCTTGCGGGCCAGCGCCCAGGCCACGTGGTCGTGCTTGGCGATGCCGCCGCGCCGCTGCAGCGTGGCCCCCATGACGGGGTAGCGGGCCCGCCGGGACACGTTGATGACCGGGCAGAACTTCTTGACCTCGTCGGGGTCGAGCCATTCGGCGTCCACGCCGTTGAGCCGGTTGGCGTTGACCCGGCGCCGGCCCTCGCGGACGTCGCCCTGGTTGTGCGCGAGGTTGAGCACGCCGCGCTGGCTGAACTGCAGGTCGTAGTCCAGCTCCGCGCTCAGCCCCTCCCACAGCTTGAGCGAGTGCTCGTAGATGGCGGCGCTCTCGTCCCACAGGTAGTTGGAGCGGATGATCGTGGTGTTGCGCGCCATGTTGCCGCCGGCCAGCCAGCCGCGCTCCAGGACGGCGACGTTCGTCAGGCCGTGGTTCCTGGCCAGGTAGTACGCGGTGGCCAGGCCGTGGCCGCCGCCGCCGACGATGACGACGTCGTAGGCGGGTTTGGGGTCGGGGTTGCGCCAGAGGAAGTCGGGGTGGGTCAACGCCGGATCTTCTCCATCCCGGGGTCGTACAGGGGCTCGGCGGCGACCTCCGCGGGGACGCGGCGGCCGAAGTAGGAAATTTCCACCTGTGTCCCGGGGTGGGCCAGCTCCGCGGGCAGCCAGGCGTAGGCGATGGGACGCTCGATCGTGTGGCCGTAGGCGGCGCTGGTGACGTAGCCGACCGTGCGGCCGTCGTGCCTGACCGGCTCCCTGCCCATGACGACCTCGGCGCTGAGCAGCGGCACCAGCTTGCGGGTGACGTCGGTGGCGAGCGCGTCGCGGCCGATGAACTCCTTGTCCGTCTTGACCGCGAACCCCAGCCCCGCCTCGTACGGGGTGTGCTCGGTCGTCATGTCCACCCCCCACAGCCGGTAGCCCTTCTCCAGCCGCAGGCTGTTGAACGCGGCCCGGCCCCCCGCCACCGCGAGGCCCGGCGCCCACAGCGTGTCCCAGAGCTTCAGCCCCATGTCGGCGCTGGTGTAGAGCTCCCAGCCCAGCTCCCCCACGTACGACACGCGCAGCGCCAGCACCGGTACGTGCCCGATGTGGCCCTGGCGGCAGCCGAAGTAACGCAGGCCCTCGTGTGAGAGGTCCATGTCGGTCAGCGGCTGCACCAGCTCCCTGGCGCGCGGCCCCCACACACCGACGCAGCAGGTGCCCGGCGTCAGGTCACGCACGCGTACGCCGCCCGGCGCGTGCCTGGTCAGCCATTCGAGGTCCAGGTTGCCGTTGGCGCCGACCTGGAAGGTGTGCTCGTCGAGCCTGGCCACGGTGAGGTCGGAGCGGATGCCGCCCTTGGCGTCGAGCAGCAGCGTGTACGTGACGGAGCCGGGCTTCCTGTCCACGTTGTTCGTGGTCAGGCGCTGCAGGAACGCCGCCGAGCCAGGACCGCTGACCTCGATGCGCTTGAGCGGCGTCATGTCGTACAGGGCGACGCCCTCCCTGGTGGCCAGCGACTCCCCTGCCGCGATCGGCGACCAGTAGCGGCTCGCCCACGCGTCCCGCAGCTCGGCGCCGGTGGCCGCCCTGGGCAGGTCCTCGTTGGACGCGAACCAGTGCGGCCGCTCCCACCCCGCCGCCTCCAGGAAGACCGCGCCCAGCTCCCGCTGCCGCGGGTAGAACGGGCTCGTCCGCAGCGGGCGCGGCGACTCCATCGGCTGGAGGGGGTGGATGACGTCGTACACCTCGACGAAGTTCTGCTTGCCGCGCTCCTCGACGAACGCCGGCGACAGCTGCGCCCGCTCGAACCTGCCCAGCTCGCACTCGTGCAGATCGACCTCGGAGCGCCCGTTCACCAGTACCTCGGCCACCGCCCGCGCGACGCCGGCCGAGTGGGTCACCCAGACGGCCTCGGCCAGCCAGAACCCGTCGAGGTGCGGGGCCTCGCCGATCAGCGGGAAACCGTCGGGGGTGAAGGAGAAGACGCCGTTGATGCCGTCCTCGTACTTGGACTCGGCCAGGGCCGGCAGCAGCTCGACGGCGTCGCGCCAGGCGGGGTCGAAGTCCTCCTCGGTGAACGCCTGCACCGACGGCATCGTGGTGGACCGCGAGCCGATCTCGTCCTGGGTGACCGGCATCGGGCGGTGGGCGTAGGAGCCGATGCCGATGCGGTCGCCGTGCTGCCGGAAGTAGAGGTCGCGGTCCTGGTGGCGGAGGATCGGGCCAGGGCGCAGGACGCCGAGGGGGCCCGACTTCGCGTACTGGTGGGCCAGCGGCAGCAGCGGCACGCTCAGCCCGGCCATCGCGCCGACCGTCGGCCCCCAGAAGCCCGCGGCGCACACCACCACGTCGGCGGGGATCGTCCGGTGCTCGCCCTCGACCACGACGGCGACGCCGGTCACCCGGCCGCCGCGCTGGTCGATGCCCACGACCGTGTGCCCGCCCAGGAACCTGGCGCCGCGCTCGGTGGCCCGGGCCGCCTGCCGCTCGCCGCACGCGACCGCCGTCGCGAGCCCGTCGGAGGGCACGTGGAAGCCGCCGAGCACCTTGTCCTTGTCAAGCAGCGGCCACAGCTCCGCGCACTCGCCGGGGTCGAGCAGCCGCCCCTCGACGCCCCACGACTCGGCCCAGCCGAGCTTGCGGTGCAGGTCGGTCCAGCGCTCGGGGGTGGTGGCCAGCTCCAGGCCGCCGACCTGGCGGAAGCAGTCCGCCCCGAGCGCGGTGTACTTCCTGACCGTGTAGGCGGCGAACTCGGTCATCGTCTTCGACGGGTTGGTCTGGAAGACCAGGCCGGGGGCGTGGGAACTGGAGCCGCCCGCGGCGAAGAGCGGGCCCTGGTCGACCACGGTGACGTCCGTCCACCCCCGCTCGGTGAGCTCGTCGGCGAGGGCGCAGCCGACGATGCCCGCTCCCACGATCACCGTACGCGGTCGGCTCATGGTGCCTCCGGTTGTTCCTTATGACGCAACACGCACCGCACTACGCAACGACCATAGATTCCAGGGACCGCCGGAACAAGAGTCACTTCGGTGCACAACGGCCGCATCCGGACTGTGCCCGCGTGGGGAGATCGAGCGGGGCGGCGTACCAGTACGCTGACCTCGGATCATCGCACGGGAGGGGGCGTCACGGCACCATGGCGCAGCGGCGCTTACTGGACGGGCTCGGCGTCACGGCGGCCGAGGAGACGGCCTACCGCGCCCTGCTGCGGCACGGTCCCGCCACGCTGAACGAGCTGGCCACCGAGACCGGCTCGTCCGCCGCCGCCATCCGCCGCATGCTGCCCAGGCTGGAGGACCTCGGCCTCATCTCGCGCGTCGCCGGCCGCCCGCTCCGCCTCGTCGCGACGCCGCCGACCATCGCCATCGACATCCTCGTCGCGCGCCGCCAGGAGGAGCTCACCCACAGCAGGGCCGCCGCCGCGCTGCTGGCCACCGAGGTCGCCGAGCGCGGCGGGCCGCATCCCGAGGAGGTGCTCGAGGTGGTGACGGGGCGCGACGCCGTCGCGCGGCGCTACCTCCAGCTCGAACGCAACGCCACCAGGGAGCTGCTGGTGCTGGTGCATCCGCCGTACGCGGTGGACGTCAGCGACGACCAGGAGAACCTCCGCCGCGCCGCCCGCGGCGGCGCCCCCGTGACACGCGGCATCTACAGCCCGCTCGCCTTCGAGCAGCCCGGCATGCTCGACCACACCCGCCGCGCCGTCGCGGGCGGCGAGCAGGCCAGGCTCGGCTCGGTGCCCGTCAAGCTCGCCGTCGCCGACGCCCGGACCGCCATCCTCCCGCTGGTCTCCGACACCGACAAAGCCGTGGAAAGCGCCCTGGTCGTCCACCCGTCCGCCCTGCTGGACGCCCTGGTGGGCCTCTTCGAAACCCTGTGGCGCGCGGCCGTCCCGCTCCGCATCGCGGCCGACGGCCTCGAACCAGAATCCTGGCCCTCACCCCCGGACACGGAGGTATTGGCCTTGCTGGCGGCCGGCCTGAAGGACGACGCCATAGCCCGCCAGCTGGGCCTCAGCCCCCGCACGGTGCAACGCCGCGTCCAAATGCTCGCCGAACGCCTGGGCGCCCGCACCCGCTTCCACGCCGGCTACCTGGCCGCCCAGCACAACCTCCTCCCCAAGGACCCGTGATCCTCCTATCCGACTAGGAGAACAACTACTAGAGGGCTAGACTCTTCACCTGTCCGAGGATCTCCCTCCCCACATGCGTCAGCTGGCCGAGGTCGCGGCGATCGTGACCGCTGCAGGAGCTACCGCCGACTGGCTCTACCACTTGAGGGGCGACATGTGCGCACTTCGGGTGATCAAGGGGGCATCATCTCGGTCCCGATCGTTATCCCGGCCAACCCGGAACGCGATCCTGAGCTCTTTCGCGAGGCCTTGAAGCGCTTGAAAGTGGTCATGGAAAGGATGAGCTGATGAGCAAGCCGATCACGTACGTCGTCACCTACGAGAACGAGCGCTGGGTCTCGCGCTGCCCCACCGGCGAGACCGAAGGCGTGGGTGTGGCCGGCTCCCTGTCCCAGCTCGAGCGCGACCTGATGGAAGTGCACGGCTGGGCATGGCCTGATGACACCCCAGGGGTGGATTTCGTCTTCGACCTGCCCGAGGACCTGGCCGTCATGGTGCGCGACTACCATCGCGAAAAGGAGCTGGCCGAGGCGCATGCCAAGCGCGCCGCCGAACTGGCCGCCAAGACCGCCAAGGCGTTGACGAGTCACTGGTCGGAGCCTGACACGGCGCGCCTCATGGGCCTGTCGAAGCAGCGCGTCCATCAGCTGAAGGTCAGCGCCTGAGCGCAGCGCGCTAGGTGATGAGGAGGCCGCCGTCCACGGGGAGGGTGGCTCCGGTGATGTACGACGAGGCGTCGGCGGCCAGGAAGACGGCGGCCGCCACCAGTTCGGCGGGGTCGCCGGCTCGGCCCATGATGACGCGGGACTCCGTCATGCGTTCCAGGTAGCCCGGTTTGTACTGCCCGGTCATCTCCGAGGCGAAGAAGCCGGGCTCCAGGCAGTTGACCCGGATGCCGCGGCGGCCGGTCCACTGCTGGGCCAGGTCGCGGGTCAGGCCCACGACGCCGGCCTTCGAGGCGCTGTAGGCGGCCTGGGGCAGGCCGGCGGTGGTCTCGCCGAGGACGCTGCCGATGTTGACGATCGACGAGCCCGGCCGCATCACCCGCGCGCACGCCTGCGCCATCCAGTAGGTGCCGTGCAGGTTGATGTCGATGACCTGGCGGAACTCCTCGGGCGTCTCGCGCAGCGCGGGCACGGCGGTGCCGACCCCCGCGTTGTTGATGAGCACGTCGACCGAGCCCATGCCCTCGACGGCGGCGGCCACCAGCGCGTCGCAGTCGTCCGGCTTGGACACGTCGGTCGGGACGGCCAGGCACCGGCGGCCGGTCTCCTCGACCAGCCGCCGGGTCTCGGCGAGACGATCGGCGCGGCGCGCGGCGATCACCACGTCGGCGCCGGCCTCCGCGAGACCACGGGCGAAGGCGACGCCGAGGCCCGCGGACGCACCCGTGACGATCGCCACCTTGCCGTCGAGCCGGAACCGCTCCAGCACCGTTGACCGCCCTCCGCCCGATCCAGAGCCCGGTTGAAAGCCCAGTTGTAAGCCCGGTCTAGAGCCCGTATTCCTTGACGATGCGCTCGTGCCGCTCGACCTCGACGTCGATCTCGCGCGCCAGGTCGAGCCAGGCCAGCGGGTGCACCCAGCGCTCGGTGGCGTCGTCGAGCAGCGCGTCGACCTCGGCGGCCGAGACGTCGGGCGGCACCGCGACCCAGCCGAAGACGCCGGGCAGCGACTCGCCGGTGGAGGGGTGGGTGATGGTGTAGTTTTCGTCGCTGTAGACCCACATCGGCCAGCCGCGCTCGGCCATGACCTCGGTGAACTCCGCCCAGTCCTCCTCGCTCGGCGCGGCGCCGTCGAAGAAGTAGCTGGTGTAGCCGCCGGGCCGCAGGATGCGCACCGCGGCGAAGGGCGGCACGAAGTTCTGCTGCTCCTGCGGGTCTTCCGGCACCGGCTCCAGCAGCTGCGGGTCGAAGACGACGAGGTCGCCTGCGTTGTAGTCCATGCCGCGCGGCTGCGGCAGGGCGAGCCTGGCGGTGGCCGGGCCGGTGCGGATGGACAGCACCTGACGCTGGCCGCCGTCGGGCGCGGGCAGGATGAGCCTGATGAGGCCCATCTCCTCCTCGATCGGCCCCTCGGCGGACTTGATCGGCATGCCGATCTTGGCCGCGCCCTTGCGCACGGTCTCCCAGTCTTCGGCGGAGGTGGCCATGACGATCATGCGCCAGGTGTCCTCCTCGGTGAGCTCGTCGAGCACTTCGAGCAGCACCTGGGCGCCTCTGGCGTTCTGGTCGACCTGCTGGGCGGCGCCGGACAGCAGGCGGCGGGCGTCGATGCCGGCCCCGGCCGCGATGGCGTGCTCGCCCGCCTCGACCGCCTCGGGCCAGCGCTCGCGGGCGCTGTGGAGGCGGGTGAGCGCGAGGTATTGGGCCGCGTGGGGCAGCATGGCGGCCATCTGCTCAAGCCGCTCGTCCTGGCGGGCCTCGATGAGCAGCGTGGTGAGGTAGGCGACGTCGTCACCGTCGGCGGTGGCGATCTCGCCGCTGTCGACCAGCTTCTTCCAGTAGATGTCGGCGCCGGTGGCGGGGTAGCCGAGGAAGCCGAGCGTGGTGGTGTGGCGGCGGGTGGCCTCGAGGTCGTCGCCGGACAGCGGGGCCAGCCAGCCCACCCACTTCTCGGGGTCGGCGTTGAAGCCGTCGGCGGCGTCGAACAGCCCGACGCGCTCCTCCAGCGGGCCGGGAGCGGCCGGCTCCTCCGTGCCGTCGGCGCCGGCGCGCAGCGCGGCGATGCGCTCGCCGAGGTCGCCGCTCTCGCGCAGCTCGGCGGTGCCGGACTCGGCGAGGTCGGCGAGCAGCCTGGCCTGCCACACGCCCTGCCGGCCGAGTGCGAGGTCGCCGGCGACCAGCGCCAGCTCGACGCGGGCGCGGTAGCCGCCCATCATGCCGAAGTAGTCGATCCACTGGCGCACGACGCGGCCGAGCTGCCAGGTGTTGGTGATCTGGGCGGAGCCGGCGAGCTTGCTGACCGCCTGGGTCCACTCGACCCACACGCGCGGGTGGTCGCCCACGACGTCGAGGTCGGGCAGCGCGTCGACGGACTCGGCGATGCGGCCGAGCGTGGCGAGGATGAGCGCCCTGCGCACGCCGTCGCGGTGCTCCTTGGCGACCGGGTCGTCGGGCTTGAACTCCGACGCCGCCTGCAGCGCGGTGAGCGCGTCTTCGGCGCGGCCCGCGGCCAGCAGCGCGCGGGCGCTCTCTGCCCCCAGCTCCCAGCTCGCCTCGCGGCCCGCCGTGCGCAGCCGCTCGACGGCGGACTCTGTGTAGGTGACGGCCTCGCCCGCTTTTCCGGCGTCGATGAGGGCCGCGACGTATTGCGTCGTGAGGCCGGAGAAGGCCGGGTTTTCCGGGCTCATGCCTTCGAGAAAGGCGCCCACGGTCTCAAGCCGCTCGGTGGCGTGGCCAGGGCCGTCGGCGTTGGCCCACGCGATGGCCATCGCCTCGGCCGCCGCCGGAGTCGCGGGGCACTCGCGCACGTCTTCGCGCTGAGCGAACGCCAGCAACTGCTTGGCGTCGTCGACCGCGACCGCGCCCTGGGCGCGGTCGCCGATGCGGCCGATCAGGTGCCAGTAGCGGGCGTAGAACTCGAGCCAGGGCAGCTCCAGAGCCTCCGCCTGCTGCGCGATGGCCGGAGCCATGACGTCGAGCTGCGGGTATCGGCCCTCGTAAGCCTGTGCGGGGAGGTCTCCCAGCGCCATGGCGAGGCCAACGTTGCCCGCCTCGGAAAGCTGCTGCTGGGTTTCGCCGACCCAGGCCCAGATGTCCACGTCCATGGGCAGTCAGTCTGCCAGGTCAACGAGCGTCCCCAAAACGCAGAAGCTCGATCAGCTCGTCCGATTCGGCGTCGGTGAGGACCGAGAACACCTCCGCCATGAGGTCGTCGGTGTTCTCTTCCACGGCCGCGCGCCGCTTCACGACCTCCGGGCCCGGCTTCTCGTACGGCTCGGGCCAGGTGAAGAAGCGCGCGATGTCCTCGCCCGACGAGCGTCCCAGCGGCAGCGCGTCGTGCTCGGCGGCCAGCGTCGCCTCCAAGGGGTGCAGCCCGGCCGCGATCACGGCGTTGGCGTGCAGACCGCCGCGCAGCTCGCGTACGACGTGCATGAGCTGGACGGCCCGCGCGGGCGCGTCGTCGGGCAGGGGCACGGCCCGCCAGCCCGCGAACAGCGGCGCCCCCACGGGCGAGGCCCGCTCGACGACCGGCTCCAGCAGCTCGGCGATCCTGGCGCAGCCGTCGTGGCCGCCGAGCTTGCGCCGCCCCCACTCGTGGCAGGCGGCGGCGTACAGTTCGACGGCGCGGTCCGCGGCCAGCTTGCGCCCGCCGTTCCAGCTCGCCTCGACGTGCTCGGGCGGGAAGAAGACGGCGACCGACGTGACGACGTCGGCCGCGCACTCGCCGAGCACGCCGCAGCGGCCCCGGAAGTACGCCTCGCGCGGGCCGAGCCCGTACTCGTCGCAGATGGCCTTGACCTCGCGTGAGATCATCCATCCGCCGCCGAACTGCCCGATGGGCGTCTTGACCCGGGCCGCCGTGGTGCGTGGGTGCGCCATGTCCACCTCTCAGTTCAGGAAGTGGACCCAGCATCCCCTAGCAGAACATCATTCTGCAATAGTCAGTTCGCCGCTCGCGATGATCACCGCCGGTCCCGACAGGTAGCTGGTGTCCTCGTCGAGGATCACCGTCAGCGTGCCGCCCAGCACCTCGATCGTCCACGTGCCCGTGGTGTCGCCGGTCAGCGCCGCCGCCGCGACCGCCGTGGCCACCGCGCCCGTGCCGCAGGCCCTGGTCTCGCCCGAGCCGCGCTCGTAGACGCGCATGACCGCCCGGCTCGTGCCCACCGGGTTGAACAGCTCGATGTTGACCCCGGCGGGGAAGACGCCCGTGTCGAAACCAGGCTGGTGGCTGAGGTCGAGCTGCGCGACCGGGTCGCCGATCGAGCAGGCCAGGTGCGGGTTGCCCATGTCGACGTGGAGGCCGGTGTACTCCTGGCCGCCCACCGACGCCGTGCTCTCGCCGTGGACGGAGGGCTTGCTCATGTCCACCGTGATGTCGCCGTTCGGCTCGACGCGCACCCTGCGTACGCCGCCCCTCGTCGCCACGCCGAACTCCGTGCCGTGCACGAGCCCGGCGTCCACCAGGTAGCGGGCGAACACCCGCACGCCGTTGCCGCACATCTCGGCCATGCTGCCGTCAGAGTTGCGATAGTCCATGAACCACTCGGCGGCGGCCGCCTGGTCGGCCACCTCCGGGCTCTGCTTCGTGGGCGCCACGCGGAGCACGCCGTCGGCGCCGATGCCGGCCCTCCTGTCACAGATCTTCGCGACGAGCGAAGCCGACAGATCGACCTCACCGCCGGGATCAGGCAGGATGACGAAGTCGTTCTCGGTGCCGTGCCCCTTGAGAAAGCGCATCTTAGGAGTTTATTCGTACGGGTGTCCGGCTATGAGAGCGAGGGATCGCTCAAGCAGGTCCGGGGCGTCGTACGCCAGCCACCGCACCCGCGGATCCCGGCGGAACCACGACTCCTGCCGGCGGGCGAAGCGCCTGGTCAGCCTGACCGTCTCGGCCTTGGCCCGCTCCTCGCTCCACTCCCCTTCGAGGAACTTGACGACCTGGGCGTAACCCAGCGCCCTGCTCGCCGTGCGGCCCTCGGCCAGGCCCTGGCCCAGCAGCGTGCGCACCTCGTCGACCAGCCCCGCCGCCCACATGCGCTCGACCCGCAGCTCGATCCGCTCGTCGAGCACCGGCCGCGGCACCTCTATGCCGATCTGCACGCTCGGATAGACCGCGTCGTACGACGGCATGGTCGCCGAGAACGGCCGGCCGGACAGCTCGATCACCTCCAGCGCCCGCACGATGCGGCGGCCGTTGGTCGGCAGGATCGCGGCGGCGGCGGCCGGGTCCTGCTCGCGCAGCCGCTCGTAGAGCGGCGCAGGGCCGCGCTCGGCAAGCTCGGCCTCCAGCCTGGCCCTGATCTCCGGCTCGGTGCCGGGGAACTCCAGGTCGTCGATGGCCGCCCGCACGTAGAGGCCGCTGCCGCCGACCAGCACGGGCACCTCGACGGCGTCGAAGACGGCCCTGGCCAGCTTCTGGTACTCGGCCACGCTGGCGGTGACCGTGACATCCCAGATGTCCAGCAGGTGGTGGGGCACCCCGCGGCGCTCGGCCGGGGTGAGCTTGGCCGTGCCGATGTCCATGCCGCGGTAGAGCTGCATGGAGTCGGCGTTGACGCACTCACCTCCCAGCCGGAGGGCGAGGTCGACGGCGAGATCGGACTTTCCTGCCGCCGTGGGACCCACGACGGCGATCACTGGCTGCTGGCGCACGGCGACAAGTCTGCTAGAGATCCAGCAGGGTCGGCTGCAGGTAGCCCTCGTGGGTCAGCAGCCACCGCTTGGTCTCCACGCCCTCGCCGCCGCTGAACCCGCCCAGCCCGTTGCCCGCCGCCACCACCCGGTGGCAGGGGATCACGATCGGGATCGGGTTGGAGCCCATGATCGAGCCGATGCCTCTCGCGGGCACGCCGGAGCCCGCGAGCGCGGCCAGCTCGCCGTAGGTGACGGCGGCGCCGTACGGGACCTTGTGCAGCGCCTGGAGGACCCGCAGCCGCGAGCCCGACATCAGCCGCCAGTCGATCGGCGTCCCGAACGTCTTCAGCTCGCCCGCGAAATAAGCCTTCAGCTCGGCGACGGCGGAGGCCGTACGATCCGGGTCATGGACTTCAGCCAGATCGAGCCGGCCTGCCACCCTGGCGCGGGACCCCCAGCCCGACGCCACGAGGCCGTTCTCGGTCAGGGCCAGGGCGAACGTGCCCACCGGCGTGGGCACCTCGGCGATGGCGACCGTCTCCTCGCTAGGGGTCATCGTGTCCTCACGTGAGCTCGTGGTGCTGGGGACGTCCAGCGCGGTTCCTACCCGACACCGTAACCACAACGGCTACCTCCTGCGCTGGGACGGCCAGGGCTTCCTGTTCGACCCGGGAGAGGGCACGCAGCGCCAGATGACGTACGCGGGCGTGAGCGCCAACGACGTCCACTGGATCTGCCTGACCCACTTCCACGGCGACCACTGCCTCGGCGTGCCGGGGATCGTGCAGCGGATCGCCCGCGACAAAGTACGCCATCCCGTCCGCGCCGTCTTCCCCGCCTCCGGCGAGACGTACTGGCGCAGGCTCCGCCACGCCGCCGCCTTCGCCGACACCGCGGTCATCTCCGAACATCCCGTCTCCGGCGACCAAGCCTCGGTCGGGCCGGTCATCGCGCGCCGGCTGTCCCATCCCGTCGAGTCGTACGGCTACCGCGTCCAGGAGCCGCTCGGCCGCCGCATGCTGCCGGAGAAGCTGGCCGCCCACGGCATCCGCGGGCCTGAGGTGGGCGAGCTGCAGCGCACCGGGTCCGTACGCGGGGTCACGCTCGCCGAGTGCAGCGAGCCGAAACCGGGTCAGAGCGTGGCGTTCGTGATGGACACCCGGCTCTGCGACTCCGTCTTCGAGCTGGCCAACGGGGTCGACCTGCTGGTCATCGAGGCCACGTTCCTGTCATCGGAGTCGGCGCTGGCCAAGGAGTACGGGCACCTGACGGCGCTGGAGGCGGGACTCGTGGCAGCCGACGCGGGGGTGCGGCGGCTGGTGCTCACCCACTTCTCCGAGCGGTACGGCTTCGACGACGAGCCGGCGTTCGTCGAGGAGGTGCGCAGGCACTTCGACGGCGAGGTGGTGCCGGCCCGCGACCTGATGCGCGTCCCCGTCCCCAGACGCCGGCCCACCGCCTCCCAGGTCCGTCCAGGTCAGGCGGACCAGGATCCGGCGAAGTAGCCGACGCCGTAGGGGGCGGTGGCCATGAGCAGCCGGCCCCCGAACGTGTGCGCGCCCGCCGCCCCGGCCAGCACCTGGAGCGCGGCCCTGCCGCCCACCCACAGCCGGTCGGCCAGGACGGGGTCGAGGGCGGCCAGCGGGGCGGGGTCTCCGGTGGCGATGGCGTCGGCGATCCGGTCGTTGAGCGGGCCCGCCGCCTCGTCGTACCGGCCTGGCGCGCGCGGGCTCAGGCACGCCGAGCCGTCGGCCATCACCAGCAGCGCCACCCGGTCGCCGCCACCGGCCAGCTTCTCCCCCAGCGCCAGGCACTCCTCCGGCGCCGCGTCGAACGCCACCGACCGCAGCCCGTCCGGCGTCCGGTCGCCGAGCAGCAGCCGGGCGACGGTCAGCGACAGGGGCAGCACCGGCTCGCCGCCGCCCGGGGTCGCCAGCTCCACGCCCCACGGGCGCAGGGTGCCCGGGGCGGTGCCGTCGTACGAGGCCGTGATCTCGGCCCCGCCCACCACGATCAGCGTCTCAGGACGGGCCTCGGCCAGCCCGGCGACGGCGGCGTGGCAGGCGGAGCGGAGGTCGGGCATATCGAGCACGACCAGCGGGGTTGGCGGGCAGACGGCCGCGGCGACAAGCACGCCGCAAGAGTACTCAGACCGGCTGCCACGGCGCCCGGTGGGGCGATCCCGCCCCCGCCACGCCCTCAGTACGGCCGTCGAGTGATGCGGGGCCGAGAGCGCCATGCCCCCAGTAGAGCCTCAAGTGACGCGGGGGCCGAGAGCCACGCCCTCAGTACGGGCCGCGGCCCTCGGCCACCGCCTCCAGCAGCCCCTTCGTGTACGCCTGGGTCGCCTGGTGCAGCCCGCTGCCGAAGCTCACCCGCGCCACGCCCAGCTCCGCCAGCCGCCCGAGCGGCGGCACTCCGGGGGCGGACAGCACGTTGACCGGCCCGCCCAGCTCGCTCACCAGCGCCCTGATCTCGTCCTCGCCGGTCGCGCCGATGGGGTACACGCAGTCGGCCCCCGCCTCCAGGTACCGCCGCCCCCGCCGCACGGCCTCCTCACGTGAGGGCCTTCCCGCGAGGTAGACGTCCACCCTGGCGTTGATCACCAGCCCGGGGCCCGCCGCCGCGCGCACCTCGGCGAGGAAGTCCGCCTGCTCCCCCGGATCGGCCAGTTCGCCGGTGTCCGGCAGGGAGTCCTCCAGGTTGCAGCCGACGGCCCCGGTGGCGAGCAGCCGTTCGGCCAGCTCGGCGGGCTTGAGCCGGTAGCCGCGCTCGAAGTCGGCCGTCACGGGGACGTCCACGGCCGCCGCCACCCGGGCCACGGCGGCCAGCATCTCCGCGACGGGCGTCCGCTCGCCGTCCTCGTGGCCGAGCGTGCGGGCCACCGCGGCGCTGCTGGTGGCCACCGCGGGAAACCCCGCCTGCCGTACGGCCCGCGCGGAGGCGGCGTCCCAGACGTTGGGCAGCACCAGCGGGCGTCCCGGCACGTGCAGCGCCCGCAGCACGGACGCTCTGTCAGTCGTCATACGCCGACCCTAGGCACCCGCCCGCGAGGAGCCGAAGGTCCAGTACGCCCCGGAACCGCCGAACCACTTCGCCGGCCCCAGCGGCCGCCCTCAAGGGCGAACGGACCAAGGGCGGGCAGCGCCCGCCCGGGAAGAGTCAGGGCCGGTCACAAGGGCGAGCCGCCGCTGGGCGAGCCACGGGCAGGTCAGCGGCCGCCCACAAGGCGAGCCCGCCGCAGGGCACGCCACGAGCCGGTCAGCGTCGCGCCTGGGGCCGGGGGAAGGGTCAGCAGCCGCTCTTCGAGCACTGGCCCGCGACCGTGCCCGCGGGGCCGTCGGCCGGGCTGTCGGAGGTGCCGCCGTTGCCCGAGGACTGCGGGGAGTTCGAGGGGGACGAGACCGGCTTCTTGCCGTTGGTCGTCTTCTCGCCGGAGTCGCCGCGCGCGGCGTTGACGCCCTTCGAGCCGCTCTTGTCGGTGCCGGCCGGATCGCCACCACCGGTGCCGGGGTCGGCCACGTCGCCCACCCCGCCGTCGTCCACGGGGGTGTCGGCGGGAGCGTCAGCGGCCTGGTCTTTCGCGCCGTCGCCGGGCTCGTCGGCGGTGACGTCACCCATGGTCGCGTCGTCGTCGCCCTGGAGGTCGTCTCCCGCGCTCTGGGACGTCTGCGGCCCGGCGCCGCTCTGGGCGGCCTCACCGTCGTTCCCCGCCAGCAGGTAGCCGGCGCCACCGGCCGCGAGCAGCGCGACGAGCGCCGAAGCGGCGAGGATCGTCGCCTTCTTGTTGTTCTTGGTCGATCTGTTTCTCTGCGGTCTGTTTCGCGGATCGAGCCGGGCGTCTCCCGGCCCGGACAGGATCTCCTGGCGGTCCGCCTGGTTCGGATCTTGCATGGCGCTACAGCTCCCTGCGGTCGTATCGGGGAAAGCTCACCGGCTTCCGCGGGTGATGGACCACACTAGCCGCAACAGCCTAATGCTCGCACAACAATCACAAAGGAATCACGACTTGTCCCCCCTTAGATCCATTTCCCCAGGTGGCCGCGCCCACCTCGCGCCCATGGCCGGAGTCTTCGGGGTACTGGTCACCGCGATGCTAGGAATTTTCCTGGCATTCACCGACTCGCGGGAACCATCTTCGCAAAGACCGCAGGGATTCGATCGGGAAACCCCGCTTTCCGTAAGATCGAATTCGTCTGAATCGCCACTCTCGGCGTCGATCACACCACAAACAGCCACACCCACAGCGAGGCGGTCGAATGGAGCGATCCATTCCTCATCACCCCGCCCGGCGTCGATCATGTTCGGCCCGCTGTCCCCACCCTGGATAGAACCGGTGCCGCCCTGGGACCCCGCCGCCGACCTCCTCCCGCCCTGGGACACCCCGGCCGGACGGCCCCTTCCCTCGGCGGGCCCGCTGACGTCCCCGGTCCCCCCGACGTACAGGAAGCCGATCCTGCCCACCCCGGAGGCGCGCCCCCTCGTACCACCGCAGAAGGCCCGCCCGCACGGTTCGCCGGCCCCGCAGGCGCCGCCCCAGCCACCCCCACCGCCGGAGCCGGCCCAGGACCCCGAACCGGCCCAGAAACCCGGCATGCCGGACCCCTGCGCCACGTTCCACGACTTCCGCCGCGGCCCCTGCTACGACGTGCTCGACCGCCTGACCCGCTGACGGCCCGGGACACGGCAGAGGGCGGCACCGGAGAACCGGTACCGCCCTCGATGGAACGGATCAGTGCGCCGAGCAGCCCCCCGTGGCGGCGGGCAGCGGAGCGGGACGGCCGATGGTCGGCATGCCGAGCAGCACCCCCGGCGACGGGGCCCCGCCACCCTGGCGAGCCTCCCAGGCGTCGCCGGCGCGGGTGCGCCGCACTCCGAGCACGGCCCCGTCGGCGACCAGGTGGTGCGGCGCCGCGTACGTCACCTCGACCGTCACCATGTCACCGGGCCGCGGCGTCTCGTCACCGACGGCGAAGTGCACGAGCCGGTTGTCCGCCGCGCGCCCGGACAACCGCCTGGTGGCCTCGTCCTTGCGCCCTTCGCCCTCGGCGACCAGGACTTCGAGCGTGCGCCCGACCTGCTTCTTGTTCTCCTCCCACGAGATCTCCTCCTGCAGCGCGACCAGCCGCTCGTAGCGCTCCTGGACGACCTCCTTCGGCACCTGGTCGGCCATGGTGGCCGCCGGAGTGCCGGGGCGGATGGAGTATTGGAAGGTGAAGGCGTTGGCGAAGCGGCTCTGGCGTACGACGTCGAGGGTGGCCTGGAAGTCCTCCTCGGTCTCGCCGGGGAAGCCGACGATGATGTCGGTGGAGATGGCCGCGTCGGGCATGGCGGCGCGCACGCGCTCGATGATGCCGAGGTAGCGCTCGGCCCGGTAGGAGCGCCGCATGGCCCGCAGCACCCGGTCGGAGCCCGACTGCAGCGGCATGTGGAGCTGGTGCATCACGTTGGGCGTCTCGGCCATCGCGGCGATGACGTCGTCGGTGAAGGCGGCCGGGTGGGGCGAGGTGAAGCGCACCCGCTCAAGACCCTCGATGCCGCCGCACGAGCGCAGCAGCTTGCCGAAGGCCAGCCGGTCGCCGAACTCCACGCCGTAGGTGTTGACGTTCTGGCCCAGCAGCGTGACCTCGAGCACGCCCTGGTCGACCAGCGCCTGCACCTCGGCGAGGACGTCGCCGGGGCGGCGGTCCTTCTCCTTGCCGCGCAGCGACGGCACGATGCAGAACGTGCAGGTGTTGTTGCAGCCGACGGAGATCGACACCCAGGCGGCGTAGGCCGACTCGCGCTTGGTGGGCAGCGTCGAGGGGAAGACCTCGAGCGACTCCTTCAGCTCGACCTGCGACTCGCCCTCGATGCGCGCCCGCTCCAGCAGCACCGGCAGCGAGCCGATGTTGTGGGTGCCGAACACGACGTCGACCCACGGGGCCCGGCGGACGATCTCGCCCTGGTCCTTCTGCGCCAGGCAGCCCCCGACGGCGATCTGCATGCGGGGATTGCCGGCCTTGGCCGGGCGGAGGTGGCCGAGGTTGCCGTAGAGGCGGTTGTCGGCGTTCTCCCGCACGGCGCACGTGTTGAACACGACCACGTCGGCCGTCTCGCCGTCGGGAGCGGGCACGTAGCCGGCCTCTTCCAGCAGACCGGACAGCCGCTCGGAGTCGTGGACGTTCATCTGGCACCCGTATGTGCGCACTTCGTATGTGCGGGCGCCCTCCTGGGTCACAGTCATGGCAGATTCAAGGGTAGTCGCAGTCCGCCTTGACAAGGGCCGTACGGTTCTAAAAGGCCAGCTTGACGGCATGATGTGATCGGATCGGTACCGCTCGGTTAGTGCACAGCGTTCTAATGCCCTCTACGTTTTACTCCATGACGGAGAACGGCGACGCCACTCCACTGGTCCAGTTGGAGAACGTCAACAAGCACTTCGGGGCGTTGCACGTCCTGAAGAACATCAACTTGACCGTCTCTCGTGGCGAGGTCCTGGTCGTCATCGGCCCATCGGGCGGCGGTAAGTCCACTTTGTGCCGCACGATGAACCGGTTGGAGACGATCAGCGACGGAAAGATCATTTTCGACGGTCAGGTCCTGCCCGAGGAGGGCAAGGGGCTGGCGCGGCTGCGTTCCGAAGTCGGCATGGTCTTCCAGTCGTTCAACTTGTTCGCGCACAAGACCATCAGGGAGAACGTCACTCTCGGCCCGGTCAAGGTGCGCGGAGTCGCCAAGGACGCCGCGAACAAGCGCGCGATGGAGCTGCTCGAACGGGTGGGCATCGCCGCGCAGGCGGACAAATATCCGGCCCAGCTTTCCGGCGGCCAGCAGCAGCGGGTCGCCATCGCCAGGGCGCTGGCCATGGACCCGAAGATGATCCTGTTCGACGAGCCGACCTCCGCCCTCGACCCCGAGATGGTGCAAGAGGTGCTCGACGTCATGGTCGGGCTGGCCCGTGACGGGATGACCATGGTGGTCGTCACGCACGAGATGGGATTCGCCCGGCGGGCGGCCAACCGGGTGGTGTTCATGGCCGACGGGCAGATCGTGGAGGAGAACACCCCCGACGAGTTCTTCACCAACGCGCAGACGGACCGGGCGCGTGACTTCCTTTCGAAGATTCTCACGCACTGACAACCAAGGCAGGGAACACATGCACATGCGTCGAATGGGAGCAGTGCTCTCGGTGCTGGCCATGGCCGCCGGCCTCGCGGCCTGCGGCGGCGAGAGCGGCGGCGGTGGCGGCGACTACGCCACCGTGGCCGACAAGATCGCCGGGGGCGGCACCATTGTGGTCGGCACCAAGTGGGACCAGCCGAGCCTGGGCCTCAAGACGGGCAGCGAGCCCGAGGGTTTCGACGTCGACGTGGCCAAGGCCGTACTGAAGGAAGTGGCCGGCGGCAAGGACGTGAAGATCGAATGGAAGGAGTCCGCCTCCTCCAACCGTGAGCCGTTCCTGCAGAACGGCACGGTCGACATCATCTTCGCCACCTACTCCATCACCGAGGAGCGCAAGGGCAAGGTCACCTTCGGCGGCCCCTACGTCGTGGCGCACCAGGACGTGATGGTCCGCAAGGACGACACCTCCATCAACGCCCCGCAGGACCTCAAGGGCAAGAAGATCTGCAAGGCCGCGGGCTCCAACTCGTACAAGCGGATCACCGACCCGCCGCCGGACGGTGAGCTCGACATCGACGCCACCACCGTCGACGCCGCCAACTACTCCGAGTGCGTGCAGAAGCTGAGCGGCAGCAACCTCGACGCGGTCACCACCGACGACCTGATCCTGGCGGGCTTCGCCAAGCAGGCCGGCGGCAACTTCAAGGTGCTCGGCCAGGGCTTCACCGACGAGAAGTACGGCGTCGGCCTGAAGAAGGGCGACACCAAGACGTGCGAGGCCGTGAACACGGCGGTCAAGAAGCTGTGGGACGACGGCACCATGAAGCAGCTGCTGGACAAGTGGTTCGGCGGCATCCAGGGCCTCAACCTCTCGACGCAGGCGCCGCCGGCCGAGGGCTGCGCCTGATCTCACCAATAGCGGCGGCCGGATGACCGGCCGCCGCTGCCTATGCGGTGGAGCACAATGGACGAACTCATCAAGTACGCCCCCGACCTCGGGCTGGGATTCCTGGAGAACGTCAAGCTCTCCCTCGTGTCCGCGGTCGCCTCCCTGATCCTCGGCACGATTCTGGTGGCGATGCGGGTCTCTCCCACCCCGGTCCTGCGTGCGGCCGGGACGATCTACGTCAACGTGGTGCGCAACACCCCGCTGACGCTGGTGCTGGCGTTCTCCGCGCTGGGCCTGAGCGACCAGCTCGGCCTGGTGTTCTCCGAGACGCCGACGACCAACTCGTTCTGGATCGTGTCGATGGGGCTGTCGGTCTACACCGCGGCCTTCGTCTGCGAGGCGCTGCGCGCCGGCGTGAACACGGTGCCGATGGGCCAGGCGGAGGCGGCCAGGGCGATCGGACTGACGTTCATGCAGTCGCTGACGATGATCATCCTGCCTCAGGCGTTCCGCGCGGTCATCGCGCCGCTGGGCAGCGTGATGATCGCCATGATCAAGAACACCACGGTCGCGACGGCCGGTGGTTTCCTCCTCGACTCTGCGGCGGTCATGAAGATCACCTTTGACACGACCGGCGCGTCGATCCCGATCTTCCTCGGCATCATCGTCGCGTTCATGGCACTGACCATGCCGATCGGCTTCTTCACAGGGTGGCTGTCGCGGCGGCTGGCGGTGGTCCGATGAGCACCTCCGTACTCTTCGACGCCCCCGGGCCGCGCGGGCGGCTGCGCAACCACGGGCTGACCGTGATCAGCGTCATCGCGGTGCTCGCCGTCCTGTACGGCGTCTACCGCGGCTTCGACGCCAAGGGCCAGTTCGAGGGCAAGATCTGGCAGCCGTTCCTGGAGTGGAACACCTGGCAGGTCTTCATCATCCCCGGGCTGATCGGCACGCTGCGCGCGGCCGCGGTGGCGGCGGTGCTGGCGCTGGCGTTCGGCGCGATCTTCGGTCTGGCCCGGCTCTCCGACCACGCCTGGATCCGCATCCCGGCCGGCGTCGTGGTCGAGGTCTTCCGTGCGATCCCGCTGCTGCTGCTGATCTTCTTCATCTTCTACCTGGCGCCCACGCTGTTCGGCGGCGGCGACTACGCGTTCGCGGCCGTCGTGCTCGGCCTCACGCTCTACAACGGCTCGGTGCTCGCCGAGGTCGTCAGGGCGGGCGTGCACGCGGTGCCCAAGGGGCAGTCGGAGGCGGCGTACGCGGTCGGCATGCGCAAGAACCAGGTGCTGCGGCTGGTGCTGCTGCCGCAGGCCATCACGGCGATGATGCCGGCGATCGTCAGCCAGCTCGTGGTGCTGCTGAAGGACACCGCGCTCGGCTACATCATCGCCTACGTCGACCTGCTCAACACCGGCTTCAAGATCCTGCCTGCCGCGTTCTTCGGCTCGCTGATCCCGGCTGCGATCGTCATCGGCATCATCTACGTGGCGCTCAACCTGGCGCTCAGCTATCTGGCCACCTGGCTGGAGCGGCGCAGCCGGCGCAGCAGGAAGACGGCGGCGCGGCCCGTCGCGGCGCCCGGCTCCGCCGAGGTGGGCGTGGCCGCGGGTCAGGGCACCGAAGGCGGTGGCCTGGCACCCGACCGTCCCGTGGAGTGACCCCTGTCGACGAAGCCCCCGGCGAATCCCTCGCCGGGGGCTTCGTCGCTTTACCCAGAGATGTCCTACGCCGAGTTACCACTGCGCCCTTCTGGTTAGCCGTAGTCCATGCGTGGGGTGGTGCTCGCGGGAGCGGCCGTGACGCTGTGCCTGGCCGCGTGCGGCGGCGTGGGACGGCCCGCCACCGTCGTCGACAAGATCAAGGACACCGGCACGGTCGTCGTCGGCACCAAGTGGGACCAGCCCGGCCTGGCCCTGCGCACCGGCAGCGGCGACCCGCAGGGTTTCGACGTGGACGTCGCCCGCTACCTCGTCCGCCACCTGTCCGGCGGCGCCAAGGTCGCCATCACCTGGCGCGAGTCGCCGTCGTCCACCCGCGAGTCGCTGCTGCAGAACGGCACCGTGGACCTGATCGTGGCCTCGTACTCGATCACCGAGTCCCGCAAGCCCAAGGTGACGTTCGGCGGGCCGTACGTGATCGTCAGCCAGGACACCATGGTCCGCGCCGGCGACACCCGCATCCGCCACGTGAGCGACCTGCGCGGCAAGCGGATCTGCCTGGCCGAGGGGTCGAACTCGTACCGGCGGATCGTGGACCCGCCGCCCGACGGCAAGCTCGACCTGCCCGCGCAGCTCGTGCCCGCCGTCAACTACTCCGCCTGCGTGCGAAAACTCGCCGATGACCGGCTCGACGCCGTCAGCACCGAGAACCTCGCCCTGGCCGGGTACGTCGAGCGCGAACCAGGCCGGTTCCGGCTGCTCAACGAGCCGATCAGCGACGAGCAGTGGGGGGTGGGGCTGAAGCAGGGCGACGTCGAGACCTGCGCGGCCGTCAACCGGGCCATCACCGCCATGTGGCGGGACGGGACGGCCGACCGGCTGCTGCGCAAATGGTTCGGCCGCTCGCACCTGACGCTCCCGCAGGGCCCACCCCGCTCCGCCGGCTGCCCCTGACCCATCCACGGCCCTCACCTTGGGCTCCCGGTCCGGGTGATCTCGGGGAACGGGCGCTGAACTGTGAGGACCGGCCCGCACTCCCGGCGATCTTCCGGCAGGATGCGGGTATGCCTTTCTGGCCCTCCCCCATTTCGACCAGAGACGTGGCCGCTTCGGGCGTACGTCCCGGCTGGCCCACGGCCCTCGACGGCCGGGTGTGGTGGACCGAGGACCGCCCCGACGAGGGCGGGCGTACCACGATCGTGCGCCGCGACGCCGACGGCACCCGCCGTGACCTGCTGCCCGCGCCGTGGTGCGCGCGCACCCGGGTCCACGAGTACGGCGGCCGCCCCTATGCGCTGACCCCGTCGGGCGACGTCGTGTTCGCCAACCTCAAGGATCAGCGCCTCTACGTTCTGGGCGAAAACGGCGAACCGAAACCCCTCACGGAGGAGGACGGCCGCTACGCCGACCTGGTGGTGCGCGACGGCCAGGTGTGGTGCGTACGCGAGCGGCACGCCGAGGACGGCAAGGTCACCAGGGCCGTGGTCGCGATCCCGCTCGACGGCGGCGACGTGCGCGAATGGGCCACCGGCAGCGACTTCTACGCATCCCCCACCTTGTCCCCCGACGGGCGGCATCTCGCCTATGTCTGCTGGAATCACCCCCGCATGCCCTGGGACGGCACCGAGCTGCGCGTCACCCGCCTCGACGACGGCGAGACGTGGACCGTCCGCGGCGGCGCCGACGAGTCCGTGCTGTCGCCCTGCTGGAAGGACGACTCCCGGCTCTACCTCGTCTCCGACGACTCCGGCTGGTGGAACCTCTACGAGATCGGCCTGCGCGGCGAAGGGGCGCGGGCGTTGTGCCCGGCCGACGAGGAGTTCACGTTGCCGCCGTGGCGGCTGGGCGGCATGCCGTACACCGTGCTCTACGACGGCCGGCTCGCGGTCCTGCACGGGCGCGGCGACCTGCAGCTCGGCCTGCTCGACCCGGCGCGCGGCACGCTCACCGACCTGGAGACGCCCTGCACCGGCTGGGACGCGGCCCTGACCGCCGACGGCTCCGTCGTGACCGGCATCGGCTACGCCGCCACGACGCCCCGCTCGGTCGTCACCGTCGACACCGCGACGGGCGCTCACGAGCGGCTCACCGGCGACTCCGCCGCCCTGCCCGACCCCGCCTACCTGCCGGTGCCCCGGGCCGTGCGCGTGGGAGGCGACGTCCACGCCTACCTCTACCCACCGCACGCCGAGGCCGCGGGCGACGGCCCGTCCCCCTACGTGATCTTCGTGCACGGCGGCCCGACCGCCCACGCCGACACCGGGCTCGACCTGGAGAAGGCGTTCCTGACCTCGCGCGGCATCGGCGTCCTCGACGTCAACTACGGCGGCTCGACCGGCTACGGCAGGGCCTACCGCGACCGGCTCAAGGGGCAGTGGGGGCTGGTCGACGTCGCCGACACGGTCGCCGCCGCCGAATGGCTGGCCGCCGAGGGCCTCGCCGACCCGGGCAAGATCGCCGTACGCGGCGGCAGCGCGGGCGGCTGGACCGTGATGGCCGCGTGCTGCCGGTCGGACGTGTTCGCGGGCGGGGTGTCGTACTACGGGGTCAGCGCGCTCGGCCCGCTCAACGCCCACACGCACGACTTCGAGTCACGGTACGTCGAGTGGCTGGTGGGCCCGGAGGACCCCGAGGTCTACGCCGGCCGCGAACCCCTCGCCCTCGTCGACGGCGTCACCTGCCCCATGCTGCTCCTCCAGGGCCTCGACGACCCCGTCGTGCCACCCCAGCAGTCGACGGCCTTCGCCGACGCCCTGTCGGAGCGTGGGGTGCCGTGCACGTACCTCGCGTTCGAGGGCGAGTCCCACGGCTTCCGCCGCACCGAGACCCGCGTCGCCGCGCTCGCCGCCGAGCTGGCCTTCTACCAGCAGCTCTTCGCCTGAGGGGTCAGCGCGCGAACTCGGTCGCGCGCGACTCCCGCACCACGGTGATGCGGATCTGCCCCGGGTACGTCAGCTCCTCCTCCACCTGCTTGGCCACGTCGCGGGCGATCACCTGGGCCTGGATGTCGTCGATGGCGTCGGGCTTGACCATGACCCGGATCTCCCGCCCGGCCTGCATGGCGAACACCTTCTCCACGCCCTCGTACGACTGCGCGATCTCCTCCAGCCGCTCCAGCCGCTTCACGTACGCCTCCAGCGACTCCCGCCTGGCGCCGGGGCGGCTGCCGCTGATCGCGTCGGCGGCCTGGGTGAGCACCGCCTCGACCGTACGGACCTCGACCTCGTTGTGGTGCGCCTCGATGGCGTGCACCACGTCCTCCTCCTCGCCGTAGCGGCGGGCGATCTCGGCCCCGATCAGCGCGTGACTGCCCTCGACCTCGTGGGTGAGCGCCTTGCCGATGTCGTGGAGCAGGGCGCAGCGCTTCATCAGCGTCTGGTTCATCTTCAGCTCGGCCGCCATGATGCCGGCGATGTGAGCCGACTCGATGAGGTGCTTGAGCACGTTCTGGCCATAGGAGGTGCGGTAGCGCAGCTGCCCGAGCAGCAGCGTCAGCTCCGGGTGCATGTCGGTGATGCCCAGCTCGACCAGGGCGTCCTCACCGGCCCGCGCGCACAGGTCCTGGACCTCCTGGCGGCTGCGGTCGTGCGCCTCCTCGATGCGCTGCGGGTGGATGCGGCCGTCGAGCACCAGCTTCTCCAGCGTCAGCCGCGCCGTCTCCCGCCTGACCGGGTCGAAGCACGACAGCAGCACCGCTTCGGGTGTGTCGTCGATGATCAGGTTGACCCCGGTCGTGGACTCGAACGCGCGGATGTTACGCCCCTCGCGCCCGATGATCCGGCCCTTCATCTCGTCGCCCGGCAGATGCAGCACGCTCACGACCGACTCGGCCGTCTGCTCCGCCGCCAGCCGCTGCACGGCCAGCGTGACGATCTTCGTGGCCCGCTTCTCGCCCTCTTTGCGCGCCTCGCCCTCGATCTCCCTGACGATCAGCGCCGCCTCGCGCTTGGCCTGGTTCTCGATCTCCTTGACCAGCTCGGCCTTGGCCTGATCGCCGGTCAGCCCGGCCACCCGCTCCAGGATGACCCGGCGTTCGTCCTCGACCCGCAGCAGCTCCTCGCGGCGGTCGGCCAGCTCGATCTCCGTCTCGGCCAGCTTCCTGTCGCGCTCGGCCTGCCGCCTGGCCTCCTCGTCCAGCCGCTGCTCCCGCTCGGCCAGCCGGGCCTCCCTGCGCTCGAGGTCGGCGCGCAGCTCCTTGAGCTCGGACTTGAGTATCCGGCTCTCCTCCTCGACCTCGCGCCGCATCTGCGCGGCGCTCTCGGCCGCCGCCTCCGACCTGCGCAGGATGTCCTCGGCGTCGCCCTCCGCCTTGGTGCGGATCTCCCGCGCCTCCTCGCGCGCCTGCTCCAGCTCCTCGTGCACGGCCTGCAGTTGCTCGGGATCCGGCTTACCGGCGCGCGGCACACCGCCGGACGTGCGCCGTACGACGACGAGGAGCGCCCCTATCATGCCGAACGCGAGCACGAGCACCGCCACCATCAGCACCACGACCAGCGGCCCCATGTGCGCCCCGCCCTCCTCGCGTCGTCAAGAACTCGTAACGCGGCCACAATGTAGGAGGGGTCACAGGCGCGCCGCGGATCGCCGGGTCGGCATGATCGCCACGATCGAGATCAAGCCACGACCGACCGGGCGTCGACCGCCAAAGCCGACACCTCGCCTGCCTCGATCAACCAAGCCCATTCGTCCGTCGTTCACCGGTATGGCAATCCGCGCTGCGCGGAGTAACTCCTCACTGCCGTCGAGGTTATGCGTCGAACAGGTCACGAGCAAGCAAACGCGGTATCAAGCGTGTCTTACGTGCGCGCATCTCCCCACCCAACCCCATATCCCCCATTGCCACTGAATTGCCCACCTCACGCCCTCAGCCCTTTTGGGCCCCCACCCCACACACCAACACACAACCCCTGACGGAAGGCGCCACAGAGGCCGCCACGGAGCCAGCACAGAGGCGACGCCGAGGCCGCACGGAGATGCCGCACGGAGATGCCGCACGGAGGCGACGCAGGCCGCACGCTGAGGCCGCACGCTGAGGCCGCACGGAGGCGCCGCAGGCAGGCGGTGAACCTGAAGCGTGGGGATCCTTCCACCGCGTCAGGGTGCGGGACGCACTGGGATGCGGGACGCGCGATGGGGTGCGAGACGGGCTGGAGTGCGGGACGCGCTGGAGTGCGGGACGCGCGATGGGGTGCGGGACGCGCGATGGGGTGCGGGACGCGCGATGGGGTGCGAGACGGGCTGGAGTGCGGGACGCGCTGGAGTGCGGGACGCGATACAGGCCTCCTACGAGAAGTCTTCGTCCATCTCGATGCCCTCCTGTTCGAGGGCCTCGCGGATGACGCGGAACGCGAGGCCGGACGGGTAACCCTTGCGGGCCAGCATGCCGGCCAGCCGGCGCGTGCGCTTCTGCGGGTCGAGGGAGCGGGTGGCGGCGAGCTTGCGTTCGACGAGCCGCCGGGCCGTCTCCTCCTCCTGATCGGGGTCGAGCCGCTCCACGGCTTCGCTGACCGTCTCACTGTCCACACCCCGATGGCGCAACTCGGCCGCCAGCGCCCGCTTGGCCAGCCCGCGACCGTGATGACGTGAGTCGACCCAGGCCGCCGCGAACGCCTCGTCATTGATCAGCCCCAGCTCGGAGAACCGGCTGAGCACCGCCTCCGCAGCCTCCTCCGGCACGTCCCGCTTACGCAGGGCCTCCGCGAGCTGAGCGCGGGTCTTGGGCGCCATGGTGAGCAGACGCAGACAGATGGCCCGCGCCACCGACTCCGGATCCGCCTGGGGTGCAGCGCCGGCCGGGCTGTCGTCATCGGGCCCGTCAGGCAGCCATCCCCGGCCCTGAGCGCCACCCTTACGCGACTTCTTCCCGTACCGGCCCCCCTTGCGCCCCCGCCGCCCGGCCTTCTCACCGAACGCCTCTCTCTCCCCGCTGGAATCCCCGGCTCCTCCACCGAACGCCCCGCTCTCCCCCTTAGAGCCCCCGGCTCCCGAACCGAACGCCCTACTCTCACCACTGAACTGCCCCGCACCCTCACCGAACGACCCGGCACCCTCACTACCGAACGGCCCCGCATCCTCACCGGCCGCCCCGGCACCCTCACCACCGAATGGCCCCGCACCCCCACCACTGAACGGCCTGGCATCCTCACCACTGAACGGCTCGGCACCCTCACCGGCCAACCCGGTTCCGTCACCGAACACCCCAGCGCCGTGTGCGGACGGTCCGGCTTCCGCGCCAAACGGCTCAACGCCGTCATCAGAAAGCCCTGTTGCCGCACCGAAACCAGTGCCACGTTTCCCCCGCGAGGAGCCGCGGGCGCCGCCAAGTGCGTCTCGTCCTCCGCCGAACGCTCCACGCCCCTCATCCGACGAGTCCGGCCCTCCGGCGAGCCAGTCGGGTGCGTCAGCAAAGGCGTCTTGTCCGGCACGGGTCGGCCTGGTGCCGCCGGATGGTTGGCTGCGGCCCTTGCGGGATCGGGCGCCCGCTGAGGCCCCTGCGGACGTCGTACCGGATCGGTTTCCTGTCGAAGCCTCTGCGGACGTCGTACCGGATCGGCTTGAGCGTGAAGCGCCGCTGCGGCGTGATCGGCCCGGTCGGCCGGAGTCACGCTCTTCAGGAGCGGGGGCGAACCAGCTGGGACCGGGGAGGACCTCCAAGTGCCATTCGTCACCCGGGCGGCGCTGCGGCGAAGCACCCGAGCGGGTGTCGTCGCCGTCCTGCGCCGCTACGAAGCCCTCTTTGTCCTCACGCGCGAAGAAGGGGTGTTGAGCACCGCGAGGCGGCTCTGGTGGGGTGTCGCCATCGGCCGGTGAGGATCCCGCAGTCGGCGGGAGCCCGACAGCCTGCGAGGTGACAACGGCCGGTGGGGTCCAGCTGGTCTCGGAGCCCCACCAAGCACCGTTTCCATTGCCCTCGGGAGCGCCTTCCGCCGCCGGTGCGGAGGCTTCCTCAGCGTGGTCCTCTGCCGCTCTAACCTCGTCGGCGGCGCCTTTCACCACGGCCGGTGCAGGCGCGGTTTCAGCATGCTCCCCTGTCGCTGTGGCCTCAGCGGTGGCGTCTTCCGCCGCGACCGGTTCGGAGGTGCCTTCGGGGTGGGCCCCTGCCGCCGCGGCCTCAGCGGTGGTGCCTGCCGCCACATCCAGTGCAGGGGCGCCTTCGGCGTGGGCCCCTGCCGTGGTCTCAGGGGCGGTGTCTTCTGCTGGGGTCTTTTTCTCTTCGTCTTCCGTGAGGCTTCCTGCTGGTGTTTCAGGGGAGCCTTCGGCGGGGGTTTCCTGGGCGGCGCGTTGGCGGGTGCGTTGGGCGTGCCACTCGGACACCGACGGCCAGCCGTCCGTGGCTGAGCGGGCCAGGTCGCGGCGGCGGGTGGAGGGGTCGGGCCAGGCGCCCCGCTCCGGTGTACGGGGCACCTGTGGCCGGTCGGTGTTGCTCATGCGGCCGACGCTCAGACGTCACCCGGCTTGGGGGTGGACTTGGAGCCGCGGCCCGAGGAGGTGGCGGCCGGAGCAGGGGCAGCGGCGGCGGCCTCGGCGGGAGCGTCGAGACGCGGGCCCACCCCCAGCTTGTCCTTGATCTTCTTCTCGATCTCGTTGGCCATGTCGGGGTGGTTGCGCAGGAAGTTACGCGCGTTTTCCTTGCCCTGGCCGAGCTGGTCGCCCTCGTACGTGTACCAGGCGCCGGACTTGCGGACGAAGCCGTGCTCCACACCCATGTCGATGAGGCCGCCCTCACGGGAGATGCCCACGCCGTAGAGGATGTCGAAGTCGGCGACCCGGAAGGGCGGGGCCATCTTGTTCTTGACGATCTTGACCCGGGTGCGGTTGCCGACCGCCTCCGTGCCGTCCTTGAGAGTCTCGATGCGCCGGATGTCCATGCGGACCGAGGCGTAGAACTTCAGCGCCTTACCACCGGTCGTGGTCTCGGGGCTGCCGAACATGACGCCGATCTTCTCGCGGAGCTGGTTGATGAAGATGGCGGTGGTGCCGGTGCTGCTGAGGGCGCCGGCGATCTTGCGCAGCGCCTGGGACATGAGGCGGGCCTGGAGGCCGACGTGGCTGTCGCCCATCTCGCCCTCGATCTCGGCCTTGGGCACCAGGGCCGCCACCGAGTCGACGACGATGATGTCGACGGCACCCGACCTGATCAGCATGTCGGCGATCTCGAGCGCCTGCTCACCCGTGTCGGGCTGGGACACCAGCAGGGCGTCGGTGTCGACCCCGAGCTTCTTGGCGTATTCGGGGTCGAGGGCGTGCTCGGCGTCGATGAACGCGGCGATGCCGCCGGCGCGCTGGGCGTTGGCCACCGCGTGCAGGGCGATCGTCGTCTTACCCGAGGACTCGGGGCCGTAGATCTCCACGATGCGCCCGCGCGGCAGGCCGCCGATGCCGAGGGCGACGTCCAGAGAGATGGACCCGGTGGGGATCACCTCGATGGGAGCTCGGGCGTCGTCGCCCAGCCTCATGACGGAGCCCTTGCCGAACTGCCGCTCGATCTGAGCGAGGGCGGTCTCGAGGGCCTTCTCGCGGTCGTTGATAGCCATGGGAACTCCCCCTGGAGGGTCGTGGTCCGATCAGTCGAGTGAAAGCTACGGCCTGCCACCGACAATTTCTGCCGCAGTCGGGGAAGACGTGGCCCGGCTTGGTCCATCGTAGCCGAACGGCTGTTCGATCACAGCAGGAACACGCAGGTAGCCATTGATCATCGCCATCCCGCGTGTCACAGGTACGCCCAGTGCTCCCCTGCCCCGGGCCGGAAGGGGGCGTGCGTCCAGAAGAGGCCGTCCGGTTCAGCGGTCGGTGACGTCGCGATCACGCGCCGCCGACCGTTCCCGATCACCCTCGCCCGGCGTGTTGGCCGAGGTCTGAGCTGGGGAGACTCACTGCAACGGCGACGCTTGGAGGCGCACGTGGTGAGCGGCTACACCGGGGAACGGCGCGCCCGTCTCGAGGCACTCGCCGCGTTGCTGCCCGCGCACGGCCTCGTCAGCAGGACGGTCGGGGGCGACGATCCGGTGTTGTGGGTGTGGCATCCGCGTACGAGCCGCCAGACCCTCGTCTTCGCCACCCCGGCGAACGACGGCTGGCAGTTCCTGTGGTCGCCGCGCGGGCAGGGGGCGGCCGACGACCTTGAGGGCACGTGCGCGGCGCTGCGCCGTACGCTCGACGCGCCCACCGTGGAGTGACCGTGGAGTGAGCGCGGAGTGACCGTGGAGTGAGCGCGGTCAGCGGAGTTTCGGCGAGACGTCCTCCACCTGGCAGACCGCCCGCCACACCGTCTTGGCGCTCTCGCCGTCGGCCAGCGCCTGGACGACGGTGCGACCGCCCAGTGGGGCGAGGACATAGTCGCGGGCCCACGACTCGGCGTAGGTCTCGCCGAAGTGGGCGTTCATCCGTCTCCAGAACTCGGTCAGGCGCATCACTCAAGTATGGAAGCGCCCCGGGGGTGGGTAGGACAACCGCATGCCAAAGACCCCCAAGTCTTCACCCCCGAAGACCGCCAAGACGAAGGCCAACAGGGCCAGACGCCGTCACCTCTTAGCCCTGCTGCGGCAGGCCGTGAAGAAGGAGAAGGCCGAGCGCGCCGAGCGGCACGCCGGCATCAGGCAGGCGCCGCGGGCGGGCAAGCCGCGCACGCGCAGGGCGTCGCGGCGCTAGTCACATCACCCGCGCGCCGTACATCTCACCGAGATGGTCGGCGAGCAGCTCCAGCCGGGCGCCGTCGGGGTCCCTGAAGTAAATGGAGGCGCCGCTCTCTATCTGGTGCGGCACGCCGGCCATCTCCAGCTTCCCGCGCAGCCGTTCCCAGGTGGCGGGGTCGACGGAGATCGCGACGTGGTGCAGCCCGCCGAGCACTTCCTGGTACGGCCCCAGGTCGAGCCCGGGGAAGTCGAAGAAGGCCAGCAGGTTGCCGTTGCCGATGTCGAAGAAGAAGTGGTTGGAGCCCTTGTAGTCGCGATTCTCGAAGATCTCGGTGAGCGGGAACTCCAGGAGCTCCTGGTAGAACTTGATGGTCCGTTCGACGTCGGACGAGAGCAGCGCCATGTGGTGCAGTCCTCGCGCGCTGCTGGAGGGCCGGTGCGCTAACACGTAGCGCTCGCGTATTTCCGCACGGCGGGCTTCGATGGCCGCGTAGTCGATGGTCACGGTCGCTGTATGTCCGCCAGGGCGCCCGCTCAACCGTCCCGCCCCGGGGGCGAATGCGTTTTCTGTCGGTGGCGCGAGGCAGTATGTGCTGGTGAGCTCGCTAGCCCAGTTCAGCCAGGTGACCAGGGAATGGTTCGCCGGAGCCTTCCAGGCCCCCACCGCCGCTCAGGAGGGGGCGTGGGAGTCGATCTCGCGTGGCGACAACACGCTGGTCGTGGCGCCGACGGGGTCGGGCAAGACGCTGGCGGCGTTCCTGTGGTCGCTCGACAGGCTCGCGGCCCGCGAGCTCGGAGAGCCGCCCGCCACGGAAGACGCGCCGAAGGGCGCGAAAGGGCGCGTGTCAGCGGCGCGAGGGCGGGCGAAAACGACGGAGCAGGCGGAAACGACGCAGCGAACGAAGGCGACACAGCAGGCGAAGGCGACGGAGCAGGCCAAGACGACAGAGCGGCCGATGGGCACGCGGGTCGTGTACGTGTCGCCGCTCAAGGCGCTGGCCGTCGACGTCGAGCGCAACCTGCGCGCCCCGCTGGCCGGCCTGAAGCAGACGGCGAGGCGGCTGGGCCTGCCGGTGCCGGACATCTCGGTGGCGATCCGCTCGGGCGACACCCCGGCGGAAGACCGCAGGCGGTTCGCGTCACGGCCGTCCGACATCCTCATCACCACGCCCGAGTCGTTGTTCCTGCTGCTGACGAGCCAGGCGCGTGAGGCGCTGCGCGGCGTGGAGACGGTGATCGTCGACGAGGTGCACGCGGTCGCGGCCACCAAGCGCGGCGCCCACCTCGCGCTGACGCTTGAGCGGCTCGACGCGCTGCTCGACAAGCCGGCGCAGCGGGTGGGGCTGTCGGCGACCGTACGCCCGGTGAGCGAGGTCGCGGCGTTCCTGGGCGGCACGCGCCCCGCCACGGTGGTGCAGCCGCCGTCGGACAAGCGCATCGAGGTCGAGGTCGTCGTCCCCGTCGAGGACATGACGGAGATGGAGGGCCGGCCGAGCCAGGGGGGCGAGGAGGGCGAGGAGTTCGCGCCCGAGCCGGGCAACCGGTCGATCTGGCCCCACGTGGAGGACCGGTTGTTCGACCTGATCGGGTCCCACAGCTCCACGATCGTGTTCGCCAACTCGCGCCGGCTGGCCGAGCGGCTGTGCACCAGGCTCAACGAGCTGGCCTACGAACACGAGCACGGCGCCGAGACCATCGACCTGTCGATCTGGGAGACACCCCCCACCGGTCCCGAGCCGCCCAAGCGCATGCCTGCCGACCTGATGGCGCAGGCGGGGGCGAGCAAGGGGGCGGTGACGGAGATCGTCCGCGCCCACCACGGCTCGGTCTCCAAGGAGGAGCGCGCGCAGATCGAGGAGGCGCTGAAGTCGGGCCGGCTGCCTGCCGTGGTCGCCACGTCCAGTCTCGAGCTGGGCATCGACATGGGCTCGGTCGACCTGGTCGCGTGCGTGGAGGCACCGCCGAGCGTGGCCAGCGGCCTGCAGCGCATCGGCCGGGCGGGCCACCAGGTGGGCGCGGTGTCGAAGGGCGTCATCTTCCCCAAATACCGTGGCGATCTCGTACAGACGGCGGTGGTCGCGGAGCGGATGAAGAGCGGCCTCATCGAGGAGCTGCGCTATCCGCGTAACCCGCTCGACGTGCTGGCGCAGCAGATCGTGGCGATGACCGCGCTCGACGAGTGGACGGTCGACGAGCTGGAGAGCGTGGTCAAGCGGGCCGCCCCCTACGCGACGCTGCCGCGCAGCGCGCTTGAGGCCACTCTCGACATGCTGGCCGGGCGCTACCCGAGCGAGGAGTTCGCCGAGCTGCGCCCCCGCATCGTCTGGGACCGCGTCACCGGCACCCTCCAGGGGCGACCTGGCGCGCAGCGGCTGGCGGTCACCAACGGCGGCACGATCCCCGACCGCGGCCTGTTCGGCGTGTTCCTGGTGGGCGAGCGCGCCTCCAGGGTGGGCGAGCTCGACGAGGAGATGGTCTACGAGTCGCGCGTCGGCGACGTGTTCGTGCTGGGCGCGACCTCCTGGCGCATCGAGGACATCACCGCCGACCGGGTGCTGGTCTCGCCGGCGCCGGGGCAGCCGGGCAAGCTGCCCTTCTGGCACGGCGACGCGCCGGGGCGGCCGGCCGAGCTGGGCAAGGCGATCGGGCAGTTCCTGCGCGAACAGGCGAAACAAGACTCCACCGAACGCATCCAGGCGGCCGGGCTCGACGAATACGCCTCGGGCAACCTGCTGGCCTACCTGCGCGAGCAGCGCGAGGCCACCGGCTACGTCCCCGACGACCGCACCCTGCTGGTCGAGCGCTTCCACGACGAGCTGGGCGACTGGCGGGTGGTGATCCACTCCCCCTACGGCGCCCGCGTGCACGCCCCGTGGGCGCTGGCCATCAACCGGCGGCTGCGCGAGCGCTACGGCATCGACGTCCAGGCCGTGCACTCCGACGACGGCATCGTGCTGCGCATCCCCGACACGCTGGCCGAGCCGCCGACCGACGTCGCGGCCTTCGACGCCGACGAGATCGAGCAGATCGTCACCGAGGAGCTGGGCGGTTCCGCCATGTTCGCCTCCCGGTTCAGGGAGTGCGCGGGCCGTGCGCTGCTGCTGCCGCGCCGCACGCCGGGCCGGCGCAGCCCGCTGTGGCAGCAGCGGCAGCGGGCCGCCCATCTGCTGGGCGTGGCCTCACAGTACGCCTCGTTCCCGATCGTGCTGGAGACCATGCGCGAGTGCCTCCAGGACGTCTTCGACGTGCCGGGGCTGGTGCAGCTCATGCGCGACATCGCCGCCCGCAGGGTGCGGGTGGTGGAGGTGGAGACCTCGCAGGCCTCGCCGTTCGCCGCGGCGCTGCTGTTCCACTACGTGGGCGCGTTCATGTACGAGGGCGACGCGCCGCTCGCCGAACGCCGCGCGCAGGCCCTGGCGCTCGACACCACGCTGCTCGCGGAGCTGCTCGGCCAGGCCGACCTGCGCGAGCTGCTCGACCCCGACGTCATCTCCGACACCGAACGCGAGCTGGCCAGGCTCGACCGGCCGCTGCGCGACGTGGAGGACCTCGCCGACCTGCTGCGCTCCCACGGGCCGCTGCTCGCGCCCGACGTGAGCGTGCGCGGCGGCGATCCGGCCTGGCTTGAGGAGCTCGAGCGGGCCAGGCGGGCGATCAGGGTGCGGGTGGCCGGCGAGGAGCAGTGGGCGGCCATCGAGGACGCCGGCCGCATGCGCGACGCGCTCGGCGTCCCGCCGCCCGTCGGGGTGCCGCACGCGTTCCTGGAGCCGGTGGCCGACCCGCTGGCCGACCTGGTGGCCAGGCACGCCCGCACGCGCGGGCCCTTCCACGCCGGTACGGCCGCCGCCAGGTTCGGGCTCGGCGTGGCCGTGGTGACCGACGCGCTGCGGCGGCTGGCCGCGTCGGGGCGGGTCGTGAACGGGGAGTTCCGGCCCGGCGGGCGCGGCGAGGAGTGGTGCGACGCGGGCGTGCTGCGGATGTTGCGCCGCAGGTCGCTGGCCCGGCTGCGTAAAGAGGTGGAGCCGGTCGCGCCCGAGACGCTCGCCAGGTTCCTGCCCGCCTGGCACGGCATCACCGTCGCAGAGGTCTCTCCTGGCGCGATCGGGTCGGCTCGTGCGATGGACGCGCTCGTACGCTCCATCGAACAACTCCAGGGCGCCGCCGTCCCGGCCTCCGCGCTGGAGACGCTGGTGCTGCCGTCGCGGGTGCCCGGCTACCATCCGGCCCTGCTCGACGAGCTGACCTCGTCGGGCGACGTGATGTGGGCCGGCCAGGGGTCGCTGCCCGGCGGCGACGGCTGGGTGTCCCTCTACTTCGCCGACACCGCGCCGCTGCTGATGCCCGAGCCCGCCGAGATCACCATGACGCCGGTCCACGAGCGGATTCTCGAGCTGCTCGGCGGGGGCGGCGCGCTGTTCTTCCGCGGCATCTCCGACCAGCTCGGCTCGCTCGACGACGCCACGCTCGTGTCCGCTCTGTGGGACCTCGTGTGGGCCGGGCGCGTATCGGGTGACACGCTGGCGCCGCTGCGGGCCACCCTCGGCACCGGGCGGCCCGCCCACCGGCCCGCCACCACGCGGCGGCGCCGGGCCGTGCTGCCCAGCCGCAGCGGGCCGCCGACCGTGGCAGGGCGGTGGTGGCTGCTGCCCGAGCCGGCCGCCGACGCCACCCAGCGGGCGCACGCGCAGGCCGAGGTCCTGCTCGAGCGGCATGGCGTGGTGACGCGGGGGGCGGTGACCTCCGAACGGCTGCCCGGCGGGTTCACGCCCGTCTATCAGGTCTTGCGGGCGTACGAGGAGAGCGGGCGGTGCCGGCGCGGCTACTTCGTCGAAGGGCTCGGCGGCGCCCAGTTCGCGCTGCCCGGCGCGGTCGACCGCATGCGCGCCATGTCCCCCGGCGCCGCCCCGCCCCCTGACCCGGGCTTCAGCACCACGACACCCGGCGACGTGCCCGGCTTCGGGGGGCGGCCGGGCAGAGGTGCGGATGGTGGTTCAGGGGGGCCGGGGCGGCGGGCCGTGGTGCTGGCGGCGGCCGACCCGGCCAGCCCGTACGGCGCCGCGCTGCCCTGGCCGCAGCATCCCGGCGAGGTGGGTCACAAGCCGGGCAGGAAGGCCGGTTCGCTGGTCGTGCTCGTGGACGGGCACCTGGTGCTCTACGTCGAGCGCGGCGGCAAGACGCTGCTGTCGTTCACCGACGGCGACCGGCTGCGGCCGGCGGTCGACGCGCTGGCTCTGGCCGTACGCGACGGCGCTCTGGGCAAGCTGACCGTCGAACGCGCCGACGGTGCCAGCATCGTCGACTCGCCCCTGGCGGCGGCCCTGGAAGCAGCCGGCTTCCACCCCACCCCCCGCGGCCTCCGTCTGCGCGCCTGACCCCGGCGCGCTCGGCGCCGCCCTTCGCAGCCGTGGGTCCCACGTCCGTCGTGAACCGCCGGACGCCCCAGGCCGCGCGCCTCCGCAGGCGCGGACGCACGCTGGCCCCCGCCGCTGACGTGTTCTGGGTACGGGCGGAGCGGTCGTGGGAGGAACATCACAGATGGCCTGCGGGCGTGGTGCGGACTCCCCGAATTCACTGATTCTGCTGTCCTGATATGGGGCTGAAGTGATAGATGATGGGGATTCGATGATCACGGTTACGCGGCGTTGATCTGAGGGCGGCGATGACATCTCAAGAGCATTGGCGGTTGCTGGAGCAGCTCGTGAAGGAGGTCAATCAGCAGGCCGAGCAGCTCAAACAGGCGCAGGAGAAGATGCGTGACCTGACGGCGACCGCCAAGTCCCGTGACGGCATGGTCACCGTCACGGTCGGCCCTCGAGGCGATGTGCAGGCCATCGAATTCGACCCGCGGGTCTACCGCAAGCTGTCACCGTCGGAGCTGTCCGACTTGATCATGGCCCAGATCAGGGACGCCACCCGGCAGGTGTCCGGCGAGATGCGGGAGCTGATGGAGCCCTTCACCCCCAACCTCCCCTTCGAGGACCTGTTCGGGCCCGAGGCCGGTGCCGATCTGTTCTTCCCCAATTCTGACCTGCCGCGGACGGAGACGTAGCGGATGCCGCTCGATCTGAACCTGGTGCCGGACATCGTCAAGCCGCTGGCCAAGCCGCTGGCGGGTGGGGCGGTCCCCGAGGCCGACGTGCACACCTTGATCAGCGAGGCGAAAGCGCTGGACGAGCTGGCCGACGCGCTGGAGGAGATGAAGTCCGAGGACGCCGGCGCCGTCATGCGGATGCTGCGCGAGGAGCTGTGGCAGGGGCCGGCCAAG